>JANYLN010000094.1 GCA_025357795.1 Planctomycetota bacterium
GCCACCGCCAGCCCGCAAGGACCCGTCCGCGCTGCAGGTCAGTACGACGGAGCACTCGATTGAGATGGCCGGGCGAACCCTGCGCTACACCGCCACCGCCGGCCTCATGCCCATCCGGGGCGAAGACGGTAAGCCGCAGGCGGAGATCTTCTATGTCGCTTACACTTGCGGGGGTGCAAGGGCGGTGGGCCGGCCAATTACTTTTGCCTTCAATGGCGGTCCCGGCGCGTCGTCGATCTGGCTGCACCTGGCGGCGCTGGGGCCCCGGCGCGTGGTCTTTGCGGAGGATGGCACGGCGCTGCCGGCCCGGTACCGCCTGGTCGACAACCAGGACACCTGGCTGGACTTCACGGACCTGGTGTTCATCGATCCGCCTGGCACGGGGTTCAGCCGCGCGGCCGTGGGCACCGACGCCAAGCAGTTCTACAACCTCAAGTCCGACGTGCAGATCATCGGCGAGTTCATCCGTCTGTATATCACGCAGCAGAATCGCTGGCTCTCGCCGAAGTTTCTGGCCGGGGAGAGCTACGGTGCGACCCGGGCGGCGGCGCTGGCCGGCCACCTGCCGCGTAAGGTCGGCATGAACCTCAGCGGGCTGGTGCTGATCTCGGCAGCGCTGGATTTCCAGGCTGTCATGTTCGGCGAGGACAATGACCTGCCGTACGTTTTGTTCCTGCCGGCGTACGCCGCGACCGCCTGGTACCACGGCAAGTTGCCGCCAGTGCTGCAGGAGGCCTCGTTGGAGGAGGTCGTGGCCCGGGTCGAGAAGTGGGCGAACACGGAGTACCGGTTGGCGTTGGCGCAGGGGGATGCCCTCGATCCCGAGCAGAGAGATCGTATCGTTGAACGCTACAGCTGGTACACGAGTTTGTCTCAGGCCTTCATCCGCAGCAATCACTTGCGGGTCGGCAACATGCAGTTCACTCGCGAGATCCTGCGCGATCGCGGGCGGATCGTGGGTATTATGGATGGGCGGGTGACCGGTCTGCCGGCCGGGCGGGAGGACTTCATTACGGACCCGTCGCTGTTTCTGACGCTCGGCCCGCTGATTGCGACGCTCTACGACTACACCCGCACGAAGCTGGACTTCCAGACCGAGCGGCCGTACGAGTTTCTCAATACCGAAATCAGCAGTGCCTGGGGCTGGGGGTCGGCCGCGGAGGGATTTCCCAGCGTGCTGCCCGCGCTTCGCCAGGCGATGAGCGCCAACCCGCACATGAAGGTCTTCCTGGCCGCGGGCTACTATGATCTCGATACTTCATATCTCTCGCAGAAATATTCGATCGACCATCTGCTGCTGGACCCGAGCCTGCGGGGCAACGTTCGCATGACCTATTATCATGCGGGCCACCAAGTATACACCTTTCTGCCGGCCCTGGAGGCGTTGACCGACAACGCGGCGGAGTTCTATAGCCAGGCGTGCGAGTGAGTGCGGTCAATCGTCGGTGAAGGAGGCTTGGCTTGGCTCCTGCCGGGCGGCATCCACTTCGTTGGGCACCAGGAAGCCCAAGTGGTGTGACGCGTGGATCAGGTGGACCTTGCGCCACTGCGGGTTGCTCAGTCGGCCGAACAGTGGGCTGGGGTGAAATTCGCCCGGATGGTTGCGGGCGCGGTGTAGCATCTCGGTCATGGTTTGTACGGCCGGCTGTTCCTGGGGAGTGCGATGCGGCATGAGGACCGGTGGGGCCTTGGCTCCGGTGGGGATCCAGTGGGTCCACAGGACCAGGGGCTTGAGGACCAGGGGCCCGAGCACGCGGCGCACGATCCAGGGGAACTGAAACGGGAAGCCCTCCAGAGACATTCGCATGAACCGCGTGAGATGGTCGCAGATCTGCGCCAGGTTCCAGTCGCCCAGCTGCATATAACCAGCCTCGTGCAGGTGCTGGATGTCCGTCGTCACCGCCTCGAACCGGCCGAAGCGCAGCTTACGTTGGTCCATGGCACACTCCCTGCCGAGACATGCGGCAGCCCGGCATCCGGATCATAGCGCCCGATGCTGAAGCAGGCCACGCTGACTGCCCCAGCGGTGACACGCGTCTGCGAGCCGCCTACACTTAAGGCAGCATGATGGAGTTGACGCTGGAGTCCATACCGCGGGTCGATCTATTTTCACCTGCTGCTCGATTCGCTGGACCGCAAGGGTGCGCTGGAGGGCGCGGGAGTGGCACGATGATTCGGCAGGTCCGGTCGATCCATACCGCCCGTGAGGCATTGGCCTGCGGGCGTGATCTGGAGATCTCCACGGTCGGGCACTCCACCCGCAGCGCGGCGGGATTCCTG
Organism: Planctomycetota bacterium; assembly: GCA_025357795.1. Classification (GTDB taxonomy): domain Bacteria; phylum Planctomycetota; class Phycisphaerae; order UBA1845; family JANYLN01; genus JANYLN01. The sequence goes on from JANYLN010000094.1 coordinate 2,281, forward strand.
GAGTTGTTGCGGGCCCACGGCATTCGGCAGATCGTCGATGTGCGGCGGTTCCCCGCTTCGCGACGCTTCCCGCATTTTGCGCGGGGTGTCCTGGGCCGCTTTCTGCGGAACCACCGGATAGGTTATCGGCACATGGAAGTCCTTGGTGGCCGGCGCCGCAGTTCGCCGGACTCGCCCAACATTGCGTGGCGCAATGTGGCGTTTCGGGGCTTTGCCGATTACATGCAGACAGATGACTTTCAGATCGCCCTGGACCGGCTGATCGAGATTGCCCGGACGCGGCGGACCGCGATCCTGTGCGCCGAGGCGCTTCCGTGGCGATGCCATCGCTGGCTGATTTCCGACGCGATCAGCGCCCGGGGCATTGTCGTGTCGCATATTATCAGTCCTTCGGCACCCCGGCGGCACACGCTGAGCCCGATGGCCGTGCGCGCCGGGCGGTATCTGACGTACCCTATGCCTGCAAAGTGACGATGTATTAGTATCCGGATGGCACGAGTCGTGGGACGGCGGCCGGACCGGGCGGCTTGACAGTGCTGACCTGGCCAACTACAAGCGCCCAGCCGCATGGCACGGTCCGGAAGGGTTGGGCTACCGCGGCAGGCAGGAGCACTCGGATGGCAAGCAACAGGAAACTGGTATTCTCCGCCCTCACGCTGGTCGTGTTGATCGTCCTGGTCGGGCTGATCTGGCGGCGAGAGAGCGGCCGGGAGGCCACGCCTGCGACGGCAACGCAGCCGGCGGTGCGGGTTGTCTCGGTGGCCAGTCAGGACGGCATCTACCTGTTCCTGTCGCCTCGCGGCAACACCACGGACGCGATTGTCGAGCAGATCGACCAGGCCAAGAGCAGCCTGCACATCCAGGCCTACCAGTTCACATCGGCGCCGATCGCGCAAGCGGTGGTCAACGCTCACAAGCGGGGCGTGCAGATCCTGGTCGTGCTGGACCCCAGCCAGCAGAGCGAACGCTACCAGGTGGCGCAGTTCCTCCACAATGCGGGGATCCCGGTCTACATCGATCACAAGCACGCGATCGCCCACAACAAGATCATACTGATCGACGGGCGGACGATCCTCACGGGGAGTTTCAACTTCACCAAGGCGGCCGAGCAGTCCAACGCGGAGAACATGCTGGTCCTGGTGGACAAGCCCGAGATCTACGGGGGCTACGAGAAGAACTTCCAGTCGCACCTCAAGCACTCCGAGAAGTACCAGGGCCGGACCACCCAGCCGGAGCAGGGCTCCGGCAAGTCGCAGCGGCCCAATCGCACGAGTCGTCAGCCCGCACCGGCGCGATGAGTGAGGGTATGGCGCAGCCGGGCAATAGGGCCGGGCCGGCGGTGGTTGTGGATCCGGTTGTGCTTTTGGGCTTTGACCGAATCTTTGGGGGCGGGCATTCGTGGGGCGGCGCGATCCCTGGCTGAGCCTGGCTGCAGCACCTGGTACACAATCTTCCTTTGCGACAGAGCATGGGCTGTGTCGCATGCGACCTCTTTTGGTCCGGTAATCTCCCGCCTGTTGGGCCTGTGAGCCTTCGTGCTGGCGACTCCGCACTGGAGTATTCCCATAAATTGGCAAGTCGGCGTTCT
>JANYLN010000158.1 GCA_025357795.1 Planctomycetota bacterium
AAACTCGACGACCACTTCGTGCTGGACGTCTTCCAGACCGGCTCGGCCACCAGCACCAACATGAACGCCAACGAGGTCATCGCCAACCGCGCCATCGAGATCCACACCGGCCAGATCGGCGGCAAGGACGTCCACCCCAACGATCACGTCAATATGGGCCAATCCAGCAACGACGTGATCCCCACCGCCATCCACGTCGCCGCCGCCGAGGCCCTCAAGTACGACCTCCTCCCCGCCCTGCGATTCCTCCAGGAGGCCCTCCACCAGAAGGCTTTGGATTTCGATGACGTGATGAAGATCGGCCGGACCCACCTGATGGACGCCACCCCCGTCCGGCTGGGCCAGGAGTTCTCCGGCTATACCGCCCAGGTCCGCAAGGCCGTCGGCCGCGCCGAGACCGCCGTCAACGTGCTGCGGGAACTCGCCATCGGCGGCACCGCCGTCGGCACCGGCATCAACACCCACCCCGAGTTCGGCAAGCGGCTCGCCCAGCGGCTCGCCGAAGAGACGAAGATCCCCTTCTTCGAGGCCGACAACCACTTCGAAGCCCAGGCCGCCAAGGACTCCCTCGTCGAGGCCTCCGGCCTTCTCAAGACCATCGCCGTCAGCCTGACCAAGATCGCCAACGACATCCGCTGGATGGGCTCCGGGCCCCGCTGCGGCCTGGGTGAACTGATTCTGCCCTCCACCCAGCCAGGCAGCAGCATCATGCCCGGCAAGGTCAACCCCGTCATGAGCGAGATGCTCATCCAGGCTTGCGTCCAGGTCATCGCCGCCGATACCGCCGTCACCCTCTGCGCCCGCGACAGCATCTTCGAACTCAACACCATGATGCCGACGATAGCCTACAATCTGCTCGAAGCCATCCGCATCCTGACCAACGCCGTGCGCATCTTCACCGAACGCTGCATCATGGGCTTGGAAGCCAACAAGAACCGCTGCGAGGAACTCGTCGAACTCTCCCTGGCGATGTGTACGTCGCTGGCCCCTCTCATCGGCTACGACAAGGCAGCCGAGATCGCCAAGGAATCCCACAAGACCGGCAAGACCGTCCGCCAGATCGCCATGGAAAGGAAGGTCCTGCCGCAGGACCAGCTCGACAAGGTCCTCGACCCGACAAGCATGACCAAACCGGGGTAGGCCAGGAGTCGCACGCATGCGATACGTCATCAAGGAGAAGTTCTGGTCCTGGGGAGACGATTTCCATATCTTCGACGAGCACCGAAACCAGGTGTTCTTCGTCGATGGCAAGGCCTTCTCCTGGGGCGACAAACTCTCCTTCCAGGACCTGCAGGGCAACGAGCTGGCTTTCATCTCCCAGAAGCTCCTCTCCTGGAGGCCCAAGTACGAGATCTACCGCAGCGGCGAGCTATTCGCCGAACTGGTCAAGGAGTGGAGCTGGTTCAACAAGACCTTCACGCTCGACGTCCCCGGCCCCAACGACTACACGATCACCGGCAGCTTCTGGCGCCACCAGTACGAGTTCACCAGGCAAGGCCAACCCGTTGCCGTCGTCTCCAAGGCCATCTGGGCCTGGACCGACACCTACGGCGTCGAGATCGCCGACGGCCAGGACGACATCTCGATCCTCTGCGCCGCCATCCTGATCGACCAGATGCTCCACGACGAAAAGGATAACGCCGCCCGGGCCAACATTACCAGTTAGTCGACTGCCCTGGCCGCGTCGTGCTTGCCCGGGAACCCTGAGAACCGCAACAAAACATCGCATTCGAGGACACACTGATGTGGCCACTGGCCATTTGCAACGAAATGTGGAAGAACGAACCGATCGAGCAGGTCTTCTGCAAGGCCCGCGATATGGGCTATGACGGCGTGGAGATCGCCCCATTCACCCTCGCCGAATCCGCCGACCACGTCCTCGCCGCCCGCCGCAAGGAGATCGCCCGCGCCGCCGCCGACAACGGCATCCGGATGCCCGCCCTGCACTGGCTCTTCGTCGGCCCCGCCGGGCTGCACCTGACCAGTCCCGACGCCGCCGTCCGCCGCCGTAGCGCGGACTACCTCCACTCCCTGATCGACCTCTGCGCCGACCTCGGCGGCTCGATCCTCGTCCACGGCTCCCCCAAGCAGCGCTCCTTCGAAACCCCCGACACCTTCCAGGACGCCTGGAACCGCGCCCTCGAGGTAATCACCAGCGTCGTCCCCCACCTCAAGGCCCGCAAGGTCACCTGGTGCTGCGAGGCCCTCTCGCCCAAGGAGACCAACTTCATCAATACCGCCGAGCAGGCCCTCCAGTTCGCCCAGGCCATCGGCCAGCCCGACGCCGTCGGCATCATGCTCGACGTCAAGGCCATGTCCTTCATGCTCGGCGGTCCCGACAAGAACCTGGAGCGCTTCGGCTCGATCGCCCGCCACCTGCACGTCAACACCCCCGACGGCCACGGCCCCGGCCTGGCCGACTACGACTTCGCCGCCGTCCTGCGCGCCGCGAAACGGGCCGGCTTTTCCGGCTGGGTCTCCGCCGAACCCTTTGACTACACGCCCGATCCTGATACAGTCGCCCGCACGATCATCGCGACGCTGAAAGCCGCCGTTCGTACCATCGAAGCATAGAGGACGAGAAAATGAAAATCGGCCTGGCCGCCCTGAGCATGGACATCGTCTCCAAGGACACCCGCCGGCAGGACATCGCCGCCTTCATCGACCAGGCCGCCGACGCCCAATGCCAGATGATCTTCTTCCCCGAGTACGTCAACTGCCAGCGGACCAAGGAGACCGTCGCCGACTGGGACGCGGGCCACGAACACGACTGCTTCGCCCGGCACGTCGAGTCCGTCCCAGGCGGCCCGACCGCCAGGCTCATCATGCAGAAGTGCAAGGACCGCTCGATCTGGTGCGCCTTCGGCATCAATGAGAAGGCCTCCGACGGCAGCCTGATCAACTCCTTCCTCCTCGTCGAGCCGCACGGCCGCGTCGCAGGCCGGCACGTCAAGACGCACCTGCCCGACTGCGAGGAAGGCTTCATCGCTGCCGATGAACTCGAGACGATCGACTCCCCCCTGGGCAAACTGGGCGTGCTGACCTGCTGGGAGATCCACTATCCCGAACTCACCCGCCTCTACCAGATTCTCGGCGCCGACGTCCTGGTTTTCCCGACCACCCAGCATGACACCTTCGCCCTGACCCTCGCCCGCGCCCGCGCGTTCGATGCCAACCGCCCGATGCTCGCCCTCTCGTTCGTCTGGCCCGAAAAGCCCGACGCCGACCGCCCCCTGGGCGCCGCCTACATCGACGAGAAGGGCAACGTCCTCGCCCTCTCCCCCAATCGTCGCCACCTGCTTGTCGTGGACGTCCCGGTGAAGAAAGGATGCAACGACGACCGCTTCGCCCGTCGCCGCCCCAACGTCTACCGCAAGATCGTGGAAATGTAGCGCCCGGCCGCCAGCCGCCAGCCGCAACCACGTTCACCAGCAGTCCCTCTGGGTCAGCCACGACGCCCGTCAACGGCGTCGATTTCTGGTCCAGGGTAATCGCATGTACGTGTGGCATGGCCATCCTGGCCATGAACATCCCAGGCGTCCCGCCCGTAGCGGCCGCAAGGGCCGACGGAATCGTGCTCCTGATGCCCGTCTTACTCACGGGCAAGAGGCCCGTGCCACAACATGCGATTACCCTGATTTCTGGTCCCTGGCCGATGGCCACGGCGTGCAACGCACCCGACAAGTCAGTATGATCAAGGGCCCGGCATGTGCCCAGAGGAATGCCCGGATCGACTGGCTCGCCGCGGCAGGCCAGCGACTGTTGTCCGAACGACGCAAAACCGTCTTCTGGGACGAGATCGACTCCAAGCGGTTCATCGACGTGACCAGCCGCCTGGAGATGACCGACGGGCCGATCCGCTTCGGCGACACTAAGGAAGGCGGGATGTGCAGCGTTCGAGTCGCCTCCTCAATAGAGGGGGGCCGCGGTTCGGGCCGCATCGCCAATGGTAT
>JANYLN010000179.1 GCA_025357795.1 Planctomycetota bacterium
CTTTGCCGGCACGTACCGCACGACGCTACACGTGATGGATCTGGATGATCCTCTGTACGAGGAGGATATCCGCGTGGAGGTCACCGCACGGGCGGCGGGTACCCGGCGATAGAGGATACGAGTAGCCTTAATTCGCACGAACATACGAGCACCGGCTGACCCGATCGGCCGGTGCTTTTTCTATGCGCCTAGATTATCTCTAGCGGGAGCGAGAGCATGGTCCTGCAACAGCGCAGGACCAATGGCACCCAGCACTCATGCCTGACGCTGCACATAAACAGAATCCGAACTAAGGCAACGGCAACAACACGCGGCTCGCAAGCGAGCCGGCTAAATGGTCTGTTCACCTTTCTTCAAAGGGGTCATAGGGGGTCGGGAACTCTTGCACGCCTGCAAACAGCGCGCGCGTGGCACCCCGCATCCCCATTGGCCGATAACACATTAGCACTCCGTCGGGACGTGTCACCCATTGACATCCTTGGACATTGTCGGCTAAATGTCTGAGTTTTTACATGTTTGCGCCTTCGTGAGAGAGGGATAACGATGCAACTTGCCGTTCGGGATGCCGCTAGCATCTTGGATGTATCCGAAAAGACCATCTACCGGTGGATCAAGGAAGGCAAGCTTCCGGCCTACCGGGTAGCGGACCAGTACCGCTTCAATCGCGCGGAGTTGCTGGAATGGGCGACCGCCTGCAAGATCAACGTCTCGCCGGAGATCTTCCGGGAACCCGAAGGCTCGCAGAGCCCCTTGCCTGTGCTGGCGGAAGCCCTCCAGACGGGCGGGATTCACTACCGCATCGGCGGGGCGGACAAGCCAGCCGTGCTGCGGGCGGTCGTCGAAGTGATGAGACTGCCGGACTCGGTGGATCGCGAGTTCCTCGTGCAGGTGCTGCTGGCCCGCGAGTCGCTAGGCTCGACCGGTATCGGCGAGGGCATCGCGATCCCGCACGTCCGCAACCCGATCGTGCTGCACATCGCGGCCCCGACGATCACGATGTGCTTCCTGGAGCACCCGATTGATTTCGGCGCCCTGGATGGCAAGCCGGTGCAGGTCCTCTTTACGATCATCAGCCCGACTATCCGCGCGCACCTGCACCTGCTATCGAGGCTGGCGTACGTGCTGCGCGACGCGGCCTTCAAGGCCGTGCTGACCCGCCAGGGCTCGCGTGACGAGATCCTGCATGCCGTTCGCTGTATCGAGGGGAGCCTCACTCCGCCTGCCGCTGCAGCCTCCAAGGAAACCCACTAGAGACAACACGCGAAGGACCCGAGCAGAACATGAGTCTTTTCCTGGCGGTCATCATCGTCCTTTTGGCGGGGGGCCTTTTCGCCCTTGCGGCCGGCAAGTTGCCCCGCATTGCGACGCTCCTGGGGGCCGGCAGCGCGGTGCTGGCCTGCGGCGCAGGGCTGGTCCCGGTGCTGCGGGTACTGATCCGCAACAGGCCGGAGTCGTTTCGCCTGCCGTGGGACGTTCCGTTCGGCTCGTTCGCGATCGAGATCGACGCGCTCAGCGCGTTCTTCCTGCTGCCGATCCTGGTACTTTCGGGGTTGGCCGCGGTCCACGGCGCGGAGTACCTGCTGGCCTACCGGGACCGGAAGAACCTCGGCGCGCCGTGGTTCTTCTACAACCTGCTGATTGTCAGCATGCTGCTGGTGGTTGTCGCCCGCAACGCGGTGCTGTTCCTGGTCGCCTGGGAAGTGATGTCGCTGGCGGCGTTCTTCCTGTTGACCTTCGAGCACGAGAAGGGGGACGTTCGGAGGGCGGGCTGGACCTACCTGGTCGCGACGCACATGGGCGCGGCGTTCCTCCTTCTGATGTTCGTCATCCTGGGCCAGAAGGCGGGCTCCTTCGACTTTGATGATTTCGGCCGGGCGGCGGGGGCGATCTCGGGCGTTGCCAGCATGCTGTTCGTCTGCGCGGTGATCGGCTTCGGCACGAAGGCCGGCTTCATGCCCATGCATGTGTCGCTGCTACCGGAGGCCCATCCGGCAGCGCCGAGCCATGTCTCGGCGGTGATGTCGGGCGCGATGATCAAGACGGGGATCTATGGCCTGCTGCGGGTGCTGTCGTTCCTGGGCGCCCCGCCGGCCTGGTGGGGGTGGCTGCTGATCGGCATCGGGGTCTTCAGCGGGGTGATGGGCATCCTCTTTGCGTTGGCCCAGCGGGACCTCAAGCGGATGCTCGCCTACAGCAGCATAGAGAACGTGGGGATCATCACGCTGAGCCTGGGGCTGGGGCTGCTGGGACTGAGTCATGGCTGGCCGATCGTGGCCGCGCTGGGTCTGGGCGGCGGGCTGCTACACGTGATCAACCACTCGATGTTCAAAGGACTGCTGTTCCTGGCGGCGGGGACGGTCCAGCGGAGCAGCGGCACACTGCAGATGGACCTGCTGGGGGGGCTGCTCAAGCGGATTCCCGCGACAGGTCTGGCATTCCTGGTGGCGGCGGTGGCGATCTGCGGGTTGCCGCCGCTCAATGGCTTCGTCAGCGAGTTTCTCGTCTACGTCGGTGCCTATAAGGCGACGACGACCTATGCCGCCGAGACGGCCGTACCGGGCCTGGCGGTGATCGCGGGGCTGGCTCTGATCGGCGGACTGGCCGCGGCATGCTTTACCAAGGCCTTCGGGACCGTCTTCCTGGGCGAACCGCGCAGCGAGCAGGCCAGGCTCGCGAGCGCCCCGGGCCTGGCGATGGTGTTGCCCCTGGTCCTGCTGATGATCGCGTGCTTGTTTCTGGGGCTGTTCGGGCCCCTGATGGCGCGTATGGTCCAGCCGGTCATCGCGGACATCACGCACCTACCCGCGGAAACGGTCGGAACGAACATGGCGGTGGCCACGCAGGGGCTGTCGTCCGTCGTGATTGTGTCCCTGGGATTCCTGTTGCTGGTGCTACTGCTGGCGATGGCGAGGGCCCGGCTGCTGGCGGGGCGATCCATCGGCCAAGCAAGCACCTGGTACTGTGGGTACGCCAAGCCGACGGCGCGGATGCAGTACACAGGCTCGTCGTTCGCCCAGCCGCTGACGCACCTGTTCGGTGCGTTCCTGCGGACGCGAGTGCACCTGGATCGGCCAGCCGGGCTGTTCCCCAAGGAGGCCAGGCTGGTGACGGAAACGCCGGATGTCTTCGCCGAGAATGTGTACCGTCCCGCCTTCGAGGGCACGGGTTGGGTCTTGTCGAAGCTGCGGTGGTTCCAGCATGGTCGGGTGCAGATGTACGTACTGTATATCGCGGCGACGCTGCTTGTGCTGCTTGTATGGAAGCTGGGGTAAACACGTGCATACCGCTTCATGGATATCACTGCTGCTGGGTCTTGTGCTGGCCCCGCTGCTGCTGGGGGTGATCAACAAGACGAAGGCCTTCTTCGGCGGGCGCAAGGGGCAACCTTTCCTGCAGCTGTATTACGACCTCAACAAGCTCCTGCGTAAGGGCGCCGTCTACAGCCACACAACCAGTTGGATCTTTCGCGCCGGTCCCGTGGTCTGGCTGGCGGCCGCGGCCGTAGCGATGTTGCTGGTGCCGCTGGGCGGCTCGGCCGCTCCCATGAGTTTTGCGGGCGACCTGGTACTGCTGGCGTACCTGCTGGGGCTGATGCGGTTCTTCGTGGTGCTGGCGGCGATGGATACGGGTTCGGCCTTGGAGGGCATGGGCGCCAGTCGGGAGGTCCAGTTCTCGGCCCTGGCGGAGCCCGCTCTGCTGCTGGCCTTGGCGGCCCTGGCGCGGCAGACGGGGCAGCTGTCGCTGACGGACATCTACGGCGCGATGTCCTTCGACGTGCTGCTGAAGACCGGACCGGCGATGATCCTGGTGGCGGGGGCGCTGCTGATCGTGTTCCTGGCCGAGAACGCCCGCGTGCCCGTGGACGATCCCGACACGCACCTGGAACTGACCATGATCCACGAGGTGCTGGCGCTGGACACCAGCGGGCCGGACTTCGCGTTCATTTTGTATGGATCGGCGCTGAAACTGTGGATCCTGGGGGCCTTGCTGGTCGGCGTGCTGCTACCGATCCGCACGGGGTGGCTGTGGGCGGACATCGGGATCTCTCTGGCGGGAATGGTCCTGCTAGCGGTGGCCACGGGGGTGATCGAATCGACGATGGCGCGGCTGCGGCTGCTGCGGGTGCCCCAGCTGCTCGGGGCCGCCAGCGCCCTGGCGATTCTGGCACTGATCCTGGTGTTCCGATGAAGACAGCCGTGGTGAGCAGCGAGTGACAAGGGAAGCAGCGTGACACGGGCCGAGGGCTGTGTCCCGCTGGTGCCAATAGCGAGTAACCAATAACGAATCGCAGATGACGATGAACATTTGGCTGGACACTCTGATCGTTCTAGTGGTGCTGAGCAACCTGAAGCTGCTGGGCTCGAGCCGGCTGGTGCCGTGTATCCGCATCGTCGCGGTGCAGGGGGTGGTGATGGGCCTGCTGCCCTTTTTCGCCGGACAGGAGACCATCACGTTGCGGATGGTGATCGTCGCGGCGGTGAGCATCGGCCTGAAGGGGTTCGCCTTTCCGTGGCTGCTGCTGCGGGCCCTGCGGGGGGCGGACATGCGCCGGGAGGTCGAGCCGTTCGTGGGGTATGGCATGAGCCTGCTGGTGGGCGTGATTGCCCTGGCGGCGGCGATGTGGATGGGCAAACGGCTGCCCCTGCCGGGGGTACACGTGTCGAGCCTGCTGGTGCCGGCGGCCCTATTTACGATGATGGTGGGGCTCTTCCTGATCGTCAGCCGCAAGAAGGCTCTCACGCAGGTGCTGGGATACCTGGCGATCGAAAACGGCATCTATGCGATCGGCATGGTGCTGGCACAGGAGCAACCGCTGCTGATCGAGATGGGCATCCTGCTGGACGCGTTCGTCGCGGTGTTCGTGATGGGCATCACGCTGTTCCGCATCAGCCGGGAATTCGACAATATCGACACCGAGCAGATGGCCACGCTGAAGGATTAACGCATGATTCTGGCACTGATACTGGTACCGGCCATCGCGGGTCTGCTGGCGTTCCTGATCCGACAGGACGGCCTGCGGCGGGCCCTGCTGGTGCTGACGGCCCTGGCCCATGCGGGAATGGTGGGCTACGCATGGATCGAGCGACCCGGGTCGCTGTTCGACGGCTGGCTGGCGCTGGACCCGATAGGCCTGCTGTTCGTGAGCATCACCAGCCTGCTGTTCCTGGCGGCGGCCTTCTACGGGGTGAGTTACCTCGCGCACGAGGAGCACGGCGCCAAGAAGGACATCGAGGAGAACCTGTTTTTCAGCAACGCCCCCGAGCAGGTTTTCACGGGCTGCCTGCTGCTGTTTCTCTCGACGATGACGCTGGTGACGGTCAGCCAGCACTTCGGGCTGATCTGGGTGGCGGTCGAGGCGACCACGCTGGCCAGCAGCCCGCTCATTTACTTCCACCGGCACCACCGCTCGCTGGAGGCGACGTGGAAGTATCTGCTGATCTGCTCGGTGGGCATTGCGCTGGCGTTGCTGGGGACGTTCTTTCTGGCGGCCTCGGCCAGGCATGTGCCGATCGTCGTGGCGGACCTGCTGAAACACGCCAATGGCTTGAACGTCCCGCTGCTGAAGGCGGCCTTTTTGTTCTTCCTGGTCGGGTACGGGACGAAGATGGGTCTGGCGCCGCTGCACACCTGGCTGCCGGACGCGCACAGCGAAGCGCCGTCGGTCGTATCGGCCCTACTGTCGGGCGCGCTACTCAACTGCGCATTCGTGGCGATCCTGCGGATGCAGCAGGTCTGCATCGCCGCGGGACAAGGACCCTTCGGGCAGGACTTACTGATTTTGTTCGGCCTGTTTTCCATGGCGGTCGCCGCCGTCTTCATCGTCGGCCAGACGGACTACAAGCGAATGCTCGCCTACTCGAGCGTCGAGCACATGGGGATTCTCGCTTTGGGCGTCGGCATTGGCGGCATGGCCAGTTTTGGGGCGATGCTGCACGCCGTCAACCACTCGGTGACCAAGGCCATGCTTTTCCTCGTCGCGGGCAACATCCTGGCGGCCTATAAGACCAAGGCCACCGGCGAGGTCAAAGGACTGATACGAGTCCTGCCGATTTCCGGGGTCCTGTGGATGGCGGGGTTCCTGGCGATCACGGGCAGCCCTCCGTTTGGCGTGTTTCTCAGCGAATTCACGATCCTCAAGTCAGCCGTCGAGCAGGGACATATGGCCGCGGCGATCACATTCATCGCCCTGCTGGTGGTGATCTTCATTGGTATGGCCGGCGTGGTGATCGCGATGGCACAGGGGGAGCCGATCGGAACGCCCCCGGCGAGGCCGCGGCGCGAAGCGATCCTGGCGGTGCTGCCGCCGGCGGTGCTGGGGACGATCATGCTGGGATTGGGGCTGTACGTCCCGCCGGTGCTGACCGAGGCGATCCGAAACGCCGCACTTGCGCTAGGAGCCCTGTAATGGCGGGCACGAGACAATTGCTGGAGATCTGCAACACCGAGGCCGTCAGCCTGCAGGACGTCCCCCGGCTCAACACCACGGAATTCCGCCAGGCCGTCATCGACGCCGTGCGGATCGGCGGGGCGAGCATCGCCGCGCTGTTCGGGCATGGCCAGGCAAACGGCCCGGTGCGACTGATGGCGGTGTTGGAGTACCCGGCCCGCGGGACGCTCTCGCTGGTCTCGACCGACGTGCAGTACTCCTACGACGCGATCACGCCGGATTGCCCGCAGGCCCACTGGTTCGAGCGGGAAATCGCCGAGCAGTGGGGCGTCGAGCCGCAGGGACATCCCTGGCTCAAACCGATCCGTTTTCACACGTCCTGCCGGCGTGGCATGGACGCCTGGGCCCGCAAGGCAGACAGTCCCATCCTCCCCGGCGTGACCGACTACTTCCGTGTCGAAGGGGAGGAGATCCACGAGGTGGCCGTCGGACCGGTACACGCCGGCATCATCGAGCCGGGGCACTTCCGCTTCCAGTGCCACGGCGAGGATGTCTTTCACCTGGAGATCTCGCTGGGCTACCAGCACCGCGGCATCGAAAAGGCTCTGCTGGGCGGGCCGAACAAACGGACGCTCCACTACATGGAGACCGCGGCAGGCGACACGACGATCGGCCATGCGACGGCGTACTGCCGGGCGATCGAGACGCTCTGCGCGTACAACGTGCCCGCCCGGGCGCAGGCGCTACGGGCGATCGCCCTGGAGCTGGAGCGCGTCGCCAATCACGTCGGCGATCTCGGCGCACTGGCCGGGGAGGTGGCCTATCTACCGACGATGTCGTACTGCGGGCGGATCCGGGGCGACATCCTCAACATGACGGCCCTGCTGTGCGGCAACCGCTTCGGGCGGGGCCTGGTCAAACCGGGTGGCGTGCGGTTCGATGCGGAGGCCGGCCGCGTCGGTGATCTGCTCAACCGTCTGGACGCCGCGTCCAAGGACCTCGAGGTCGCGGTGAATCTGCTGTGGAACATTCCGTCGGTCATGGCACGGTTCGAGGAAACAGGGACGCTCTCGCAGGACCTCGCCCGACAGATCGGGCTGGTGGGCCCGGCCGCGCGGGCGTGCGGGGTCAGCCGCGACGTCCGGCAGGACCTGCCGTTCGGGATGTACCGCTTCGCGCACATCCCGGCCTCGACCTGGCACAGCGGCGACGTCTTCGCCCGGGCCTACGTCCGCTGGCTGGAGATCCAGCGGTCGCTGACGTTCGTCCGCGAGCAACTGCAGTCGCTGCCGGCCGGTTCGGTGGCCGGGGCGATCGGCGAGCCCGCACCGGGCCAAATCGTGGTTTCCCTTACCGAGGGCTGGCGAGGCGAGATCTGCCACGTGGCCCTGACCGACGACGACGGCCAGTTTGCCCATTACAAGATCGTGGATCCATCGTTCCACAACTGGTTCGGCCTGGCGTGCTGTCTGCGGGATCAGCAGGTGAGTGACTTCCCGCTGTGCAACAAGAGTTTCAACCTGTCGTATTGCGGGCATGACCTCTAGAACGACAGTCAATAGCAACGCTTCAGGTAAGGCCAGCCCCGCAAAGACCGAAGGCGAGGTTGTTTCCAAGAGGTAGGACCGTCTGATGTTCAACGCACTGCGCGCCAGGCTGCAGCAAAAGTACCGGACGATCGGGTTTCCTGACGGCAGCGCCCCGGCCCTGCCCGACAGGCTACGGGGCCGGCCACAGGTCAATGTCGGCCTGTGCCCGCGGGAGTGTCGGCGCTGCGCCGACGCGTGCCCCGTCGGTGCCATCCGCCTGGCCGACGGCTGGCGGATCGACCTGGGCAAGTGCCTGTTCTGCCCCGACTGCAGCGAGGCGTGCCCCAGCGGATCGCTCCGATTCACCCAGGAGTACCGCCTGGCGACCCGCACCCGTGATGACCTCCTCGACAACGGCTTGGCCTACAAGCTGGCCGCCGCGCTGGAGGAAAAGAGCCTCAAGCTGTTCAAACGGTCGCTGCGGCTGCGGCAAGTCTCGGCCGGCGGATGCAACGCCTGCGAGGCCGACGTCAACGTCCTGAACACCGTGGGCTGGGACCTCGCCCGCTTCGGCATCCAGTTCGTGGCCTCGCCGCGGCACGCTGATGGCCTGCTAGTGACCGGTCCAGTCCCGGAAAACATGCGTCTGGCCTTGCTCAAGACATACGAGGCGACCCCGGACCCCAAGATCGTGATCGTCGTCGGGGCCTGCGCAATCTCGGGCGGCCCGTTCGCCGGCCACGGCGAGGCCCACGACGGCGCCGGCCAGTTCATCCCCATCGACCTGTACATCCCGGGCTGCCCACCGCACCCGCTGACGATTCTGGACGGCCTGCTCCGGCTGCTGGACAGAATTGACGAGCGGGCAACGAACCGCGCATAGGGGGTCGCGCGGGAAGCCGTTGGTCCTTGGCACTGTTTTTTCCGTTGCGCCGCGGATAGAGGTCGTGACAGCAGTCCACGTCGGGCCTGGCGAACCGCTTGGTCCCATGGATTCCGGGAGCACCGGCGTCAGGTCCGAGCCGTGCACCCGCATTCCGATCCTCCACATCCATTTCCAGCACTGGGAGGCAGCACCGCCGCAATACGTGGACCTGACGGAATACCCTTCCTCATGCATCCGCTCACCTGCCATACTGACCGGGAGCACCCAATCCGGTCATCTACCAACTGGGTGGCAGGGGCCGCATCCGATTCGCGCCTCATCGGCAACAGGTGGGCGGTGGACCATCACGTCCGCGGCCGACGCAGCTTGTAGAAATGCGGTTCGGCTGGCCGATCTTCACAGGGTGTGCGAACACGACCGGGGAAAGAATCGCTTTCCCTTGTCGGCTTTCGCCGGCAACGGGGCGACGGAGGAGGACGAGCATGACCACTCAGAGGACTCATTGGCACGCACTGTACCTGTCTGCACTCGTGGCATCGGTGATCGTAATCTGCGGCAGCGCGCTCGCCCGGGCCGGGTACGTCGGGGCTCCCTTCCCCGTCAGCGATGACACCACCCAAGTCCTGCCCGAGAACCAGCCGCGGGCCGTCTACGGCGCCGACCGGTTCCTGGTGGTCCACACGCAGTGGGTCTACGACGAATTCCAGCAAGTGCATGGCGATATCGCGGCGGCCTTCTACGACCCGCAGACCGGCACCACCAACCGCTTCGCCCTCGATACGTTCGATAGCTCCAGCGTCAATCCCGCTGTCGCGTATGACCCAGACAACGACCGCTACCTGGTCGCCTACGAGGACTGGCGCGACGGCTTTAGCGACAGTGATCTCTATGTGCGGCTGCTCGACAACACCGGCGAAACGCTTGCGGAGAGGTTCCTCGCCTCCACCTACAATGACGAACTCACCCCCGACGTCGCGTACATCAGCAATGGCAAATTCATCGTGGTCTGGTGCGACACGACCAATCCGAACCTGCCCGTCGACGCGATCGTCATGGGGCGGACTGTCTCCTATGGCATGCCGGACCTCCTCCTGGGCACGGAGTACATCCTTAACGCCAACACCTCCTACATCGGCCTGACACACCCGAAGGTCGCCGTCAACAAGTTCGACACGTGCATGGTGGTCTGGCAGTGGCCCTTCAGCACGGCCGGCACATCGATGAATGACTGGGAGCACGATATCCAGGCACGCGTGCTCAATGGCAACGGCCAACCGATCGGTCCCGTCCAGAGCCTCGCCGGCACCCGGGACAACGAGACCATGCCCAGCCTGTCGTACGATCCGTACGACGACGTCTTTTTCGTCGCATGGCAGGACATGACGGCCTACGGCGACCACGACATCCTGGCAGCGCTGGCGACCATCGACGCCTCGAACCAGGTCGCCACGTCACTGGCCCTGACGATCGCGGGGGGGACCAACGACGACACGCAACCGGCGGCCGCATGGAACAGCGGCCTGCACCAGTTCGAAGTGCTCTGGGAAACCGAGTACACCGCCACTGACCACGATATTTATGCCTGCGCAGTCAGCCCGACCGGAACCGTCGGCCCCGAGTACGCCGTGGTCAAATCCGTCGATATGGAGAGTCGTCCCGCCCTGGCCCGCGGCGATGGGGCTTTCCTGGCGGTCTACGAGGACGAGTCGTTCGGAGCGTGGCCGGCGGAAGTCTATGGCTCGCTGATTTTCGACGTAGCCCCCCCGCCGCACGTGCTGAGTGTCTACCCGTCGCTGGTGACCGTCCAGCCCTTCGACGACGGCATGAGCAGCGTCTTGATCAGCTTTGACCAAGCGGTGCAGATCAGCCAGGCCGACGTGACCGTGCAGGGCCTGATGACCGGCGCCCGCAACGACTTCACGCTCAGCTACGATGCGCAAGATCACATTGCCGTCCTGAGTTGGGCGGCCCCCCTGCCGGACGACACGTACCTGGTAACGGTCCGCGACAGTGTGGCCAACGACGGCGGTATCCACCTCGACGGCAACATGGATCTGGCCCTGCCGGTGCTGCCCAGCGGCGACGGCCTGGAGGGCGGCGATTTCCAGGGCCTGGTCTACCGGCTCGTGGCCGACACCAACGGGGACCTATCAGTCGACGTAGTGGACCTGCTGACCCTGGCCGGCAGTTGGGGGCAGGTCCAGGGCGATCCAGGCTACAACCCGACAGCCGACCTCAATAGCGACGATGCCGTAGACGTGATCGACCTGCTCACGCTGGCAGAACACTGGGGCGAGAGCATCCCAGCCCTGCCGTAGTGGGCAAGACCCGGCGGGCCTTCGCCAACAAGCACAGCCGAGCGCCGGGTACCATGGCTGCGTCGATTGCAGGCATGCAGCGCTGGCGGTCAAAGAACGTCGGGTACTTGTAGCATTGTCAAAGGAAAGATGCCGGACGTGGAGGAACACCCCGAGGGATCTCCACTACGATGATCCTGTGGATCGGGCGATTTGCGGTTGTCCATTCACATCGGCTTGAAAGACGGAATGGCGTCTTGGCCCGGCCTCAGCGCCGCTGTGCCGGATTGCGACAAACCGGCGGATTTGCCACACTTTCAGAACGGCGTTGACATCAGATATACGGATTTGTAGGAATTGCCAAGTTTGGCCTTGTATCCCATATTTATCCTGGGTATATGTGCGAACCGATAAGTACCCGTGGCTGTCGCCGGATCCGCGTCCCTGACAGCAACTGCCAGCCCGTAAGAAAAAAGGAGAAGAAGCATGCCCCGAGCCCGTCTCGTCGCAATCGCCTGCATGGCCGCGTCCCTTTCCCTGGCTGTATGCATCGTAACAGGGTGTGACTCCCGCAGCGGTGCCACCGGTGCCGTCAACCTTCGCATCACCGACGCCCCCTTCCCTGTCGACCTGATCAGCCAGGCCACCGTCACCATCACCAAGATCGACCTGCGCCAGGCCGATGCCACCGACCAGAACCTCGAGCAGCCCGAGTCGTCCGAAAGCGAGCCAGCCGAGGACACCTCCTCGAAGGACACCGCCGACGACGGATCGACAGCCGGCGCCACGCTGACGGCCGCCTCCAAGTACACGGAAAAGAGCCAGGGCAAGCCGCAAAAGGAGACGGGTGAGCAGGCCGACAACGCTGACACGCAGGACGGCGTCTGGGTGACCGTCTTCGATGGCTCGGCCACTTTCAACCTGCTGGACCTGCGTAACGGCCGAACGGACGTGCTCGCCGACGCAACGGTCCCGGCTGGCACCTACACGCAGATGCGACTGTACGTCACGGAGGGTTCCGTCACCCTCAAGGACGGACGGACCTTCAACCTCAAGGTTCCTAGCGGCGCCCAGAGCGGCATCAAGCTGCACTTCACCTTCACGGTCAACGCCGGCGAGCAGCAACCCCTGCTGCTGGACGTGGACCTGAGCCGGGCCTTCAAGCCGATCCCCGGCAGCGGCGTCAAGCGGCCCGAGGACATCAAGCAGTTCAAGTTCCAGCCCTCGCTGGCGATGCGGCTGATCAATGTGGTCCAGGCGGGCTCGATCAGCGGCACTGTCAGCAACGCAGACGGCCCGCTGTCGGGCGTGACCGTCACAGCCCTGCGCGACAGCCAACAGGTGACAAGCACCTCGACCGAGGCGGACGGCACCTACACCCTCAGCGGCCTACCGACCGGCACGTACAACGTTGCATTCTCCGCCGAAGGCTACGTGGCCCAGGCGATCGCGGATGTAGCTGTCCAGGCGGGCTCCGCAACAGAGGGCATCGATGCGACCCTCGAAGCCGAAGCCCCGTCATCGCAGCCGGTACAGTAACGCCCCTGGCAAACACTCAGGCCGACGGGACCGCGTGGTCCCGCCGGCCTTTTTTTATACGCCGCAATCGCCCCGGAATCCGGTCGCTGTCGTAACCCCTATCTGCAATAGACGCGCGACTGCTGTATATAATCCAGTGCGGGATAATGGGGCCGCGGGGCCGCTCCGATGTGCTCGACTCTCGTGCGGCCGACCCGGCGTGGCCTTTCCCGCTTTGTCCAAGAAGAGGGTAAGTGCTATGTTCGCGACAATGCTTCACTTCCGGTCCAGGTGCAGAAGGCACTTGCCGGCATGCCTCGGGCTGCTGGCGCTACTGGCCAGTTCGGTCATCTCGTCGGGCTGTGCCACCACAAGACAGACTCGCTATAGCCTGCAGGACGAACCGCAGGCCTCCACTTGGACAGCACAGACACAGGACCAAGTCTGGATGGAACTTTACACGGGCGACTCCGCTGCGTCCGAGCAGGAATGACCTGTCACGTGTGCAACTGCCTGGGGATCGGCGAGGGTAGCCTGGTAAGGGTCCGTGCAACAATGACTCCGCCGCCGAGCATTTCAACCGTCCCTGGTGGGACTAAACAACAAAACGCCGGGTCCCTGAAGTCCTGGGTTAAATTCATACCGTCCCTCTGGGACAAACAGCCACGGCGGGACAACGGCAACAACACGCGGCTCGCAAGCGAGCCGGCTAAATGGGGGCGGGGCACGACCAGAATCGCCTGCCGAGGCATACGCGTTCTCCACCGCAGGACCAATCCCCTCTCCACCATATTGTTGGTAAGGCAGATGCCACGAGCAAGTGACACGACGGCGCGACCCCCCGCGCAGATCAGTCCCCCATCAGCGATGCCATCTCCCGGGCGGCCGAAACACACTGCTCGCCGAGCTTTGCCAGGTCGGCCCCTTCGGCACGCAATCGCGGCAAGCAATAACCTACCACGCCCAGCACCTGCTGCCTGCGATCCATGATCGGGCTGGCGATCACGGTCACATCCTGGTACGGCAGGCCAGGCTGCACGCTATAGGGCTGGCCCCGAAGCGCACGCGCACGCTCGATGATTTCCTGCGCGGAGAGGGTTCCCTGCAGCTCGACACGCCCGGCAATGTCCGCGGCAACCTCCCTGAGCCGGTTCCCATCCAGCCGCGCCAGGCAAAGCAGGCCGCCCGGCGCCTGTGGCAGCGCCAGCCGCAAGCCCATCAGCGAACGCGGCTGGACGGCGTGATCCACACCCACCTCGTCGTGAACCTGCAGCTCCCGCAGCTGGATCAGGGTGCCGGCAAACGCGGTCTCCTGCATCTCACGGACCATGCCCATCAGCAACGTCCGGGAGACCTGGGCCACACCGATATGCCCGACCAATCGACCCGCCACCTCGAGCAGGCGCAGGCCGGGGCAATAACGACCGGTCCGCGGATCCTGCTGGAGGAACTGGCGTTCCAGCAAGGTCTGACACATGCGATGCGAGGTAGCCTTGGATAGACCCAATTGGCGGGACAGGGCGCTGACACCGATGGACTGGCTGGCCGATGCGACAGCCTGCAACACGTCCAGGCAGCGCTCCACGGACTGCACCGTCTCCTTGGCCTGCTTTGCACCCATAGCAACCCCCACAAGGGGGATCAGCCTGGGCTGACCCCGGTCGATTAGTGTCCCACGGGTCCGATACAAGACAGTACAGCTGACAGAGTCCCACTAGGACGTGCCGGGCCTCCGCTACTACTAACGTCGTAGGGCCCTAAGTATAACCACCGTGTTTCCGCCTGTGGAGGGCAGAGACAGAAAATGCGTGCAAAAACATACGATCGTGCCATGGCAATCGTTCCGTTTCACCTAGCAGACCGATTGCTTATCCACTGCCTGCAGCGCGCTGGGCGATGAGTCGAGGCAGGCGTCCGCACACCGTGGTCCTGCCCGCTGCGCATGCAAAAGGGCCCGGCGATCCGTCGCCGGGCCCTATGAGTCTGTTCTGCCAGCCAGCCGCCAGCAGGGCACCTTGCGTCAAGCGCGGACCGCCACGAGCCGCCGCAGGACCAGGGCAATTGCATGCTGGGCAAGACCATGGTCCTGCAACAGCGCAGGACCATGCCACCTCCTGCTGGCGCTATCAGGAACGCGGATGGCACATCGGCCAGCAGTACAAAGGGCGATGATTTGTGTTCACATGCAATTGCTCTAGCCGCAGGATCCTTGTTGAGGTAGTACTGATGCGCCGCGGGCGGCGATGCCGCAAACAACCGTCAGTTACACCAGCGCCTTGCCCTTCATCCCAGCGGGGACGTTCATGCCGAGCATCTTCAGCGTGGTCGGCGCAACGTCGTAGAGCGTCGCCTTGTCGTCGCACTTGCCGGGCCCCAGGCTCGGATGCGACAGGATGTACATGCCGTTCTGCGCGTGGTTGGCGTCGTCCGGGCCGGTATCGTTTTCCATCATGAACAGACTGGGATTGCCGACGCTGCCCACGCTGCGATGCCGCAGGTTGCCGAAGAGCACGATGAGGTCCGGGGCCACACCGTTGACCTTGCTGTAAATGTCATTCGGCCTGTAGACCTTCGTCCCCAGCGGCACGCCCTTCTCGTCCGGCATCGTTTCCAGCTTGCCGATCAGCTCCTTGCAGAACGCATCATACTGGCCCTGGGGGATGATCCCGTTGGGTTCGCGTCCCTGGACATTGATGAAGCACCGGCCGTAGTAGCCGCCCTCGCCCCAGGCCCGGGTCTTCGTCCAATCCACCATGTCGAAGCGGAACTTCGTCGGCTTGCTGACGGGCTCCTTGAGGACGAGGTACCCCTCCCGGATCAGCCAGTCGTTGAAGCAGACGCCCCCTTCCATGCACTGCGCGCCGTGGTCGCTGACCACCCAGATGGCCGTCTTGTCCAGATCCATCAAGGCCAGCAGCTCCCCGATCTTATTGTCCAGGTAAATGTAATAATCTCGAATCGCGTTCTCGTGCTTGTTGCCCGGCTCGTGGCGATGGTGCCTGGAGTCCATGTCGCTCCAGAAGGTGTGATGGATCCGGTCCACACCCATCTCCACCATCCAGAACAGGCTCCAGGGATATTCGCGCACCAGGCGTTTGGACAGATCGAAACGCTTCTGCGTCATCTCGTAGATCTGCTGGAGCATCGCATCCTTGGGCAGGTTCCGGAAGTTCCGCAGATCGAAAACGTACTCGCCGATCCACTGCTGGATCTTGTTCTTGAGGTCCCGCGGCCAGGTGTAGTCGCTGTTGACGTCGGGCGTGAGCCAGCAGGCGACCATCGCGCCTGTCAGCGGCTTGGTGATCGGG
>JANYLN010000187.1 GCA_025357795.1 Planctomycetota bacterium
GGTACCTTCGTCAACAACGCCAACGCCACCAGCGCCCTGTTGCAAAACAACATCTTCCAGGGCGCCGGCACAGTGCTGGTTGGGGCTGGGACTCAGACCACCAACTGGACCACCACCAACGCCTACCTGGTTGACCCCGTCAACTTCGACTTCCACCTGACAGCCGGCTCCACCGGCGCCATCAACGCCGGCACCTCCCCCGGCACCGGCATCAACGGTTTCAACATGAACCCGACCCTGCAGTACGTCCACCCGTGCACCAGCCAGGCAAGGCCCGTCAGCGGCACGATTGACATCGGCGGTTACGAGTACGTCTCCAGCACGCCGACCGTCCAGTTCGCGGCAACCTCCTCCAGCGGTGCCGAAAGCACCACCTCCGTCAACATCCCCGTCACGTTGAGCGCCTCCTACAGCGGCACCGTGACCGTCCAGTACGCCGTCACCGGCGGAACCGCCACCGGCGGCGGGACGGATTACACCCTGGCGGCCGGCCAACTCACCTTCACCTCCGGCGTCACCAGCCAGAACATCCCGGTGACGATCAACAACGATGCGCTGGATGAGGCGGACGAAACGATCATCGTGACCCTGTCCAGCCCGACCAACGCCACCCTCGGCGCCAACACCACCGGCACCTATACCATCATCGACGATGACGCCGCCCCGACGGTGGCCTTCAGCGCAGCCAGCTCCAACGGCAGCGAGGCAACCACTGCGGTCAACCTCACGGTCACCCTCAGTGCGGCCTCCGGCAAGACCGTCACCGTCAACTACGCAGCCACCGGCGGCACCGCCACCGGCGGCACCGACTACTCGATCTCCGGCACCAGCCTGACCTTCAGCCCCGGCACCACCAGCCAGAACGTGCCCATCACCGTGGTCAATGACACCATCCCCGAAAGTAACGAGACCATCATCGTCACCCTCTCCGGCCCCACCAACGCGGCCCTCGGCACCAACACCACCTGCACCTATACCATCAACGACAACGACTCCCTGCCGGCCGTGCAGTTCAGCACCACCAGTTCCTCCGGCAGCGAGGCCACCAGTCCCGCCAACCTGACCGTCACGCTCAGCGCCGCATCCAGCAACACCGTCACCGTCAACTACGCCGTCACCGGTGGCACCGCCACCCAAGGTTCCGACTACACCCTGCCCCTCGGCGGCAACCAGGTCCTCGCCCTCAAACGCGATGCCGGCCTGCTCCAGGGTGGCGCCCTGTCCAGCCAGTTCGCCTCGCTAACCTCCACCAACGTCACAACGGTGACGGTCAAGGACGCCCATGTCTGGGGCGACGGCGACGCCGTCTACCAGAACTTCGGCGTCAGGACCCAGGTGCCTAGCGGTTCCGGCGGGGCGCAGGGTCTGATCGCCTGGGACCTCGCCGCCTACGCCGGCGGCACCGTCAACAAGGCCGAACTCCGCTTCAAGTGCACCATGGGCAACAACCTCATGCAGTGGGCCACCCTCAAGAGCCACAACTGGGTCGAGGGCAACAAGGACCAGAACTATCCCGGCGTCGCCCCCTCTGTCGCAGGCGTTACCTGGGCGAACCCCTCGGCCACCAACACCAGCAACTCGGGCCCGCTCGGCTGGGGCGCAGCGTCCAACGCCATGCTCGACGCCACCGCCAACGGCGCCGACCTCTACGCCTATTCAGACTTCACCAGCATGCCCGGCGGTAACGCCTTCGTCGTCGCCGACGTGACATCCGCAGTCCAGGACTGGCTCAGCGGCGCCAAGAGCAACTACGGCCTGCTGGTCCAGGTCGGCAACCACGACCCCTACCTCAGCGAGGCTGGCACCGACAACGAGCCGGTGCTCTTCCTGGATGTGACCCTGCCCCAGAGCAAGGTCACCTTCGCCCCCGGCGAAACCAGCAAGACCATCCCCCTCACCATCATCAACGACACCACCGGCGAGTACAGCGAGACGATCATCGTTACCTTGTCGGCGCCCAGCAACGCCACGCTCGGCACCAACACCGCCCATACCTACACCATCATCGACAATGACGTGCTGGACTGCGGGGCGACAGCCGAGACACCGGTCTATGGCACCGTCACCGGCACCTACACCAACACCCAGGCCAGCGACAACGTCTACGAATCGATCAAGGAGGTCATGAACGGGACCAGCTACAGCTGGTGCGAGCACAAGTGGACGTTCAACGTCCGGGCCGGCGCGACCATCCAGTTCCGCGTCGAGGCGTACAGGCCCAGCAACACCGACACCGACAACTTCCAGTTCGCCTACAGCACCAACGGCACGACCTGGACCAACATGGTCAGCATCACCAAGACCACCGACAACAACACCGACCAGACCTACAGCCTCCCGACTTCCACCAGCGGCACGGTCTACGTCCGCGTCCGCGACACCAACCGCGTGAGTGGCAAGAACAGCCTCGACACCGTCTACATCGATCGGATGGTCATCCGCTCGAACCCATAGCCCCCCCAGCGATCGGCTCACACACCCGCGGCGGTCCCCCGCCGCGGGTGTCCCGGTCGCTACTCGATTGCCGAGCCCGGCCCCGGCAGTCGTCTCCGAATAGCCGTTGCTCGTATGCCTGAAGCCCTGTGCCGGACCTGACGTGCTGGCCACTGTCTGCACCAAATTCAGCGACGTGGGCAGGTCACTCCCCCTTCCTCCCTGCCTTGCCCACGCGAACAACAGAAGCCGCGGCGGTCCCCGCCGCGGCTTCCTGCTTGCGCCCCCACTCCTGGCGCCGTGGCGCTATTGGCAAACATTCCATGTGCTAACGTCTTTTCGGGAGTACAATACCCGGACCCGGCGTCTGAGCACCCAGCGTAACGCCGCGTTGTACGGCCCCGAACCTGTTTGGTGGCGCCGTTAGTGGCACCCGCATCGTGTCCGAAACAGGTCCGGTGCGCCCCAAGCGCAGGCAGATTGGGGGCGCTCTAGTCATTGCCGGCGGACGTTTAGTGGCGCCGTTGGTGGCGCTCTTCGATTGTCCGAAACGGGTGATGCTACATGAGATTTCGCCGGCAATCTGCAAAATAGGCCGATAGGCCTTGTAGTCTATCGAATAAGATGGATAGCCATCCAGTCTATACAGACGAAGAACAGTTGCTGGCCACCGCCCGCCAAGGCGACCCTGCCGCTTGGCAGGTTCTCTTTGAGCGCCACCGCGAAATCGCCTATCGCGTGGCCTGGCGGGTAGTTGGCAACAGCGAGGATGCCCAGGACGTTGTACAGGAAGGGTTTATCCGAGCGTACCGCAGCCTCGAAGGCTTCGCCGGAACCGCTAGTTTTCGGACCTGGTTGCTACGGATCGTCTACCGACAGGCGATCGACCTGCGGCGTAAAGGCTCCAGCCGGCGAGTGTTCTCGATCGATCAGGGCGAGGAGAGCCTTGCCCCGGCACTGCCCGATACGCGGACCGATACCGATCCGGCCGAACCCGTGGTCAGGGCAGAACTTGGCGTGCAGCTCACCGCCGCCCTCGAGCAGCTGCCGGCCGACCAGCGACAGGCCTTCGTCCTGCACGCAGACGGCCAGATGACCTATGCCGAGATCGCCCAGGCCCAAGGCGTGCCGATCGGAACGGTAATGAGTCGCATCTACTATGCACGCCGCAAGTTACGTGAATTGCTGGCCGATGTGGCCGGCAATGAGAATACCGGGAAGGATACAAAGCCATGAGCCACTGCGAGTCCTATAAGCCTTACCTCGCGGCCTTGGCGGATGGCCAGACCGACGCGATCCCTCCCGAAACCCGCCCCCAGCTTGAGGCCCACCTCGCCGCCTGCCCCGACTGCCAGGCGGACCTCGCGCAGCAAGTACAAATGGCTCAACTGTTTGCGACCGCTGCCCCGCCGGCGATCCCCGCCGCCCGCTGGCAGCACGCCTGGGACGCCATCGACGAGCAGACCACCCGCCGCGAACACCGCCACCGCATCCTCTTCGCAGGCCGAAACCGCTTGATTGCCGCCGCCGGCTCCATCGCCGTCGCCGCGATGATCCTGTTGGCCGTCCTGCTCGGGCATCCAGATGTCCCGGCCCCCAAAGACGTTGCGGACGGCCCGGTCCAAACGTATGCTTTTGCCACACAGAATGACAGCAATATCGAGGCCGTCGAAACCTATGGTGACGAGCAAACGCCAATGGTGATCACCTCCGGCCAGCAAAACGTGGTGGTGGTCTGGATGGTCGAAAACCCCTTGGACTCCCAGAGCAATACCTGATGCGCAGGCTGATTTCCATCCTATTACCCAGCCGATGGTTGCTGATGGCAACGATCCTGCTGGCGCCAGTCTGGCCAACCCTGGCCCAGGACCGCGTCCCGGACAGCCAGCGCAGCCGCGATCAGGACACCCCGCAAGTGCACCCCGACGTACCGATTTCCCGGCCCGACCTCTCCAGGCCACCTCGCACTGAACCCCCTGCCCAGGAAAAGCTGAAATTACCGGACATTGCCAGGCCATCCAAGCCTGACGCCCCCGCGCCGACGCCCACCCCTCCAGCACCCGATAAACCAAGGCTGCCGGACGTCGCTCGCCCGGCCCGCCCGGACATCCAACGACCCGTCCGTCCGGAAGGTCCCAACCAGCCCCAGCCGGACGCCCCAAGACGCCCCCTGATCGACGTAGGCCGACCGTACAAACCCGACATCTCGCGTCCGCCCCGCCCGGACGTCGCCCGGCCGCCAACGCCGTCCGTGCCGCGCCCCAATACACCCGAATCGGACCAGCCCCAGGCCCCCGAACTCCCGGCCCCGCCCCGCCCTGTCTCGCGGGTCGAGATCACGGCCCTGGCCATCATCGCCACCAACGCCGACAACCGCATCGATCCAGCCCTGCGGGACTTGGCACAGCAGCTCAAGCCGACATTCCGGTTCTCCGGCTACCGCCTGGCCCAGTCCGATACCAAGAGCACCGCCCCCGGCCAGCCCGCTGTCCTCCGCCTGATCGGCTCGTACAGCCTGCAGGTCACCCCCATCCAGGCCACCGACGCCCACGTTGTCCTGAACGTCCAGGCAATCCAGGCCGGCCGGCTCGTCCTGGGTCTGCAACTGCGGCTACGCCCCGGCATGTACCAGCTCATAGGCGGCTGGCCCGTCTCCGGCAACGTGCTCCTGGCCGCGATCAGCGCCCGCCCGGTAGACTAACCCCCGGCACAGTCCCCTTCAGCAGGTAGAACATAGCGGATACGGGTTGGTTGTGCGATGGGGATCGGGGGAGGGTGAAACAGGGAGCCACCACAAGAGAAACTGGAGCCGGCGGGTCTGCCACCAACGGCGCCGCTGAACAGGTGAAAAGGTGAGGGGCTGAAGGGGTGAGACGGTGACCCACGGCCGATTCCGGAGCCGACAGGTCTGCCACCAACGGCGCCACTAAACGGGTTTGGGCCAGTCGGTGGCAGCGTGAAGATGGGCTGGATGCGGGAGCTGGGCGGGAGCGATGAGGGGAATTCCGGACACGGAGTGGGTGCCACCAACGGCGCCACTAAACAGGTCTGGGCCAGTCGGTGGCAGCGTGAAGATGGGCTGGATGCGGGAGCTGGGCGGGAGCGGCTGAGGGGAATTCAGACAACGCGTGGGTGCCACCAACGGCGCCACCAAACGGGTCTGGGCCAGGCGAGCGTAGCGTGAAGCTGGGCTGGATGGGCGAGCTGGGCTGGGGCTGGTGCGATTGCCCTGGGCTGACGAGGACCTTCCCGTGGGCGAACGCGTGACTCTCTTGGACGAGAGCCGGATGCGGGAGATCCGCACGGCCGGTTCGATACGCGGGCGATGGAAACGGAGCCATGGTGAGGACACGGAGGCCCCGGCAACCGAAAGGGCCGGCCAACACGCTATGCCTTGCCTGCGGCCACCGCGCCGCCGTTCGACTCTACCCTCTGGCGCGAAATTCTTCCTGA
>JANYLN010000113.1 GCA_025357795.1 Planctomycetota bacterium
GGCAATGGCAAGCAGTCGCCGAAGCCGCCACTGAGCCGAATACCCCGAGGCATGCTCGGCTGGATGATGTTCTTCGGCATGGCAATGCTGCTGTTCCGAAGAACATCATCCAGCCGAGCATGCCTCGGGGTATCCGGCTCAGTGGCGGCTTCGGCGGCTGCTTGCCGTTGCCTCGCGGCGGCGAATCATTGTTTTTGGTAGGAATGTCTGACATCAACCTCTCACTTATTATCAAAGAGAAAGCCTTGCCACCGTGTCATACGGTCGGGCCTTCACAATGGTTGTAACCAATCTATCTTATCGGGTAAGGGTAGCCAGTTCCAACGCCAAAGACACATCCTCAGGCAGTTGGTGGCCTCTACGGCCACCCCCGACGCGTAGCGAAGACTAAAACGACACCACAAAGCAGATTATTACCAGGATGACATCATTTGTTCAACTATTCTTTCGGCTAATTCGTCGAGGGCCTCGTCGGCAGCGTAATCGAAGGTCTCGCCCGTAGGCGGTATGTACTCGATGGACTGCACGAAGCGGGGCTGGTCGGCCAGGATCTGCCCGTTTCGCATGTCCTTCCACTGGAAGCGGATGATGAACGTGGCCTGCAACTGGCGCGGCTTGCCTGTATAGAAGTTGCGCCCCAACGTGTTCTGACGGACTTCCAGCACCTCGCCCGTGATCATCGTGTCGGCCGTACTCTTGTCCGCGATCTTATAGGGCGTATCCTGCAAAATGCGTTTCTGCAGGGCCTCGGTCAGTGTGAATTCCAGCCCCCGGCGAAATTCCCGGGACTGGAACATCTCCACGTATACCGTCTTAACCTGCTGCGGGAACGGCCGGCGCATGCTGTAGCCGCAGCCGCTCGACGTCAGGCACGCGATGACCAGCCCGGCCACACACACCCGCTGTGCCCACCGAACCCGCCCCTGCCCTTGGACCTGCGTACGCAATCTGGCTGTGCTGAACATGGCGTCTCTCATCCTGCTACTAGTGATGCGTCAAGGCTGTTTCCTGGGTGCCATGCCTGCGCTGTTGGCAGCCATGCGAGTCCTTCGCAAGTCACCTTCCCTCGCAACCAAACTTGACGCTCAACCTTGGGCCCCAGCGACCTGCGTGGTGCTGCCTTCTTGTGTCGCCGGAGCCGTCTGCGGCGCCGGCAGGCTCGTCGGTAATTCCATCACCCCCGGCACCATCGGCCCCGCCGTCGCCAGCACCGACAATCGGATCCGAGCCTCGACCGCCGCCGCGGTGTCCGGCCACCGGCTCACCACCTCGCGGAAGTAGATCCCCGCCGATTCCAGGTGCTTCTGCCGGCCGTACCACTTGCCGACCATCAGGTGCTTCTGCGCCAGCGTCTCATCGATCCGGCGGATGAGCGCCGCAATGTTCTCCTGCTCGGCGAACTCCGGATACCGCTCCCGGAACGAGAGGAACCGCTCGCGGGCCTCCAGCAGCGCCGAATCATCGAACGCCACCCCCGGGAACCGCGCCAACGCCGACTGCGCCGACATCAGCAGGGCCAGCCGCGGATACCGCCCACGCGGAAACTCCTGCGCCAGCCGGGCATATTCCATCTCCGCCAGCGCGAACTCCCCGTTGCGATAGTAGTAATCCGCCTTGGCCTTGATCGCATCTTCCGCCAGCGCCGCACCCGGTGCCCGCGAGACGACCTTATCGAGGATGTCCAGCCCTTCCTCGTACGCCGGCGCGCGGAAGATCCAGATCTTCTGCTTCACGCCCGACAGGAACGCCACGCCGATCGCGAACTCGTGCCGCAGGATCCGCTCTTCGCTCTCCAGCCCCGGGTACTGATCCAGGGCCTTCTCGTACTGCTTGTACGCCTGCATCCGGTTGTCCAGCGCCAACTCCGCATCGCCCAGGGCCACCATCGCCTCGGCCCGCTGCTCGCTGTGGGGGTACTTCTTGAGCCACTTCTTCAGACGGGGTTTCGCCTGCGCGGGCCGGTTCTCCACCAGGTCGATCATCGCGATCTGCAGGTCGCCCTCTTCCGTGCCCGGCACCGGCGACGGCGCTACGCTCCAGGTCCCGGTCGTCGGGTTGTACACCCGCCGCTCCGGATACTTGGGCAGCGGCGGCGCCGCCAGCACGCTCGCCGGCAACACGTTCACGCAGACCAACGCACAACAGAACACCCTATAGAGAGTCTTCTTGGCCATTATGGTGCGGCCTCTTGTCAACCCAGGATAAAGCCCAGCCAATAAGAACGGGATTATAAGGCCGGCACGCCCCAGGGGCCAGAGGGACCCGAAACAGCAGGGCAATCGCATGTACGTGTGGCATGGCCATCCTGGCCATGAACATCCCAGGCGTCCCGCCCGTAGCGGCCTGAAAGGCCGACAGAATCGTGCTCCTGATGCCAGTGTTACTCACGGGCAAGATGCCCGTGCCACGACATGCGGTTACCCTGCCCGAAACAGCCCCTCGATCTCCCCTCGATTCGGCGACAGCGGCCCCGCGTCGGACAAACGCTCAAAGGGCTGTCAGCCGCCGGGACCGTTGCCGTTATCGTCTCTGTTTTCACCCATGCCGTCGCCGCTATTATCGGCCGCCGCCGTCCCCTCGCCGATGGTCGTAGCAGCAGGCCCGCCCGCGGCGGCAGCCGCCCCCGCCAGCCGCAGCATCGCCCACTGCACCGCCTCGCTGCACCGCAGCGGCCGCCCCGCCAGGTGCATCACGTACATATCCAGCAGCGCGAACCCCCGCCCCGGCACCCGCTCGGGTCTTCCCGCCAGCAGCGCCGCCGACAGCGGCCCCTCAACCTTCACCCGCTGCCCGACCCGCCCCGAACACTCCCCGCAAATCAGCCCGCCGGTATTCAGCCCGAAAAACGCCGGCCCCGCCGCCTCCACACCCCGCCCGCACACCCCGCACCGCTGCCACTGCGGCAGGTGCCCCGTGTAGTGCAGCGTCAGCCACATCAGCCGCACCAAGCTCGCCAGATTCGGCTTGCCCGCCCCGATATGCGCCAGGAACTTGCACACCACCTCGAACAGCGCCGGGTACGGATCTGTCTCCGGCAGCATCGTGACGATCAGTTCCGCCGCGTACTGCCCGGCCATCACCGCCCCCAGATCCTGCCGCACATTCGGGAAAATCTCCTGCTGCCGCCACTCGCGCAGCGTCGAAAGCCGCCCCTCGCTCGCCGCCGGCCCCGCCGACCAGACCACCTGCCCCAGTTCCAGCAGATCCACCCCCACCGCCACCCTGGTCTTGGTCGAGCGCTTCTGCCCCTTGGCGATCACCCGCACCGTGCCATGCTCCGGCGTAAACAGCGTAAGCACTTGGCTGGTCTCGCTGTAGTCCAGCCGGCGAAGACACACCGCAATGTCAGTGAAAATCGCCATACGGCTCCAACATACAACACATATCAGCACTCGGCTCGACGTCTTTCACGGCTGACAGCTGACGGCTGACTGTTGACGCCGTCCTACGACCTCGCCTCTTCCCGCGCCTCACTCTCCCGCTCGATCCGGATCCGCACCCGGTTGATCCGCCGCTCATCCGCGTCCAGCACCATAATCGACAGGCTGTCGATCGTCAGCTGGTCCCCCGACTTGGGGATCCGCCCCAGCCGGCTCAGAATGAAGCCGCCCACCGTGTCGTAGCCCTCGTTGTCCGGCAGGTCCAGGTCGAACTCCTCGTTGAACTCGTCCACCCGCACCCGCGCATCGACCTCGCTGGTCGTCTCGTCGATCTTGACGATCTCCGGCAGTTCCGGCGGCTCATTCTCGTCGTCCTCGATGTCCCCGACGAGCTCCTCGTAGATGTCGTTGGTCGTCACTAGCCCCGCCGTGCCGCCGTACTCGTCCAGCACCATCGCGATCTTGGTCTTCTGCTTCTTGAACTCCCGCAGCATATCGCGGACCGTCTTAGTGTCCGGCACGAAGATCCCCTTGCGCATCACCTCGCGGATCTCGAACGGCTTCGCCGCATCCAGCGTCAGCAGATCCTTGGTCCACAGGATCCCCAGGATATTGTCCAACGACTCCTCGTACACCGGCATCCGGCCGTAGCCCTGCTCGGCGATCAGCCCCTTGATGTCCTCCAGCGAGGAATGCACCTCCACGCCGATCACCTCGATCCGCGGCGTCATGATCTCCGCCACCTGCTGGTCGCGCAGCTCGATGACCGAGACAATCATCTCCTTCTCGTCCTCCGCCATATGGCCCTGCGCCTCGCCCTCGTTGACGACGTCCAGGATCTCCTGCTCGATCTCGCTGATCGCCTCGTCCGGATCAGGCTGCCGGCCCGACACCCGCTGTACGAACCGATCGATCCCGTGCTTCACCGCCCCCAGCGGCCGGAACACCGCCCCCAGCCCCAGCAGCATCGGCGCCAACCGCGCCAGCACCCCTTCCCCCGCATACTCCGCCCACAAATGCGGCAACGCCACGCCGAAGACGAACACCAGCACCGCCGCAATGCCGAAACTCGCCGCGTAGATCCACACCGTCCCTGGCTGCCCCGCCGCCAGAAACAGCGACAAAATGACAATGCCCACCGCAAGGTTCACCAGCGTCCGCACCGTCGCCGTCGCCAGCACCAGCTCTTCCCGCCGCGCAAACAACGCGTCCACCAGTTGGCTGCGCCCATGCCGCTCGAGCTGCTCTTCCAGCCGCGCCCGCGACATCTCGCGCAACGCCACATTCAGCGTGGTAAACAGCAGCGACCCCACCAGCAGAAGGGCTCCAACCAGTACCGCTAAACCTTCCACCTTCCACTCACTCCTTTATCCAATATCCACTGGCCGGGCATACACCGCCCCGTACCCCAGCTCTCCCAGCAACGCATCCTCGCGGGCGTGCATCCGGCCCGCCGCGGCCGCCGTCTGATCGTCGTACCCCAGCAGGTGCAGCACCCCATGCACCACGTACAGCAGCAACTCCAGATCCGGCCGCACGCCCCGCTTCCCGGCCTCGCGCTGCGCCACCGGCCAGCACACGTTCACCTGCCCGACCGCCCGCCCCGTCTGCTCGACCGGCCCGTCCCCCAGATCGAACGTGATCGCGTCCGTCGCACCCTCGTGCCCAAGCCACTGCTCGTTCAGCCGGCACATCCCGGCCGCCCCAAGAATCGCTACCTCAATGTCGCACCCGCCGACCTCGTGCCGCCGCAGCGCATGCTGGACAGCCCGACGGATCCGGCTGTCCGATAACGCTTTGGCCGCGCTGCGCCGCACTACACTGACGTGATACACACCTTCGTTGCTGTCTGACTTGCTCTTTCGCATATCCCTTCAGGCGCCGCGGCCATCGCCGCAACTCCCGTTCGTAATTCCGCCTTTACAGGTCGCTCTTCGTTGTCGTTGTCGCGCTTATCACAGGATACTGGCAACGGGCTCCTGCCGTTGCCTCACACCGTCTGCGCCGCCTTCGACCGCCCGGACGTGCTCCCCGGCTCCTTCGCCGACGGATATGCGATCCGCCCGTGATAGATCGCGCACAGGCTCTTGACGATCGACTCTTCCACCTTGTGCAGCTCCCGCAGCGTGATGTCGCATTCCTCGAACTGCCCGTCGGCCAGCCGGTCCATCACCACCTGGTGGACCAGCCCCTCGATCCGCCCCGGCGTCGGTTCCGACAACGCCCGCCCCGCGCTTTCCACGCTGTCGCACAGCATCAGGATCGCAGTCTCCCGGCTTAGCGGCTTGGGCCCCGGATAGCGGAAGTCGCTCTCGGCCACCGCCTGGCCGTTCCCGTTCTGCCGGTCCGTCGCCTGCCGGTAGAAGTATTTCACCAGCGTCGTGCCGTGGTGTTCGCCGATGAACGTCCACAGCGCCCGCGGCAGCCCGTACTCCCGCGCCAGTTCCAGCCCGTCCTTGACGTGCCCGATGATGATCAGCAGACTCATCGTCGGCGCCAGCCGGTCGTGCCAGTTCGTCCCGCCCGACTGCTGGTTCTCCACGAAATACCGCGGCTTGTTGATCTTTCCAATGTCGTGGTAATACGCGCCCACCCGCGTCAGCAGGCCCTGCGCGCCGATCGACTCCGCCGCCGCCTCCGCCAAGCTGCCCAGTACCAGCGCGTGGTTGTACGTGCCCGGCG
>JANYLN010000231.1 GCA_025357795.1 Planctomycetota bacterium
CGCCGAGGTCATCGTCGGCTTCGTCTCGCCCGACGACATCGCACGGGCCTCCAACCTCCGCTGGCTGCAACTCGGCAGCGCCGGCGCCAACCGCATCATTGATGTGCTGCCCGCCCACGTGATCCTGACCAACGCCAGCGGCGTCTTCGGCATACCCATGGCCGAGCACATCCTGGCGATGATGCTGGCCCTCACACGCGCCCTGCCCCAGTCCGTCCGCGCCGCCGGCGAAGCCCGCTGGTCCCAGTCCGCCGACCGTGTCGAACTCTGCGGCGAGACCTGCGGGGTCGTCGGCCTGGGCGACATCGGCACCGAGGTCGCCCGCCGCGCCAAGGCCTTCGGCATGCGAGTCCTGGCCGTCAAACGACAGCCCGCCGACAAGCCCCCCTTCCTCGACGAGCAATGGGACCTCTCCGGCCTGAATCGCCTCCTGGCCGAGTCGGATCACATCGTCAACTGCCTGCCCGGCACCGTCCACACGCACCACCTGATCGACGCCCGCCGGATTGCACTCCTCAAACCGACCGCACGCTTCTACAACGTCGGCCGCGGGACCACCGTCGACGAAGCCGCCCTGATCGACGCCCTCGCCTCGGGCCGCCTCGCCGGCGCTGGCCTGGACGTCTTCGAGCAGGAACCCCTGCCGCCCGACAGTCCGCTCTGGCACATGCCTAACGTGATCATCACGCCGCACCGCTCCGCGCAATCGTCCCGCTACGCGGAACGCTTCGCCCCGATCGTCCTGCGTAACGTCGAGCACTACGTCCGCGGTGAGCCGCTGGAAAACCTGGTCGATCGCCACTGGGGCTACTAGCCGTGACGGGGAGGCCTTGCCCCCAAGACGCACAGGTGCGATCCAACGCGCCAGTCCACTCATGCTGACGGCGGCGGAGTGTCAGGTTCTGTCACTGCTCTTCCAAGCGGCGCGGCACCCATTATACTACTCTGAGATTCCGCTTGACGCATGGCGCCAAGCGTTGTATAAGATGTCTCGTGTAGTATGTGTAGACAATGTGTCTATACATGGCTGCCGATCATTTCTTGCGGCTGCCATCGAAAAGACTCCATGCTGACCGTACATCGTTGCGGCCGGGTTCGACCTTTAGGGAAGAAAGGGATCCGCATGTCAAACGTACGTCTCGTTCGGGGCGCGCTGTGCCTGCTCGTGCTGGCCTGCTCACTGGTATCCACCTCCCATGCCGCCGTCGTCGCCCTCAAGCGCGACACCGGCCTGACCGCCGGTGGAGCCACCGACGCGCGCTTCAACAGCGCAACCGTCGTCACCACCACCGTCGCCGATGCCGGCATCTACACATCCGGCAACGCCCGCTGGATGAACGCGGGGCGGTGCGACCGGCCCGCCAACGCCGCCTATATGCTCTACAAGTTCGACCTCAGTTCGATCCCCGCCGGTTCCACCATCAACCTGGCCCAACTGCGGCTCTACCATACCGCCGGCAACGGCGGCCAGGGAAATGGCGACGTCTCCGTCGTCCTGACGCACGACTGGACCGAAGGCCCCGGCACGACAGACATGATTTCTTACCCCGGTGCGGCCGGCGGCGTCAGCTACGCCCACTTCAACGGCAGGAACACCGATGCATTCCAGGACGCCAACGGCGGCACGACCGGTCCGCAGCAGACCTGGAGTGCCAGCTCCAATGCCTGGTTCGACATCACCATTGATGCCGGTTCACCCCTGGCCCCCTCTTCCACCCCCACCGGCACCGGCTACCACGTAATCCCCGTGACCAGCCACGTGCAGCAGTGGGTCAGCGGCATTCGGCCGAACTACGGCTGGGCGCAGATCCGCGGCTACTGGGACTTCCACTGCAGCGAGGCCGGCACCGCCGATGGTCTTGTTCTGGCCGCTCAAGGTAAGACTCCTCGAATAACCGGATTCCCGCCGCGTCGCCTCCCGACCGGCGGGGTGCGTGAGCGGGGCACCGAGGATGGATGGTACCGCCCGTGGCGAGCGGGGTAAAGCCAACCGGCTAGGCCCGACAGGGGGATGCCAGAGGGCAAGACGTGCCTGTGCAAGAGAAGACGCCGCGGGCCC
>JANYLN010000277.1 GCA_025357795.1 Planctomycetota bacterium
AGTCTACAAGCCTCACGGGGAAATCTCAATAACGCTATACGCAGCAATGACCTGTAGATATCCACGCAAAAAATTGTATCCTAAATGTACCCTCGGTATACTAAGGGTACATTTGGATCCCGCCTTGTCACCTTTGGGACCTTTGCGAAGGAAGTCGCCCTGAGATGGACAGCATCACTCGACATCCTCTACTGCGCGAGCAGGTTCTGCATATCCTGCGGGATGAGATCCTGACTCGCCGCCCCGTCGGCGGTAGCATGCCCACGGAACTGGACCTGGCCCGCCAACTGAAGGTCTCCCGCAAGACCGTCCGTGCCGCCTACGCCGTCCTGGAAGAGGAGGGGCTCGTCGAGCGCCGCCGCCGCCTGGGCACTGTTATCATCGCCAAGACCCCCCGCTCGAAAAAGACCGGCGAGGTCGGCCTCGTTTTTTTCAGCTCCGCCGAAACGATGTTCCTCGTCCCGTTCTATGCCCGCATGGTTGGCGAGATCTGCAGCCGGGGCTCCGCCGCGACTTTCTATGTCCGCCTGCTGACCCACGATTCCAGTCGGCGAGAGTTCCGCTTTGACTGGCAGGAACACGCCGCCCGCCTCGAGGAGGCGATGGCCGCGCTGGCCGTTGGCGTCTACAAGCCCCAGGCCCTCCAGTCGCTCGCCCAGCGCATGCCCACCGTCGCCATTGATACCGGCGGCCCCTTCGAGTTCTGCGACAGTGTGGCCGCCGACGACTTCGAGGCAGGCCGCCTCGCGGCCCAACACCTCCTGGATCTCGGCCACCGCCGCATCGGCTTTATCGGCCACTGGGCGAGCGGGCCTGGCACCATGATCGACCCCGCCCACCTCCGCCGCTACGAAGGCTACCTCGCCGCCATGCAGCAGGCGGGGCTCTGGGTCGGCGAGGACCTGCAATTTGAGGCCCAGGCCAGCACGCAGGCCGCCTACCGCGCCGTCGCCGGGGCCCTCCAGCAGCCCGACGCGCCCACCGCCTTCGTGGCCGTTGACGATATGATGGCCCTCGCCGGCATCGATGCCGCCCTCGCCCAAGGACGCCGCGTCCCACAGGACGTCAGCTTCGCCGGCATCGGCGATGCCATGCCCAGCTCGGCGACCATCCGCCTCACAACGGTCGCCCTCGGCCCGGAAGCCATCGGCCGCGCTGGGGTCGATGTTCTGCAGCGCCGCCTCGCCGACCCGGCCTCGCCGTTTACGCATCACGTCGTACCTGTGAAGTTGATCGAGAGAGATACCACCGCCTCGCCAGCGTGGTAAAGGGGAATCGTGCCCCGGACGCGTGTCCGGGCACTCTCGGGGATGTCAATGTTTGTCAGGGAGGTAAGTACGCCATGAGAAGAAAGTTGCTTCTTGTGATAGGGATGTTCGCCTTGTTGGCCGTTCAGGCCTCGGCTGTGATCATGCTGGATGTGGGACCCGGCCCGACCGCCGCCGGATGGACCAAGATTGACAAGTGGAACGACTATGCCCACGCCGCCGGTTCCGGTTCTTACCTCGGGGCGGTCAACCTCGGCGGTGGTGTCACCGCTGGTTTTCTCAACGGGTACAACCACACGGGCTACGACCGCGGCGATCTGACAGCCACCCCCCTGAATGCCCTGGGGCTCAATGACCTGCTTCGCGACTACGTTGGATTCAACACCGTCGACCCCAACTACTTGCTGCAGATCAAGGGCCTGACCCCCGGTACCTACACCGTGACAGCCTATGCCGTCGACTCCTCGTACCTGTCGCAGGCCTGTAGCCTTTCGATCAACAACACGAAGCTCCTCATCGGCCCCGGCGGCACCAGTCCCACGCTTGGCCTGATCAGCGCCACCATCAACGTGATTGTCGACGCCACAGGCAGGATCGACATCGGCCGCGGCCTCGGCTCCGGCCCTTCGAAGCTCAACGCCGTCATGATCACCCCCGAGCCCGTAAGCCTGCTGCTTCTGCTCGCCGGTGCCGGCCTGGCCGTCGTTCGGCGGCGATAGATCGGATTCAGTGTATGTGTGGCGTCAGCCATTTAGCCGGCTCGCTTGCGA
This sequence comes from Planctomycetota bacterium, assembly GCA_025357795.1. Classification (GTDB taxonomy): domain Bacteria; phylum Planctomycetota; class Phycisphaerae; order UBA1845; family JANYLN01; genus JANYLN01. The sequence goes on from JANYLN010000277.1 coordinate 2,039, forward strand.
GCCGCGTGTTGTTGTCGGTGTGTCGGTAGTTATTGCCGGGTGCCATGGTCCTACGCTGTTGCAGGACCATGCGGTCGCTTCCGCTTGAGGGAATCTGAAAAGCGGCATCAGGCTCTGTTCGCTTCGGTTCAGGAGAGGGAAACATGAAACGCGCCGTCCTGCTGATCGTTCTGTCACTGGTCGTCTCCTGCGGTCCCGCTGCCTACGCCTTGTCCGAGGTCCACATCGACTTCCAGCCCGGCGGCGCCACCACCGCCCCCGGCTACGTGCAGGTCACCAACACCAACCGCTGGGACAACACCACCCCCGCCAGCCTCGGTGGCGGCATCCAGGCCGCCTGGTTGGACGCATTCGCCACCAGCGGGTTCAACCGCAGCGGATCCAACGAGCTGACCCGCGACGGACTCTCCTGGACCTCCAGCTCCCCGGCCGAGACACTCAAACTGACCGGCCTCCAGCCCGGCTCCTACGACCTCAAGATCTACTCCACCGATCCGTCCTACCCCGACAAACAGACCAGCTTCGCCATCGACGTCAACAACGACGCCGCCCCTGACACCACCATCACCATCAAGAACAACCTCGCCAAGCACGACAAAACCGTCGCCATCACCGTCTCGGCCGCCGGCATCCTCCAGATTACCATCGACGGCATCGGCGGCGCTACCGGCGCCATCAACGGCCTGGACTTGGTCAGCGGCGCGCCCGATACCATCGCCCCCGCTGCCATCACCACCCTCGCCGTGACAGGCCAGACTACCACCCAGATCATGCTCCGCTGGACTGCCCCGGCCGATGACCTCGGCGCAGGGGGCGCCGTCGGTTCCTACGACCTCCGCTACTCCACCGCGGCCATCGACCAGACCAACTGGGCCACCGCCACCCAGGCGACCGGCGAACCGATCCCGCTCAACCCAGGCCAGCAGCAGACCTTCACCGTCAATGGCCTCTCCCCCAGCACGACCTACCACTTCGCCGTCAAAAGCACCGACGGCAACAACAATACCTCCGCGATCTCTACCGGCGCAACCGGTACGACCGACGCCCCGGATGTGACCGCCCCCGCCGCCATCGCGAACTTGGCCGCTGCCGCCATCGAGGCCAACCAGTTGACCCTCACCTGGACCGCCACCGGTGACGACGCCAACACCGGCACCGCCACCACCTACAACATCCGTTATTCCACCAGCCCGATCACCGACGATGCCTCCTTCGCCGCTGCCTCCGCCGTCCCCGGCGCCGGTGCGCCCAAGGCCGCGGGGCAGGGCGAGAGCCTCGTCGTCACCGGCCTCGCAGGCGGCACGAAGTATTACTTCGCCCTCAAGGTCGCCGACGAAGTCCCCAACGGGTCGACTCTCTCCAACGTCCTCGAAGCCACCACGCTGCCCCCCGACCTCACGCCCCCCGCCGCCGTAACCGACCTCGCCGCCGGCAACGTCGAATCCAACATGGTCACGCTCACCTGGACCGCCCCCGGCGATGACGCCGCCACCGGTACCGCCGCCGCCTACGACATCCGTTACAGCACCAGCCCCATCCCCGATGACGCCGCCTTCGCCGCCGCCCCCCAGTTCGCAGGCGAACCGGCCCCCCAGCTCGCCGGTACCGTCCAGTCCTTCACGGCAGGCGGCCTTCAGCCCAACACCACGTACTACTTCGCCCTCAAGACCTCCGACAACGGCGTGCCCGCCAACGTCTCGGCCCTCTCGAACATCGCCCAGGCCAACACGCTGCCCCCTCGCGAGGCCGTCTACGCCCTCACCAACGAGTTCAGCCTCGATCCCGCCCCCGCCGGCCCCTACGCTGCCGCCGTGCCCGCCGCCGGGGATATCACCATCACCAACATCAACGTCGATCGGGCCGCCATCGTCCGCGCCCTCAAACGCTCCGGCCCCGTCTACACCGGCTCCCTCGCTTACAGCCTCACCGCCACCACAGCCTACGTCCACGTCTGGCTCGAACTCTCCACCGATGGCGGGGCCACCTGGTCCGAACGCCGCATCCACGCCGTCGGCGCCGTCGGCACCATCGCCCCCGGCGCGAGCAAGACCGCCCGGTGGACCGTCGATGGCGACCACGGCAACCGCTGCAGGATCCGCATCCGCGTCAACGACAAGCCCGCTGCCTACAGCGACCTTGACGCCGACAACAACAAAATGCCCCGCCCCGTCCCCTGGGTTCACTACCCGCTGCTGGAACGCATGACCGACAAGAAGGACTTCAATCTCACCGACAGTCGCTATAGCCTGCCGCACGCTGACTTCTACAAGAGCCTCGCCTCCGGCCAGTTCAAGGTCGGCTTCTCCCGCGCCTGGTTCTTTCACACCCCCGGCCAATACGTGACCAACCCGATGTACTTCCTGCACTGCTGCTATCTCGAAAGCGCCGACGGTCAGCAGAAGTACGTCATCCTCCAGGGCGACACCCAGAAAGTCTGGACCGACACGATCCACCGCTGGCGCGACCAGATCCAGGCCACCTTCGGCATCCCCGAAGAGCACGTCATGGTCTTCTTCACCCACGTCCACAACGGCGCGGATCGCGTCACCGGCATCGATACCTTCCCGACAGACCTGCTCCAGACCGCCATCAACAACGCCCAGCCCGTCGAGATTGGCTTCTTCAACCAGGACATGGGCACCACCTACAACGTCCACCGCAACCTCTTCACGAACGATGCCGTCCATGCCACCAGCTCCTACAGCAACGGCATCTACGACGGCGGCGCCGTCCAGTTGCCCATCCTCTGGCAGTACGACGCCAACAACACCGTCATCGGCGCCCTGCTGGACGGCCGGCCCTTCGGCTACACCGCCCAGAAGTACTTCGACTGCCCGCTGGACTCGTATCTGCAGATGCTCGTCTTCCGCCATGCCGATACCCATGCGATGAAGGGCGTACTCGTCAAGTTCACCATGCACCCGGTCTGCTACGACTACCGCGGCGATCAACCCCGCGCCATCATGGACGTCATGCAGCAGAAGTTCGGCACAGGCTGCGAGGTGATGTTCACCAGCGGCTTTGGCTCTAACCACCGCCCGCTCACCTCCGAGAACTACCCCGTTGCCCAAGGCTCCCTCCGCGTCGCCAATGCCTTCGCCAATGCCCTTGAAGCGGCCCTGCCGACCATGGAGTTCAAGCCGTTGCTCAAACTTGGCATGGTCATGGGCTTCGACCAGTTCGGCTCCTACCTCGCCGATTCCACCAAGAGCGGCATCGACCCTGACCGCCTCGGCACCGGCGTGCAGGTCTTCCGCTTCAATGACATCTACCTCTCGACCCTGCCAGGCGAGGCCCCCTCCGAGCAGGGCTTCTACATCCGTGCCCGCACGCACGACCTCAAGCACATGTACAACGCCTACGGCAACACCTGGTACAACTACTACACCTGGGGCCGTTGGTTCGATATCCAGCACTACGAAACGGCCTACAACCCCGACCGCTTCGAATCCTTCCGCATGGCCCAGGAGATCGTCCGCGGCGTGGACATCCTCGAACAGTCCGTCGACGCCCTGCACCTGCCAGGCGACATCGACAACGACGGCCACTGCGACGTAATAGACCTGCTGAGCCTCGCCGCCAGTTGGAGCCTCACCCAAGGCGACTCCGGCTTCGACCCTGCCGCCGA
>JANYLN010000278.1 GCA_025357795.1 Planctomycetota bacterium
TAGCGTTATTGAGATTTCCCGGTGAGGCCTGTAGACTTGGGGAGGGTCGGGGGGCGAATCGGTCAAGAGTTTTGCATTGGAGCCGAGTTTTGTTCCTTGAGCAGACATCCATAGAGTTGATCCACGCCGGCGTCGAGCGGGGGAGTTTTGGTCATGTCCTGTTCGACTTCGATGGGACGATCTCGCTGATCCGCGAGGGGTGGCAGCAGGTGATGGTGCCTCTGCTGGTCGAGACGCTGTCGCGGACACCGGAGGCTGAGCCGGTCACGGAGATCCAGCAACTGGTCGAGAGGTACATCGCCAAGTCCACCGGCCTGCAGACGGTCTACCAGATGATCTGGCTGGCGGACGAGGTGAGCGTGCGGGGCGGACAGGCCCTTGCTCCGCTGGAGTACAAGGCCGTCTACAACGAGATGCTGCTGGCGCGGATCGACCAGCGGATCGAGGATCTGAAGGCTGGGCGGGCGCAGCCGGAGGATTGGATGGTGCCGGGTGCGCGGCAGGTGCTGGAGGGGCTGCGGCAGCGGGGCTGCACGTTGTTTTGCGCCAGCGGAACGGACCACGAGTACTTGGCGGTCGAGGCAGAGCTGCTGGGCGTGGCGGGCTACTTCAACGGCGGGCTGCACGGGGCGACGGACGATTACAGGAATTTTTCCAAGAAGATCCTGATCGATCGGATCATCGAAGACCACCGGCTGGCGGGGAGCGACTTTCTGACCTTCGGCGACGGATACGTGGAGATCGAGGACACCAAGGGCGCAGAAGGGGTGGCGGTCGGGGTCGCCAGCGATGAGGCCAGCCGGTCTGGGGTGAATGTTGCAAAGCGGGCGCGGCTGATCGAGGCGGGGGCGGATGTGATCATCCCTGATTTCCGGGAGCAGCAGTCGCTGCTGGAGTGGCTGTTTGCGAGGCGGGGCTGACCGCGCGGCAGCGTGGAATGAAAAAACGCCGCGAGGGGAGAACCCTGGCGGCGTTTCGTGTTGTCAGGTTGTGGCCGATGCGTCAGTTCACCGCGGAAACGGCCTGGGAGCGGCGTTCGGCGCGCTTGCGCTCTTCCATGGAGAGGATCGCCTTGCGCAGACGGACGGAGGTCGGGGTGATCTCGACCAGTTCGTCCTCGGCGATCCACTCCAAGCCGGACTCAAGGGAGGGCTTGCGGGGCACCTTGAGGCCGAGGTCGAGTTCCTTGGTGGCGGCGCGGTGGTTGGTCAGGTGCTTCTTCTTGCAGGGGTTGCAGGGCATGTCGTCGGCCCGGCTGTTCTCGCCTACGATCATGCCGGCGTAGATGCGTTCCATCGGCGAGACGAACAGGGTGCCACGGCTCTGGAGGTTGTCCAGGGCATAGCCTGTGGCGTCACCGGCGTCGGTGCTGACCATGCTGCCGCGGGTCCGGGGGATGATATCGCCGGCCCAGGGGCCGTATCCCACGAAACGGCTGGACATGATGCCCAAGCCGCGGGTGTCGGTCAGAAATTCGTTGCGATACCCGATCAGGCCGCGGGTGGGAATCTTATACTCCAGCCGGGTCACGCCGGTGCCGCTGTGCTCCATGTGGGCCATCTCGCCCTTGCGACGGGAGACCTTCTCCATGACGATGCCCTGGTGCTCGGTGGGCACGTCGATGACGAGCAGTTCCATCGGCTCTTGCAAGTTGCCCTGGTCGTCGGAGTGGGTGATGACCTCGGGCTTACTGACGCAGAACTCAAGGCCCTCGCGGCGCATCTCTTCCATCAGGATCGCCAAGTGCAACTCGCCGCGACCGGAGACCTTCACGCCGTCGGCCCGGCCGAGGTCTTCGACGCGCAGGGCGACGTTGACGCGGGTCTCGCGGTAGAGCCGCTCCTTGATCTGGCGGAGGGTGATCGCCTGGCCCTCATCGCCGGCGAAGGGGCTCGTGTTGACCAGGAAGAAGACCGAGACGGTAGGCTCTTCGATCTCCAGGGGGGGCAGCGCGGGGTCTTGCAGATCGACCGCGCTGAGGGTATCGCCGATGGTGATGTCGTCGGGACCGCTGACCCAGACGATGTCGCCGGCGGAGATCTCCTCGACTTCCTTGCGTTCGAGGCCGCGCTGGATCCAGAGGTGCTGGCTCTTGGCGGTTTCGGAGCCAGTGACGTCCCAGCCGGTCTTCTCGAAGCTGTGCCACTTCGTGCTGGTGCGTCGCAGTGTGGCGCCCAGTTTGTGGACGCCCTGCAGGACGCGGCCGCAACCGATCCGACCGACGTAGTCGCTCCAGGCCAGCGAACAGACCTGCATGCGGAAGGGGGCATTCATGTCGGCCTGGGGCGGGGGCACGCGGCTGACGATCGTCTCGAACAGTTGGACCATGCCCTTGTGCTCGTCGGTCTCGAGGTCGCGGACGAGCCAGCCTTCCAGGCCCGAGCCGTACAACACGGGGAAGTCGAGCTGGTCGTCGTTGGCGCCGAGTTCGATGAAGAGGTCGAAGGTCTTGTCCAGCGCCCCGTGCGGGTCGGCCTTGGGACGGTCGACCTTGTTGATGATGACAATGGGCTTGAGGCCGAGTTTGAGGGCCCGCATGGTTACGTAGCGGGTCTGGGGCATGGGGCCTTCGTTGGCATCGACCAGCAGCAGCACGGAGTCGACCATGCTGAGGACGCGCTCGACCTCGCCGGAGAAGTCGGCGTGGCCTGGGGTATCGATGATGTTGATCATGTACTCGCCCCACTCGACCATGCAGTGCTTGGCGCGGATGGTGATGCCGCGTTCGCGCTCGATCTCGTTGGAGTCCATGACCCGTTCTTCGACGTGCTGGTTGGCACGGAAGGTATGGGCCGCACGGAAGATCGAGTCGATGAGGGTGGTCTTGCCGTGGTCAATGTGAGCAATGATCGCCAGATTACGAATCTTGTCTACGGATGCCATAAATCTCAGAATCTCACTGCAACGGTACGGATGAACCAGTTACGCCACCTGCCGCCCTGTGGCGCAGGCAAGTCGAGTATACTACCACGAGATCCTGATCCTATCAAGCGACTTTTCAAGGACTTGCGGCAAGGGGGTGCGTGACCGTTTATGCAGCCTTAGATAATCCTCCAATGGCTCGGCGAACCCCGCGGCCTCGGGCGTCTCCCGGCCCAACACCGCCCGCTCTTCCAGGAACACCGGCGAGGCTGCCCGGATCAAGGCTTCGGCCTGATCCTCGAAATCGACAAAGAGCGGCCCCTTGAGCGGTACTTGCTCATCGGCCGGGATCAGCCGGTCCAACGGGGCTCGGAATGCCTTGAAAATCCGATCCCGCGCCTCTTGCCGTGTGCTCCGTGCTGGCATCGTTCACTTCCTCCTTGAAGTTCCCTGGCGGCTGGCTCCCTGCCACTAACCCTGCCTATCTTACCAGAAATGGCCCGCGGAAACTGTCACGGACCCAGCCTCGCCCGTTTCCCCCAGGGCAATTGCATGTTGACGGAGGGGGGAAGTCTGTTTGTAGTTTGTTAGGTGGCGCCCTCGAAGGTTTTTCGGTAAGACAGGTCATCGGTTGCGAAGCTTCGCCGGAATAAGACAATCAACTCTGGCAAGAGAGGGGCTTTGGCATGGAAGCCCAAGCGACTGGTGGTTTGCTGCGCTATTTCGAGGACCTGCCTGACCCGCGAGGCCGCAACAAGATCCACAAACGGACGGACATGCTGGTCATTGCCATCTGTGCGGTGATCTGCGGGGCCGATGGCTGGGCGGACGTGGCATTGTTCGGCCAGGCCCAAGCAGAAGTGGTTCCGGACCTTTCTGGAACTGCCCGGCGGCACCCCCTCGCACGACACGTTTGGCCGGGTGTTCGCCCGGCTGAATCCCGATGCCTTCGAGAAATGCTTTGTCGCCTGGATCTCGTCGTTGGCGGCCTGTGGAGACGGGCGATGGATCGCCATTGACGGCAAGGCGATCCGCCGGAGTTTCGAGCAGGCCTGGGACAAAAGCGGCATGGCCCATCTGGTCAGTGCGTTTGTCGTGTCCAACCAGATGGTATTCGGCCAGTGCAAGGTCGAAGATAAGAGCAATGAGATCGTGGCGATCCCCAAGTTGCTGGAATTGATCGACATAAAAGGGGCTACGGTGACAATCGATGCGATCGGTTGCCAGAAGGAAATCGCCGGGCAGATCGTGCGACAGGGCGGGAATTATGTGCTGGCGGTCAAAGACAATCAGTCGATGCTCCGCCAGAAGGTACAGGCTTTGATGACCGAAGCCCGGCAGGAGAACCGGGAGGGCTGGAGCGGGGACTTCCATGAGCAGACCGGGGGCGGGCATGGTCGGATCGAGACGCGGAAGGTCTGGTGCATAAGCGATGTGCAGTGGCGGGAGGAGATCGGCCAGCAGTGGCCGGGCCTGCGGTCGGTGGCGATGGTGGAGGCGACGCGGCAGGTGAGCGGGCAAGCCGCCACCACGGAGTGCCGCTACTATATCAGCAGCCTGGAGGGTCGAGACGCTCAAGCCATGGGCTCCGCCCTCCGGGGGCACTGGGGGATCGAGAACCGGCTGCACTGGCAGTTGGACGTGACGTTCCAGGAGGACCAGAGCCGTACCCGCGGGCATGGGGCCCAGAACTACTCGCGGCGGCGTCGGATCGCCCTGAACCTGTTACGTCGCGAGCAGGCCAGCAAAGTGAGCATCCGCGGGAAACGAAAACGGGGCGGCTGGGATCATGACTTCCTCCTCACACTCATCACCGGATGAACATGCGATTGCCCTGCCGCTTCCCCCCTCACATCTTGCATTTGCCGCCAAAATGGCCAGACTACTACGTTTGAGTGCGCATTCGGCTGACCGTGCAGGCGCAGCGGAACCGTCCTGCCAGCAGCGTCAAACGATGAATAGACCGCACGAGCATTTGAGGAGTCGCGTCGATGGCGATCAAGCCAGTAGAGGCCGCAGTACTCGGGGCAGGCGGACGGGGTCGCCAGACAGTAGGCGGCTACGCCAGACAGCACCCCCACAATCTCAAGATCGTCGCCGTCGCCGAGCCCGATCCCGAGCGCCGCAAGTGCTTCGCCGAGGAGCACCAGATCCCCCCGAACCGCTGCTTTGCCTCCTGGGAGGACCTGCTCGCCCAACCCCAGCTCGCCCCGGCCCTGTTCAACACCACCATGGACCAGATGCACTTCGCCTCGACGATGCCCGCCCTGGCCCGGGGCTACCACGTCCTCGTGGAAAAACCCCTCACCACCGACCCCGTCGAGTGCGTCCAGGTCGTCGACGCCGCCCAGACGCACAAGCGCATCCTGCAGTGCGGCTACACGCTCCGCTACACCCCCTTCTTCCGCACGATCAAGGACCTCGTTGCCAAAGGAGCCCTGGGCGACCTGGTCACCGTCCAGCACGTCGAGCATGTCGCCTACTGGCACATGGCCCACTCGTTCGTCCGAGGCAACTGGGGGAACTCCCAGCTCTGCGGCAGCCCGATGATCCTGTCCAAGTGCTGCCATGATCTCGACATCCTTCGCTGGATTGTCGGCCGCAAGCCCGTCCGCGTCGCCTCCTTCGGTGGCCTGACGCACTTCACCCTTGCCCGCAAGCCCGCCGGCGCGCCTTCTCGCTGCACGGACGGCTGCCCCGTCGAGCACGAGTGCCCCTACTCCGCCCTCAAACTCTACCTCAAGGCCAACCCCACCTGGATCGCCAACACCATCAGCCTCGACCCGTCCTACGAGGCCCGGCGAAAGGCCCTGGAAGTCGGCCCCTACGGCAAGTGCGTCTACCAGGCCGGCAACGACGTCGTCGATCACCAGGTCATCATCCTGGAGTTCGAGGGCAACCTCACCGTCATGTTTACCATGCAGGGCCACAGCCATGACAATGTCCGCACGATGCGCTACAGCGGCACCGACGCCACCATCCGCGCCCACGCAGGCCTCAACCAGATCGACGTCCACTACTACAACTCCGGCACAACCAACCAGATCACGCCCGGCTCCGCCGAAGGCGGCCATGGCGGCGGCGACCCCGAGATGATCCGCGAATTTCTCGAAGCTGTTCGCCGTGACGACCCCAGCGCCATCACCGCCTCCGGCCCCGAATCCGTCGACAGCCACCTGCTCGCCTTCGCCGCCGAAAAGGCTCGGCAGGAAAACACCGTCGTCGACTTCGCCCAGTACAAGGCTGACATCGAAAAACAGGCTCGAATCCGCCAGTAAAAGAGGCAGATGTACGCTATCCACCAACATACGGCCAACGCACTCTACGGAGATTGATAATGAAGACAATTCTCCATGTATGTCTGATTACGGCGATCGCCTTGGTGAGCACGAACCTGGCCAGCGCGGAACCCGCAACCG
>JANYLN010000285.1 GCA_025357795.1 Planctomycetota bacterium
CAACGGGCACAGTGGGATTCTTAGCCAGCGTGGACAAGGCCTCCACATCCCTGGATGAGATGGCATGATCTACCATCTCCCGGATGGCGTCTGCCTCGACGGACGCGGATGACGCCCTGCTCAGGAGTCTGTCCCGTGAGATCTTACACTGAATGCCGACCCCGGCGACACACAGGACCAGAAGCGCTGCAGCAACACCAGGGCCTGAAGTGATCTTGCCGGAAACCTTCCCAGCGGCCTCTAGGATAGAACGCACCAAATACAGCAAAGACCACGAAAGCACGAATCCGACAACGGCTGCAATAAGAGAGATAATGGGGAGGAATATGTAGCCGATGGCCGCCGTCGATGAGGTCGATGTGACAATGCTGTAGTGAGCCGAGACCGTGGCCCCGGTGGCAACGAAAAAGGAGCAAATCAAAGGGTAGATGAAGATCTGTCTTGCCGACGCATCGGAGCGACAGGCCACCCAAAGAAGGAGACTGAATCCTCCCGCAATCAAGACATAGGCCATATAAGGAACGATATCAATCACCGCGTACCCCCACGAATGGCTTGCCACAATATTCCTCGGTTGCATCGAATACCCAGGACGACGAAGAGGCGTTCGGGGTTATCTCTCGTTTCTTCCGGCATACACGGATAATAGACCTTTCGACTGGTCCGGATCACGCTTGCCTGGGTTCCTACCTGCTCAAAGTGGCAGATAGATCACCCGGCCCGCCCATTCCGCTTGCTTGGTGCAGCCTGCAATCAGCAGGATCTCCTGGATGGCTTGTCCGACGGGGAAGCGATCGTTCAAAAACGAAGACGCCGGGCGTATTCTGGCCAGTGGTTACGCGGTTGCATGCATGGGTGGGCATGGTGGCTCGATCGTGAGTCAGGACGATGCGATCGTTTTCGGCGGCCCAGGCCAGGATGTCTCGATCGTCCATGCCGGCAAGGTTCTCGTCCTGCACGCGGACGATATCCAGGTCGGGTTGACGCAACAGCAGTCCCCGGACGATGTCACTGTTGAAGTTCTCGTCGGCCAGCAGGCGGAGCATGGCTTATCCTTGTGCCTTGCGGTGGGAGAGCAGGCGGGCGCGGATTGCACTGAGGTCGCCCTGCTGGGCATGGGCCTGCCGGGTGGCTGCCTCGGCTTGCTGGTCGCGTCGGGCCAGGTATGCCTCGATCTCCTCCGGGTGGCGCAGGTAATAGGCGATGACGGCGTAGGCATCCGGCAGGGCCAGCGTGGGGTACCGCTGCACGATTGCCTCGGGGGTTGCACCATCTTCGAACGCCCGGATGACGAGCTCCAGCAGGACGCGTGACCGGCCGACGCGCAGGGCGCCGGCGGCATCCTCGTGAAGCGGGGGCGCTTCAGCGTGAGCGGTGAAAGGCATAGTCCCGTCCTCCTGTTCGGCAATCCATGGCAACCTGGCTCGTTGAAGGCAAGAACGCCTGGTGACGCAGCCGGGCCATCCGGTCGCTGGAAAACAATTATACCTTGCAGATGACTTCGTAGGCAAATCCTTGCGGAGATGCCCCTTTTACGTCATGCGGATCCCTGTTGCGCAGCTGACCGCCTTTCGCGCGTGGATCCAGGGGCCATGGATCCATGTAGAGCCAGGGGGCAGATCTTGATTCGTCCTTAGCCGTCTGCACGCCAGGGGGGCCACAAGCCGGGGTACTGGCAGGGACGGCCTTGTGTGTCACTCAAGCCGGTTTTTCGCCTGCCGCCACGCTGACAGTTTGTGCCTCCAGGTTCGCCGGCTCGGTCCAGTGGCCTACCCGCGGGGCGGATGCGGCCGGGGTATTGGGCATGTGGAGCCAGGTGACGGAGCGCTGGGCGCGGCGGGTATTGTTCCGGCAGGACAGGTTGCTGACCAGGTTCCAGAATGGGTGGCGCCGGCGAAGCAGGCTGTTCAGCACGCGGCGGAAGATCTTTCCATGCGAGTAGAACTTGCAGTCGCAGTCGGTCATTTCGGCCAGGATCTGCGGCCAGGAGAAGTGCCTGTACAGGGCTGTCGGCAGGCTGAGCGTGTAGTACTTCCAGTCGCGGGGGAAGTCGGTGGCGGCGATGCGGTCCTGGGCGTGCATCTTTTCCCACAGGCGTGTACCGGGCAGCGGTGTGAGGATCAGGGCGTTCAGGATGTCCACGCCGTAGTGCGTCGCGGCCTGGGCGATCTGGCTGCCGACGCCGGGCTCATCGCTGTCCAGGCCCATGATGAACGAGCCGACGATCAGGATCCCGTGCCGTTGGATCCGCCGGACCGAGGCGGGGAAGTCGCGGTTGTTGCGGAGATTGTACCGCTTGCCCAGTTCGGCGAGGCCCTCCGGGCTGGGGGACTCGAAGCCGATGTAGACGGCGATGCAGCCGGACTTGGCGGCGAGGGTCATCAGTTCCTCGTCATCGGCCATGTTGATGGTCACCTGGCCCATCCACCGCTTGTTGATCTTCTCGCGGATGATCGCGCGGAAGAGGTCCTTGGCCCGCTCGATGTGGGCGGGCGTGGTGCCGATGAGGTTGTCATCGACGATCAGGACGCGCTTCTCGGGGACGGCCTTGAACTCGCGGATCACGTCGTCGATCGGCCGCTGGCGGTAGCGGTTGCCGCTGAAGGCCGAGACGCTGCAGAAGTCGCAATTGAGCGGGCATCCTCGCGTGGTCTGGATCGAGCCGAAGGCGTACCGGCCTGGCAGCAGGTCGTGCCGCGCCGGCTTGACGCTGGCCATGTCGACGTGCTCGGCGGTGTACAGCCGCTGCAGCTGCCCCTGCTTGGCATCGCGGAGGACCTGGCCCCAAACGCCGTCGCCCTCGCCGGCCACCACGCAGTCGACGCGCTCGAGGGCCTCGGCCTGGCACATGGTGGCGTGGATGCCGCCCATGACCACCGGGACGCCCATGACGCGGAATTCGCCGGCGATGTCGTACGCCCGGTTGGCTTGGGAAGTAAAGGCGGTAATGCCCACCAGGTCGGGTCGGGGCAGGGCGGCGTAGTCGGGCGTTTCCAGGTTCTCATCGATGAGGGTGACTTCCCACTCCGGGGGCGTGAGGCCGGCCAGCATCAGCAGGCCCAGCGGCTTCCAGATGCGGTAGCGGTTCCAGCGGTTTTGCTTGACGTTGGCGAGCTGGATCAGCGGGCTGAACGGGTTGATCAGGTAGAGACGCATGCGGCTACTCCTCTTAAGGAAGGGTGCGGCGAGAACCGGCGGCGTGTCGAAGGACCTGGCAGCGTATAGGGATGTGGCCGGCCAGTGTCGGGGCTGCCAGTGCGGGCGGTAATTGTCATCAAGTTCAGCCTTATGCCGCGAATGTAACAGCTGGGGTAAGCAGCAAGGCTGTCACACCGATTGTGCCGGCCATCGTCGCCCGACCCAGCCATCCCGACCTCCAAAATGGATGGTCGCGGACAGCCGCTGGCACGGCATAAACAAGCCATTATACTCGCTTTGCCCCCTGCGTATACCTGGCAGAGAGGCGGAATTTTCCTCAAGAGACGCCCTTTTTGACTGGGCCAAGGGCAGGCAAGCGAGCCGCCGGTTGGCGAATAGAAGGAGATCGGCCCGTTTGCGAGACATGATGCCAGGCCTCAAGCATACAGCAAGCGTCCTTTGGCTGGGGGAATCGGACGCCCCGCCTGGGGAGCGGTCTCTAGCCATTCCCGGATGACCTGTTCGGCATTGGCCAGGGCCTTCTGATAGGTCTTGCCGTCGGCGATGCACCCCGGCAGTTTCGGCACTTCCGCCACGTAAGACTCGTCCTCTTGACTCCAGAAAATAATAATCGCGTATCCGGCATCCATCGTCAGTTTCCCAAACGCAGACCGTATCGGAGAATTACGCCTCGGACTTGCTTGACCTGATACGGCGTTGCCTTGCCGCCTCTGGGTTGCAGGTTGAGGATCTCTTCGGCACCTTCTTTTACGCCCAAGGAGCAAGGGTGTTCCCGGCTATTTCACAAATAGCAGGCGACTGTGCTTACTGATTCCCTGGTTATTCGCACGGGTTGGTACGTCTACAGATTGCAGCCACTCGGTGCGCCAGAAGAACAGGCACATGCGATCGCAACCGCTTGTGTCGGGGTGGCCCGAGCCGTCACAGTGAGTTCCCTCCAGCAGCACGATGTTGTGGCAGCGGAGCATTCGCCAGCGTCGCTCGTCGAAGAACTGCCTGACGACCTTTTTGACCCGCAGTTCCTTGTTGCACCAATGCAGCATGGGCGGTAGCCATGCACAGCCCTTGAGCCGGCCTGTCTCATCCAGAGTTCGCTCGATCTGCTCTTGTGGTCGAACCCGCACACGATCGCCTTCACGGAGCAGGCCAAGAGCCGGTGGGGGCAGCGGGGCCCTCGCCTGGGTTGTTGGCTGTGGTTCCTGAAGACAGACCATCTTGCGCCAGCATTTTCGAATGCTGAGGGTTTTGTGCAGCCGTCGCAGCCAGCAATGCAGATGCCACGTCATCGACATGGTACCTGCCTTGGTGTTCAGCATTAACTGGCACCGGTTTGGCAAATGGTGCGTAGTCGGGTCCATGGGTTACACAGTCATGTATCACGGAGGGACTGTTCTGGCCGCTCCGTGCTGCCGCCGCCTGTACGAGCCGCCGCCGTTGTCGGTACGCCTGTGCGAGTGGTCCACACAGATATGGTATGCATTACTTGAAGGCAGAGCCAACGGGGCGGGAGCCTGAGAAGGATCGCGGTCTGGCCGGGAGTTATGTCAGCTATCCAAGGATATCGGAGTTGGTTTCAAAACATCCCCAAGAGGCAGGCCCGTCCTGGGTCGAGCGGGCCTGGACGGCCACCGCCTACGACCTCCGCTACAGCACCGCCGCGATCGATGACTCCAACTTCGCCGCCGCTACCCAGGTCACCGGCGTTGCCGCCCCGAAGGTTACTGGTTCGGCCGAGACCTTCACCGTCACTGGCCTGGCCGGCGGCACGTTCTACTACTTCGCCCTGAAGGTGACCGACGACTCCGCCAACACCAGCGAGATCTCCAACACCACCTACGCCTTCGCCAGCACCCTGGGCGAGAAGGTTCTGCAGTACGGCCTGGGCGGCTACACCGGTACCCGCGACAACTATGTCGAGGCCTCCGCCGCGACCACCAACTACGGCAACCGCGAGCGGATGCGGATCTGCGGCTACGCCGACAGCGGCGTCACCAACGTCCAGCGCGGCTTCCTTCGCTTCGACGTCAGCTCGATCCCAGCCGGCACGACCCTCACCAGTGCGACCCTCTACCTGTGCTCGTACGACCCCACCAGCAGCAAGGGCAGCACGGGCTTATACGGTGTCTACCCGCTGACCCGCGACTTCGACGAGATGGCCAGCTGCTGGAACCTGGCCAAGACCGGCGTCAGCTGGACCACGCCCGGCGGCGACTTCCTGAGCCCCGCCGATGCCACCAGCCCCAAGCAGGCGGTCGTCGACGTCTGGTACCCGTTCAACGTGACCGCCCGCGTTCAGGCCTGGATCAGCGGCGCGAGCAACTACGGCTGGGCGATCAAGTGCACTGACGAGAGCCTGCACAACCAGGACTCGTTCTATCAGCTCGACACCGCCAGCGCGACGCTGCGGCCCAAGCTGGTCGTCAGTGACCTGCCCGCTCTTGTCGCCGGCGACATCGACGGCGATGGTCATGTCGATGTGACCGACCTGCTGACCCTGGCCTCCAGTTGGGGCTACAGCCTGGGCGATCGTGGCTATGACCCCAAGTGCGACTTCAACAGCGACAGCAGCGTCGATGTGGTCGACCTGCTGAGCCTGGCGGAGAACTGGGGCCTGTAACGACAGGGCAGGGTGTGTACTTCACACCCACTCGAATGCTACCAACGCCGCGGACCCGCAAAGGTCCGCGGCGTTGTTGTTGGCGCTGGTTGCGGAACTGATTACGAAGGATCTCGGCGGCAAGCGGAATCCGCCTGCGGCGAGTGTAAATCCGAGATGTATTGCGACTGGCGGTTCTGGGGCAGGGCAGGCCTGCAATCGGGGTTGCCCGATCGTTTTGGCCGCCCGGCGATACTGGCGCAGCCGTTTCTCGGTTATACTCAGAAACTTGCGCCCTTGGAAAAGGATGTGCGTTCTAGTAATAATCTGCCGTTACGGTTCGGGCCGGCCCGCCTAAGACCGGCCAGTGGACAACAACAGCAAGCGTGGTGTGAACATGATGACCAGCAAGGAAATACGTCAGGCCTTTATAGATTTCTTCGTCCAGCACGGCCACACGTACGTGCCGTCGAGCTCGTCCGTGCCGACCGACGACCCGACGTTGATGTTCACCAACGCCGGCATGAACCAGTTCAAGGACGTCTTCCTGGGCATCGGCAGCCGGCCCTACACCCGCGCCGTCGACACGCAGAAATGCATCCGCGTTTCCGGCAAGCACAACGACCTGGAAGAGGTGGGCCGCGACGGCTACCATCACACCTTCTTCGAGATGCTCGGCAACTGGTCCTTTGGCGACTACTTCAAGAAGGAAGCGATCGTCTGGGCGTGGGATCTGTTCACCAAGGTCTACAAGATCGAGAAGGACCGCCTGCACGTGACGGTCTTTGGTGGCGATGCGGCGGAAGGGCTCGCCCCCGACGAGGAGGCCGCCGAACTCTGGCGCAGCCTCACCGACATCGACCCGACCCACATTCACAGGTGCTCCAAGAAGGACAACTTCTGGGAGATGGGCGCCACGGGCCCTTGCGGCCCTTGCAGCGAGATCCACATCGACTTCACGCCCGACAAGAGCGGCGCGGCCCTGGTCAACAAGGGCGACGCCCGCGTGATGGAACTGTGGAACCTCGTGTTCATGCAGTTCAACCGCGGCACCGATGGCAAGCTCAGCCCGCTGCCGGCCCGGCACATTGACACCGGCGCGGGGCTCGAGCGAATCTGCCGCGTCCTGCAGGGCGTCCAGAGCAACTACGACACCGACCTGTTCCGGCCGATCATCGACCAGATCGCCCAACTGACGGGCCAGAAGTACACCGCTGCTTTCGAGAGTATTGTGGACACGGCCTTCCGCGTGATCGCCGACCACGTCCGCATGCTGACCATCTCCATCACCGATGGCGCGCGGCCCAGCAACGACGGCCGCGGCTACGTGCTGCGCCGTATCCTCCGCCGTGCCGCCCGCTTTGGCCGGCAATACCTCCATACGACCGAGCCGTTTATCTACAAGCTCGTGCCCACCGTGGCCGACGTGCTCGGCGGGGCCTTCCCCGACGTGAAGCAGGCGGTCCAGCGGGTCAGCGACATCGTCCGCGACGAGGAGACCAGTTTCGGCCGGACCCTCGATCGCGGCATGAAGCTGTTCTTCGATGCTGTTGGGGCGACCAAGGCCGCCCATAGCCGCCTGATCAGCGGTTCGGTCGCCTTCCGCCTCTACGACGAGGCCGGCTTCCCCGTCGACCTGACGCGCCAGATGGCCGAGGAGAACGGCCTGGGCCTCGACGAGGCCGAGTTCGATCGCCTCATGCAGGAGAAACGCCAGAAGGACCGCGCCGCCACCAAGGGCAAGACGGCCGGGATGCAGGCCTTCGACGTCCAACTCCCGGCCACCCGTGACCGCGACAAGTGGTCGAAGATGGTCAGCGAGGGCAAGGTGCTCGGCTGGGCCTTCGAGGGCAAGTTCATCACGCAGGGCAAACTCGATGAGACCAAGGGGCAGGTCGGCCTGGTGCTCGACCGCACCTGCTTCTACGCCGAGGCCGGCGGGCAGGTCGGCGACATCGGCACGATCACCAGTTCCAGCGGCACGTTCGAAGTCGATGACACCGTCAGGATGGGCGACGCGGTCGTGCACCTGGGCAAGGTGGCCGACGGCTACCTCGAGCCGGGCCAGGTCTCTCAGTTGCAGGTTGGGGGCATCCGCCAGCAGACCGCCCGGCACCATACAACGACGCACCTGCTGCACTGGGCCCTGCACAAGGTCCTCGGCGAGCACGTAGCCCAGAGGGGCTCGCTGGTCGAT
>JANYLN010000292.1 GCA_025357795.1 Planctomycetota bacterium
ATCTGCCGCAGCAGGCTCCAGCCCATTTCGGTGAGGCTGGGCTGGTCCAGCACGACCACCCGCGGTCTGACCCGGCGAGCGCATAGCCCTGCAGGTGAAGAAAGGTGACGAGGTCCTCTTCGCCAGCTACGGCGGGACCGAGATCAAGCTCGGCGGCGATGAGTATCTGATCCTGGACGAGTCGGACATCCTGGCGGTTCTGGAGTAAGGGCCTTTCCAGGGAAGTCCGGACCAAACCACGGCATCATTATAGATTCATGATAACGGGAGCAGACTGATGGCAGCCAAACATATTGCGTTCGATACCGAGGCCCGCGAAGCCGTACGCCGCGGCGTCCAGAAACTCAGCCGGGCCGTCAAGAGCACGCTCGGCCCCGCCGGCCGCAACGTCGTGATCGAGAAGTCCTTTGGCAGCCCGACCGTCACCAAGGACGGCGTGACCGTCGCCAAGGAGATCGAACTGGAAGACCCGATGGAGAACATCGGCGCCCAGCTGGTCAAGGAAGTCGCCAGCCGCACGTCCACCCAGGCCGGTGACGGCACGACCACCGCGACCATCTACGCCGAGGCCATCTACGCCGAAGGCCTCAAGAACGTCGCCGCCGGCGCCAACTGCATGGAGATCAAGCGCGGCATCGACAAGGCCGTCGCACTCGTCGTCGAGCAGTTCCGCAAACTCACCAAGCCCGTCGATACCAATGCCCAGGTGGAGCAGGTCGCCACGTGCTCGGCCAACCAGGATCCCCAGATCGGCAAGAAGATCGCCGACGCGATGGATAAAGTTGGCAAGGACGGCGTGATCACCGTCGAAGAGGGCAAGACTCTCGACACCGTCGTCGAACTCGTCGAAGGCATGCAGTTCGATAAGGGCTACCTCAGCCCGCACTTTATCAACAACGTCGAGACGATGAAGGTCGAACTCGAGAATCCGTACATCCTGATCCAGGAGAAGAAGATCTCCTCGATCAAGGACCTCGTGCCCATCCTCGAGAAGGTCGCTCGCGCGGGCAAGCCCCTGCTGGTCATCGCCGAGGACGTCGAAGGCGAGGCCCTCGCGACCCTCGTGGTCAACAAGCTCCGCGGCATCCTGCAGGTCGCGGCCGTCAAGGCCCCCGGCTTCGGCGATCGCCGCAAGAGCATGCTCGATGACGTCGCCGTCATGACCGCCGGTCGGGCCATCTTCGAGGACCTCGGCATCAACCTCGAGAATCTGCAGCTCGAAGACCTCGGCCGCGCCAAGAAGGTCGTCGTCGAGAAGGAAGCCACCACGATCATCGAGGGGGCCGGCGCCCCGGCGACGATCAAGGCCCGCATCGAGCAGATCAAGAACGAGATCGAACGCACGACCAGCGACTATGACCGCGAGAAGCTCGAAGAGCGCCTCGCCAAGCTCGCCGGCGGCGTGGCCCGCGTCAACGTCGGGGCCGCCACCGAGGCCGAGATGAAGGAAAAGAAGGCCCGCGTCGAAGACGCCCTGCACGCCGCTCGCGCTGCCGTCGAAGAAGGCATCATGCCCGGTGGCGGCGTGGCCCCGCTCCGCGCCCGCAAGGTCCTCGTCGACGCCAAGAAGAAGGTCAGCGGCGATCAGGCGACCGGCATGGAGATCGTCTGGCGCGCCCTGTCGGCCCCGATCCGCGTGATCGCCGACAACGCCGGCCTCGACGGCTCCGTCGTCATGCAGAAGGTCGACGACGCAACCGAAGTGAACTTCGGCTACAACGCCATGACCGGCGAGTACGGCGACATGGTCAAGATGGGCGTGCTCGTGCCCACCAAGGTCGAGCGCGTCGCCCTGCAGAACGCCGCCAGCATCGCCGGCCTGCTGCTGACCACCGAGGCGGTCGTCAGCGATATCAAGGAAGAGAAGGAAGAGAAGGGCGGACACGCCGGTCATCATCACTAGGCCAACCCCGCGCTGCGTGACGCGATGCGTGCCTCTCGCGGCGGGTTCTCAATAGATCGACCCCGGCTGGGATAAGTTCCCCCAGCCGGGGTCGTTTTCTGCGCGGACGGCAACGGGCCGGGTGCCACGATCATCCGGAGCTGCCGCCGGATCCCTTTGCGTGATCGGCCTGTCCATGCACCACGAAGCCGACATGGCCGCCAACAGGAAGGCCGCCGGCGCCTCACACTACCTGGGCCAAGACCGCCGCCCCGGCCGAACTGATCAAGACCATCCGCGGCTGTTCCCGCGGCAACTGATGCTTCTCCCTCGGGCCGCCGCCTTGGCTGTTGCGGCCGGCGTTGTGCCCGCTGCTCCCGTTGTTCGCCGCGATTCACACGGAATTAGCCTCGCGACGTACGTGCCAACGGGTGGCAGGGCGGTATACTTAGGCAAGCGAGTAAGTGGGTTGATCCTGGCCGTTTCGACTGACGCACAGGTGTGTACAGACAGCACACGGCCAAGATGATAATCGAGGTTCGCAAGTTGATTTTTCAGGCCAGTTCGGAAGGGACAGACGTGCCGGCTTGTCCACTTTATTTCTACGGGTTTGATGCTATCACGCCATACCGGCTCGAGCCGTACGCCGCGATGGTCATCCAGGATGGCAAGATCGTCCAGTTCGGTCCGCTCCCTGAAGTCACCCCCCCCGCCGATGCCCTCCGCATCGACCTGGCCGGGCGATACGTCATGCCCGGTTTCATCGACTGCCACGTCCACGGCGGCGTCGGCGAAGACTTCTGCACGGCCGACATCCAGGGCCTCGCCAAGATCGAGCGCTTCTACGCCGCCCACGGCACTACCTCGCTGCTGGCGACCGTCTATCCCCAGCCGGAAGGGCCCTTCTTCGACACCCTCGAACGGCTGGTCGGCGCCTGCAAGGGCGATCGGCCGACCCGCATCCTCGAAGGTATCCACCTCGAAGGCCCGTTCATGAACCCCAGCATGCACGGGGCGATCCGCGCGGACTACATGTGGAAGCCCTCCCTCGGGGCCTGGCGCAACATCTATCTACGGGCCAACTCCTGCATCAAGGCCATGACCATCTCGCCCGAGATCCCGGGCGCCCTGGATGTCGCCCGCGATGCCGCCATGCACGGCATCCACCTGGCAATCGGTCACAGCGAAGCCTCCTACGAGCAGGTCTCCGAGGCGATTGACAACGGCCTGGAAGGCGTCACGCACATTTTCAACGCCATGCGGCCAATGCACCACCGCAAACCCGGCGTCCTCGTTGGCACGCTCTTGCGCGACGAACTGTTCGTCGAGGTCATCGCCGATGCCGTCCACGTCCACCCAGCCGTGCTCCAACTGCTTCTGAAGATCAAGACCCACGACAAGATCATCCTCGTTACAGACGCGATTCGCGCAGCCGGCATGCCCGATGGGCCCTACGAGTTCTCCGGCCAGCCCGTCCGCGTTTGCGATGGCCGTGCCTACCTCGTCGACAAGGACTCCAACGACATCTCGGACACCCTGGCCGGCAGTACCCTGACCATGGACCAGGCCCTCCGCACAATGGTCCAGGCCGGCGGCGCCACCCTCACCCAGGCTGCCCAGATGGCCTCCCTCAATGCCGCCCGCATCCTGCGGATGAAGCACTGCCGCGGCATCCTGGCGGTGGGCAAGAACGCCGATATCGTCGTGATGGACAAGGCCTTGCACGTGCAAATGACTGTTAAGGCAGGCCGGATCCTCTACTGCGACCCCGCCAGCCACATCGGCCTGCGGCCCGACGAGGTCGTCCAGCAAGCCGCCTCCTGACGCTGCCCGGGCTCCCCCTCCTTGCCTAAGGATATTTGCGATTCCTGGCCTATAGTCTTACCTGCGGCGAGCGTGCCTTACCAGCCCGCGGGCGATCGGCACTCAGCCCCGAGACGGGAGGGGACCGTGGTTATAAGACATTGCGGCCCTTTATAGTGGCCCATGCCTGCGAAGAAACAGGTGCCTGACCGGCGGATTCGCAAGATAAATGCTCATGGTGCCATGCCTTTCGGTTGACAGGTTTGGCCTATGGGCTTATCTTTAAGGCTTCGCCGCCTGGCTTTGCAGCTGCAGGCGGCGTTTTAGTCGAATACGTTGGTTGGGTGCCCGAGTGGCTAAAGGGGGCGGGCTGTAAACCCGCTGGCACTGCCTACGCAGGTTCGAATCCTGCCCCAACCATATGAGCGAGGCCGCGAAATGGCGTGGGCGTAGCTCAATGGTAGAGCACCGGCCTTCCATGCCGGCTATGTGGGTTCGATTCCCATCGCCCGCTGTCTGTCAGATAACGACAGGTAGGCCAAAACTCGTTTGACTGTCCCAAAGCCGCCTGTACAATAGGCGGCTTCTAATGTTGGGCGTTTTGTCTGCCTCGGTGATTCGCCCGTGTAGACGCTGCTGTAGCTCAGTTGGTAGAGCGCCTCCTTGGTAAGGATGAGGTCATGGGTTCAAATCCCATCAGCAGCTCGTTCTAGTGTCTCGTGGCGGTCCGGGCGGTTGCCAGGATGTGCCGAAACTGTCTGCGATTGACCGTGTAATTGAATTCTAAAAAAACTGGCTCACTCAGTTGAGGACCCAGCCCCTCGCTGCGGGGCAAACTTGGAGGAGTAGTAGGCAATGGCAAAGGGCGTCTTCGAGAGAACCAAGCCGCATGTTAACGTCGGCACCATCGGGCACGTCGATCACGGCAAGACCACGCTGACCTCGTCGATCACCAAGGTCCTGGCCGGTAAGGGTCTGTGCGCTTATCGCACCTACGACCAGATCGCCAAGGCCTCGGAGAAGGACGGTCGCCGCGACGATACCAAAATTCTGACCATTGCCACGGCCCACGTCGAGTACTCCTCGGAAAAGCGCCACTACGCACACGTGGACTGCCCGGGTCACGCCGACTACGTCAAGAACATGATCACCGGCGCCGCCCAGATGGACGGCGCGATCCTGGTCGTCTCCGCGGCCGACGGCACCATGCCCCAGACCCGCGAGCACATCCTGCTGGCTCGCCAGGTCAACGTCCCCGCGATCGTGGTCTTCATGAACAAGGTCGACCTGGTCGACGACCCCGAACTGCTCGACCTCGTCGAACTCGAAGTCCGCGAGCTGCTCAGCAAGTACGATTTCCCGGGCGATGACATCCCCGTGATCCGCGGCTCGGCCACCGCTGGCCTGGCAGGCACGCCGGAAGGCATCAAGGCGATCATGGAACTCGTCAACGCCATTGACACCTACATCCCGGAGCCGATCCGCGAGATCGACAAGCCGTTCCTGATGCCGATCGAAGACGTCTTCTCGATCAAGGGTCGCGGTACCGTCGGTACCGGCCGTATCGAGCGCGGCGTGATCAAGGTCGGCCAGACGGTCGAGATCGTCGGCCTCGGCGAGACCAAGAACACCGTCGTCACCGGCGTCGAGATGTTCAACAAGACGCTGGATGAAGGCGTCGCCGGCGACAACGTCGGCCTGCTGCTGCGTGGCGTCGAGCGCGAGCAGCTGGAACGCGGCATGGTCCTGGCCGCCACCAAGAGTATCACCCCGCACACCAAGTACGAGGCCCAGATTTACGTCTTGACGAAGGAGGAAGGCGGTCGTCACACACCGTTCTTCTCTGGCTACCGTCCCCAGTTCTACTTCCGCACCACCGACGTCACCGGCGCCGTTCTCGAGCTGCGGGCCACCGATGGCTCCAAGGCCGAGATGTGCATGCCCGGCGACCATATCCTCGGCGTCGTCGAGCTGATGTACCCGATCGCCATGGACGAAGGTCTGCGGTTCGCGATTCGTGAAGGCGGCCGGACCGTCGGTTCGGGCGTCGTGACCAAGGTGTTGCAGTAAGCATTCGGCCCGGTAGGCCTGCCTGTCCGGCAGCCCGCTGGCCGCTAAGGTGATTTGACCATGGCGAAAGCGCAACGTCGAGAAGATGCCTGGCTACAGTGCACCCAGTGTGGTGAACTGAACTACCGTACGGAAATCAACGTGATGGGCGGAGCTCCCAAACTCGAGCTCAAGAAGTACTGCTCCCGCGAACGCGTGCGGACGCTGCATAAGCTGAAGAGAAAGTAGCCGAACTGTGCGGCAGTCGTCCGGGTGATCCCCGGGCCGCTTGTCTTGCACAGGGGCGTAGCTCAATTGGCTAGAGCAGCGGTTTCCAAAACCGCAGGCTGGGGGTTCGAGTCCCTCCGCCCCTGTAGATGTTGCACGCGGGGCGTGCTGGTCAAAGCCCCGAGGTAGAACCAAGTAACGGAACCAAGCCTCATGGCGAAGAACCGCGACGATAAACACCCTGTGGCCGATGCCGAGGAGTCGGATGTGATGGATCAGGCCGATGCCAGGAAGCCCTCGCAAGGCCGTGCCCCCGCTGTGCCGTCCCGCCCGGCCCCCGGTGGCAAGGGCCTAAACCTGTTCAGCATGTACAAGCCGAACCAAGGCAAGCGGATTCGCCTCTGGTCGGGAGTCGGTGCCGGCCTGTTGATTGTCGGTGGCTGGATCTGGATGTATCCCAAGATCCAGGTCAGCTTGGCCGGCCAGAAGGAGTGGCTGGCCGCCGTGATCAGCCTGCTCGTCAGTGCTGTAGTGGCCTCTGTGGTCTGGTACTTCGTCGGCGTCAGCCGCAAGGGCGTCGACTTCCTGATCGCCACGGAGAGCGAGATGAAAAAGGTGACCTGGTCCAGCCGCAAGGAGGTCTGGGGCGCCACGAAGGTCGTCATCGGGATGGTCGTCCTGATGGCTGCCGGTTTGTTCATTGTCGATGTGGCGTTTACGTATTTCTTCACCAAAATCGGTGTGCTGAAGACGCCGTTCTAGCTTAATGAGAGCAGCGCGAAAGCGATGACTGATACACCCAAAGCAAAGGATAAAGCCGCCGGCAAGGGTCCGCAGGCCGAGCCGCCGCAGACGCCTGCGGCTGACAAGCCCGCCGCCCCGGTGGCCATGCGCTGGTACGTGCTACGCGTCGCCTCGAACAAGGAAGAGCAGGTGCGCGACGCCCTGACCCGCAAGGTCCAGATCGAAGGCATGACCGACCGCGTCGGCCGTGTCCTCGTGCCGACCGTGCCGGAACGCCGCATCAAGGGCGGCCAGTCGAAGGTCTATAACCGCAAGCTGTATCCAGGCTATGTGTTCGTCGAGATGCGCTGCGAGGAAGACGGCAGCATCCAGGAAGACGTCTGGTTCCTCATCAAGGAGACAACGGGCGTCGGTGACTTCATCGGTTCCGAAGGCAAGCCCAGCGCGATGAACGAGCCCGAGGTCGAGAAGATGCTCGCCATAGCCGAGCGCCCCGACCAGACCCAGAGTCTCGTCTCCATGCAGTTCAAGAAGGGTGACCGCGTCAAGATTCGCGAGGGCTCCTTCGAGAACTTCGAGGGCGAGGTTGACTCCCTCGACGAGCAAAAACAGACCGTCACCGTGCTGATCACGATCTTCGGCCGCTCCACGCCCGTGGACGTGGAGTACTGGAACCTGGAACGGACGTAGCCGCGAAATGGCTCGCTGCAACCTCGCCAGGAAGCAGCTGCGAACGGAAATCCTTGATAACGGGCAGAGATTTGTTGGCCGGCCTGCACGGCGGCACAGGATAGAGGGTTTAGAGTTATGGCGAAGGAAATAACCGCAAAGATCAAACTGCAGGCGCCCGGCGGCCAGGCCACCCCGGCCCCGCCGATCGGTCCGGCGCTCGGCCAGCACGGCGTGAATATCGGGCAGTTTATCCAGCAGTTCAATGGCCGCACCGGCGGCGACCTGCAGGGGATCATCGTGCCCGTGGTCATCACGGTCTACTCCGACCGCACCTTCGAGTTCGTGATCAAGAGCCCGCCGGCCAGCGTCCTGCTGCGCATGGCTGCCAAGATCGAGAAGGGCAGCGGCGAGCCCAACAAGAAC
Source organism: Planctomycetota bacterium (assembly GCA_025357795.1). Taxonomy (GTDB): domain Bacteria; phylum Planctomycetota; class Phycisphaerae; order UBA1845; family JANYLN01; genus JANYLN01. Next base: position 7,802 of record JANYLN010000292.1, read on the forward strand.
AAGGTAGGCCAGGTGACCCGCCAGCAGGTCCGCGAGATCGCCCAGCGCAAAATGGCCGACCTGAATTCGTTCAGCCTCGAAGCGGCCGAGAGGGTCGTGATGGGCACCGCCCGCAGTATGGGCGTGGAAGTGAATGGCTGAGTAAGTGTGTAATCCGAGGCCGATTGTGGTCCCGGTTACCGGATAAAATGCCCGACCACGGGCGTGATAACAGTGGGAGCATGTGCTATGCGCGGACGCAGCAAGCGTTATGAGAAGGCTGCCGGCGCCTTGGCCGACAAGGCCAAGACCCCGGTCCCCGTCGAAGAGGCGGTCAAACTGGTCAAGCAGATGGTTGGGGCTGCCCCTACCAAGTTCGACCAGTCCGTGGAAGTCGTCCTGAACCTCGGTATCGACCCCAAGCAGGCTGACCAGATGATCCGCGGTTCGGTCAGCCTCCCCAACGGCATTGGCAAGAGCCGCAAGGTCATCGCCTTCGCGGAAGGCGAGGCTGCCGATAAGGCCAAGGCCGCCGGTGCCACCGAGGTCGGTGGCGATGAACTGATCCAGAAGGTCATGGGTGGCTGGACCGACTTCGACGTCGCCGTCGCTCACCCGGCCCTGATGGGTCGCGTCGGTCGCCTTGGCCGCGTGCTCGGCCCGCAGGGCAAGATGCCCTCGCCCAAGAGTGGCACGGTTACGGCCGATGTCGAGACGGCGGTCCGCGAGTACACGGCCGGCAAGGTCGAGTTCCGCAACGACGCAGGGGGCAACGTCCACGCGGTCGTTGGCAAGAGCAGCTTCGCCGAGGATCAGATCAGGGGCAACGTCGAGGCCTTTATAGAGCACATTCGCCGCATGCGCCCGGCGGCATCCAAGGGGACCTTCATCAAGAAGGTATGTATCAAGGCCAGTATGACGCCGGCTGTCGAGCTGGCATTGCTGGTTGTGACCGCGACCTAACAAGACGCTGCGAGCGATTCGAAGCGAGGATTGTCATGAGCAGGCAAATCAAGAATCTGGTAGTCGACGAACTGCAGAAGCGCTACGCCCATCTCGACAGCGCCCTGGTCGTCCGAATCATCGGCCTGGATGCCGTCAGCAATAATACCCTGCGTCGCCGGCTGCACGATAAGAAGATCGATGTGCATGTGGTGAAGAACTCGCTGGCCCGCGTCGCGCTCAAGGGCAAGGCCCTTGAACCGCTGGCCAACGCCCTCGAAGGGCCCAGTGCGGTCATCACGGGCGGCGATTCGATCATCGACGTGGCCAAGGAACTGGTCGCGGTCAGCAAGGAAAAGCAGTACAAGAAAATCGAGCTGAAGTTCGGCGTGATCGAGGGCGACAGGGAAGTCATCTCCGTCGACCGGATCGCCACCATGAAAGGCCGCCGCGAGATGCACGCCGACATCCTCGGCTGTGCGGTCAGCCCGGGCCGCAAGCTCGTCGGCTGCATGGTCGGAGCAGGGGGCCGGATCGCCGGCTGTCTGAAGGCAATCGTGGAGAAGGGCGAAAAGGCTGCTGCCGAAGCCGCCCCGGAGGTCGTCCTTGAGGCCCCCCCTGAGGTCGGGCTTGAAGTCGCCCCTGAGGTCGGGCTTGAAGTTGCCCCTAAGGCCCCCCCTGAGGCCGCCCCTGAGGCATAAAGCCCCGTGGGGTGTGCACGGCACACCGTATGCGGGTGGCTCTTTCTTTGTTGTTGTAGATAGCAGGTAGCGTCGTTGAACAGTGAACGTCGTTCCTGATGTCCTTCTAGCAGATTAAGACGCGGCGTCGCGACTGCCCCGAAGGGGTTAAACGGGATCAGTGGGATCCCGGCTATCCGGCGGGCGCCAAACAGATGCAGACAAAATTGGAGTTATTGTGATGGCGGAAGCACCGGTTAAGGAATTCAACGCGGATATCAAGGAACTCGGCGACAAGATCGTCAGCCTCACGATCAAGCAGGCGCAGGACCTGGTGGACTACCTCAAGGTCACCTACAACATCGAACCCGCCGGTGGCGCGGTCATGATGGCCGGCCCTGCGGCGGCCGCGGTCGAAGAGAAGATCGAGCCGACTGCCTTCGACGTGATCCTCAAGGCTGCCGGCGACAAGAAGATCCAGGTCATCAAGGTCGTCCGCGCAGCTACCCAGCTGGGGCTGAAGGAAGCCAAGGATCTGGTCGATGGCGCCCCCAAGACCGTCAAGGAAAACCTGAGCAAGGATGAGGCCGAGAAGCTGGCCGCCGAACTCAAGGCGTCGGGTGGCGAGGTCGAGATCAAGGGCAAGTAAGCACGCGTCGACAGCAAATCTCTGCCGACCAACCTTTTGCATCAACGAGGGGACGGTCGGCCGGGTCCAGGGTTGCGGCAAAATGCCCCAACCCGCTGCAAACCAAGCGAATTAGTACCTGGATGGAGGAGTCAAGGCTCCTCCATCCAGGTCTTGCGTTTTATGGTCCGTGGTGGCCTTGACCAGATAGGTCGTTTGCCTATAATACAGGGCTCATCCTATTTTTCGACGCGGGAACCGGCCACGTAAGGGACAGTAGGCCGCTTCAGATGGCGTCGATCATGTGCGTAAGTGTCCCACCTGATTGTGTTTGATTACGTTCACGAGGAACGCTTTGACGAGCTACGCCAACGTAGCAGGCTACAGTATTGCCGGGCATCAGGCACTCCTCTGCGCAAGGGGTATTGCCATCGCCCGGCTGTATGTGCGCGCTACAGTTGGTTGCCCGTACCTAAGCGTTTTGGGATAGCACTGTTAGACGAGGTCGAGACATGATAAAAGTCGATCGCGTACGCGATTTTGGCAAGAGCGTCGATGCCATGGAAATCGGTAACCTCATCGAGGTCCAGACCGATTCCTACGCACGATTCCTGCAACGCGAGGCCCGCCCGGAAAGACGCGACAACGCGGGCCTGGAATCGCTCTTCCGGGAGACCTTCCCGGTCGAGAGCTACGACGGCAATATGCAACTCCAGTATCTGGGCTATGAGCTCGGCCGCGCCCGCTATACCCCCGATGAGTGCCGCGAGCTGCGCCTGACCTACGGCGCGCCCCTGCGCATCAAGGTTCGCCTCACCCGCAAGGACAGCCCCGAGATCAAGGAAGACATGATCTACCTGGGCGAGATCCCGATCATGATCGGCGGCGGGGAGTTCATCGTCAACGGGGCCGAACGCGTCATCGTCAGCCAGCTGCACCGCAGCCCCGGCGTCGATTTCACCATGGACACCGTCGAAGGTAACCGCCCCTTGCACGCCTGCCGCATCATCCCCGAACGCGGCAGTTGGGTGGAGGTCAACGTCACCCGCAAGGACGTCCTGGCCATCCGCATCGATCAGTCCACCAAGTTCGCCGCCACCTGCTTCCTCCGCTCGCTGGACGCCAAGTACGGCACCGACTCCGCCCTGATCCGCGAGTTCTACAAGACCGGTACGGTCAAGCTCAGCCAGCTCAAGTCCGACATGTACATCGTCGCCGACATCGTCGACCCCGAGAACCCCGACGAGGTCCTCCTGGCCGCCGGTAGCCAGGTGGGCGAAGCCCTGACCCGCATCCAGAACGCTTCGATCAAGACCATCGAGGTGGTCGAAAACGTGGTTGACCCGCTGGTCATCAAGACCCTGCTCGAGGACACCACCAAGAGCCACGAAGAGGCCCTGCTCAAGATCTACACCCGTCTGCGCCCGGGCAGCCCGCCGCAGCTCGACAAGGCCCGCAAACTCTTCGATGAGAAGTTCCGCGACGATAGCCGCTATCGCCTCGGCCGCGTGGGCCGCTTCCGCATGAACCGTAAGTTCGACCAGAACGTCCCCGAGAGCGTGATGAGTCTGCAGACGATCGACTTCGTCAACTCCCTCAAGTACATTATGGGCCTGCGGTCCAACGACTCCAAGGCCCACCTCGACGACATTGACCACCTGGGCAACCGCCGCCTGCGCACCATCGGCGAGCTGGCCACCGAGGAACTCCGCAAGGGCCTGCTCAAGCTCCGTCGTACCGTCCAGGAGCGCATGACCGTCAAGGACCCCAACGAACTGACCCGCCTCGCCGAACTGGTCAACTCCAAGAGTGTCTCCAGCAGCATCGAGTACTTCTTCGGCCGCGGCGAACTCAGCCAGGTCGTCGACCAGACTAACCCGCTCAGCCAGCTGACGCACGAGCGACGCCTCTCGGCCTTGGGCCCGGGCGGCTTGAACCGGAAACGCGCGGGCTTCGAGGTCCGCGACGTGCATATCTCGCACTACGGCCGCATCTGCCCGATCGAGACCCCGGAAGGCACCAACATCGGTCTGATCTCCTCGATGGGGATCTACAGCCGGGTTGATGACTACGGCTTTCTGCTGACGCCTTATAGGAAAGCGGAACGCAACAAGGTCAACGGCGAGGTCGTCCACCTCCGCGCCGACGAGGAAATGCGCTCCATCCTCGCCCCGCCCGACGCCATCGACTGGCCCACGCGCCACGTCGGCCAGATCCCCGAGTCGCAGGAGAAGGCCGCCTACCTCGCCCACATGCGGCGCGAGAGCGGCCCCGGCCGTGGTGGCAAGTTCAACCTGCTCGACGGTGCGGCCCTCGTACGCGCCTACGGCGAAATGAGCCAGGTCCCCAGCAAGGAAATCCAGTACGTCGACGTCTCCAGCAAGCAGACCGTCGGTGTCTCCGCCAGCTTGATCCCGTTCCTCGAGCACGATGACGCCAACCGCGCCTTGATGGGCTCGAACATGCAGCGACAGGCCGTGCCGCTGCTGGTCGCCGAGCCCCCGGTCATCTGTACCGGCATGGAACGCGTGGTCGCCGAAAACAGCGGCATGGTCGTCCGCAGCCGCAAGGACGGCAAGGTCACCTTCGTCGACGCCCAGCGGATCACCATCGACGACGTCGATGAGTACGAACTCCGCAAGTTCCGTGGCCTCAATGAGCGCACCTGTCTGAACCAGAAGCCCCTCGTCAAAGAGGGGGACCGCATCAAGAGGGGCCAGATCATCGCGGACGGCCCCAGCACCCGCCACGGCGAGCTCGCCCTCGGCAAGAACGTGCTCTGCGCCTTCCTGATCTACGACGGCTACAACTTTGAGGACGCCATCACCATCAGCGAGCGCATCGTCCACAACGATACGTTCACCAGCATCCACATCGAGGACTACGAGGTCGAGGTCCGCGAGACCCGCCTGGGACGCGAGGAGTTCACCCGTGATATCCCCAACGTCTCCGAGCGAGCCCTGCGCAACCTCGACGAGAACGGCATCATCCGCATCGGGACCCGCGTCGGGGCCGGCGACATCCTCGTCGGTAAGGTCAGCCCCAAGAGCAAGACCGAACTGACCCCCGAAGAGAAACTGCTTCACGCCATCTTCGGCCGCGCAGGCGAGGACGTGAAAAACGATTCGCTCGAGATGCCCGCCGGGGCCGAAGGCATCGTCATCGGTGCCAAACGCTTCAGCCGCCGCACCCAGATGAGCGAAGAGCAGAAGAAAGATATCTCTCGCAAGGTCAAGGAATTCGAGGCCGAGTCCAACGTCAAACTGGCACGCGTGTTCCGGCAGATGGCCGTTGCGATCGACGAGGTGACCGGCCAGGCCATGATCGACCCGGACACCCGCCAGAAGGTCGGCAAGAGCGAGGACCTCGAGGTCATCCTCGAGCAGATCGACAAGATCAAGGGCCAGATGCTCGATGGCCAGCTCCGCTGGGTCAAGCCCGCCGCCATGCGCGACCAGGCGATGGAAGTCGCCCGCCAGTACTGGCCCCGCATGATGGAGATCGATGAGGAACGCGAACGCAAGGCCGCCCAGATGAAACGCGGCGACGAACTGCCCAGCGGCGTGCTCGAGATGGTCAAGGTCTGGGTCGCCACCAAACGCCGCACCAGCGTCGGCGATAAGATGGCCGGCCGCCACGGCAACAAGGGCGTTATCGCCCGTATCGTCCCCGTCGAGGACATGCCGTTCCTCGCCGACGGCACCCCCGTCGATATCGTGCTCAACCCGCTGGGCGTCCCCAGTCGTATGAACGTCGGCCAGATCCTCGAGACCCACCTCGGCTGGGCGGCGTCGGTCCTGGGCTTCCAGGCCCTCACCCCCGTCTTCGATGGTGCCACCGAAGAGGAAATCGCCAAGTGCATCACCGAGGCCAACCAGTTCGCCACCGAACGCAGCAAGAACGTCGAGGCCATCCAGACGGCCGGTGACACCGGCGAGATGTTCGTGCAGATGCCCACCAGCGGCAAGATCACCCTCTACGATGGCCGGACCGGCGAGCCGTTCGACCAGCCCGTCGCCGTCGGCCAGATGTACGTCATGAAGCTGGTCCACTTGGTGGACGACAAGATCCACGCCCGTTCGACCGGCCCGTACTCGCTGATCACGCAGCAGCCCCTCGGCGGTAAGGCCCGCGCGGGCGGCCAGCGATTCGGCGAGATGGAAGTCTGGGCCCTCGAGGCCTACGGCGCCGCCTACATCCTGCAGGAACTGCTGACCGTCAAGAGCGACGACGTCGAAGGTCGCACCAAGATCTACGAGTCCATGGTCAAGGGCACGAACACCCTCGAAGCCGGCACGCCCGTCTCCTTCGACGTGCTCTGCAACGAAATCCGTGGCCTGGGTCTGAACATGCAGCTGGAGAAAAAGCGTGCCCTGTAAGCGGCAACGGACCAGCCCCCAACCTCCGTGGGGGATATCTGTTGCCCTCCGGATGCGTTGGATGCCTGGCTGAAAGACGAAATGATACGCCCGCGGCTGCGGGTGAATGAAGTGAATATAGAAAGGAAGGCCGGTTGATGGCTACCGAGAGTGTATATGATCGGATCAACGATTACGGTTCGGTCCGAATCTCCCTTGCCAGCCCGAACGACATTCGTTCGTGGTCCTTTGGCGAGGTGAAGAAGCCTGAGACCATCAATTACCGCACGTACCGCCCCGAACGCGACGGTCTGTTCTGCGAACGGATCTTTGGCCCCGAACGCGACTGGGAGTGCGCCTGCGGCAAATACAAGGGTACCAAGCACAAGGGCATGATCTGCGACCGCTGCGGGGTGAAGGTCACCCACAGCCGTGTCCGCCGCAAGCGGATGGGTCACATCAACCTGGCCGCTCCGATCGTGCACATCTGGTTCTTCAAGGCGCCGCCCAGCCGCATCGGCACCCTGCTGAACATGAAGGTGTCCGACCTGGAAAAGGTCGTCTACTTCCAGGACTACGCCGTCACCGAGCCGGGCGATACCCCGCTAAAGAACGCCCAGATCCTCACCGAGGAAGAGTTCCGCGCCGCCGTCGAAAAGTACGGCGCTGCCAGCTTCCGCGCGATGATGGGCGCCGAGGCGATCAAGACCCTGCTGATGGCCCTGAACCTCGAGCCCCTCGGCGTCACCCTGCGCGAGGCCATCGAGAAGACCTCCTCTAAGCAGAAGCGCAAGGACCTCATCAAGCGCCTCAAGGTCGTCGAAGCCCTTCGCCACAGCGGCAACAAGCCCGAGTGGATGGTCCTCGACGTCGTCCCGGTCATCCCGCCGGACCTGCGCCCCCTGGTCCTGCTGGAGAGTGGCAACTTCGCCACCAGCGACCTCAATGACCTCTACCGCCGCATCATTAACCGCAACAACCGCCTCAAGAAGCTGATCGACCTCAATGCCCCCGAGGTCATCATTCGCAACGAGAAGCGGATGCTCCAGCAGGCCGTCGATGCCCTCTTCGACAACGGCCGCTGCCGCCGCCCCGTGCTCGGCAGCAGCAACCGCCCGCTCAAGTCGCTGACCGATATGATCAAGGGCAAGCAAGGCCGCTTCCGCGAAAACCTCCTCGGCAAGCGCGTCGATTACTCCGCCCGTTCGGTCATCGTCGTCGGCCCCGAACTGCGCCTCTGGCAGTGCGGTCTGCCCAAGAAGATCGCCCTGGAACTTTATCAGCCGTTCATCATCCGCAAACTCCGCGAACGCGGCCTGGCTGACACCATCAAGTCCGCCAAGAAGATGCTCGAACGCCGCGACCAGGAAATCTGGGACATTCTCGAAGAGGTCATCTACCAGCACCCGGTCCTGCTGAACCGTGCCCCGACCCTTCACCGAATGGGTATCCAGGCCTTCGAGCCCGTCCTCGTCGAAGGTAATGCCATCAAGATCCATCCGCTGGTCTGCAAGGGCTTCAACGCCGACTTCGACGGTGACCAGATGGCAGTCCACCTGCCCCTGTCCATCGAGGCCCAGGCCGAGGCCCAGTCGCTGATGATGGCGACCAACAACATCTTCAGCCCCCAGGACGGCCGACCCATCATGTCGCCGTCCCAGGATATCGTCTTGGGCTTGTTCTACCTGACCTACCGCCACGACCGCATGCCTCGCCGCGAGGTTCTTCAGGCCTACAGCGACGAGCATGAGGCGATGCTGGCCCATGCGACCAAGAAGATCGGGATTCACGACCTCATCAAGGTCCGCATCGTTAAGAAGATGGTCGTCAAGGGACGTAACGACGCGCCCGAGCCCTGCCCCAAGAACCGCATCATCGAGACCACCGTCGGCCGGCTGATCTTCAACGACATCATCCCGTTTGCAATGCCGTTCTATAACTGCAACCTCAGCAACAAGGGTCAGAGCCGCGTCATCGCGGACTGCCACATGCTGCTGGGTCGGGCGGCTACCATCGACCTGCTCGATGCGACCAAGACCCTCGGCTTCAAGAACGCGACCCTCGCCGGCCTGAGTCTCGGTGTCACCGACCTCCGCGTCCCGGCCAACAAGCAGAAGATCATCGATGCCGCCCAGAAGCAGGTCGACCGCGTCGAACGCGGCTACCAGCAGGGTGCCATCACCCAGACCGAACGCAGCAACCAGCTGATCGATATCTGGATTCACGCCCGCGAGCAGGTGACCGAAGAGATGCTCATGGAGTTGCGCAATGACATGCGCGACGAGACCGGCAAGTACGTCCTGCCCAACGATCCCAAGGGCAAACTCTACCTCAACCCGGTCTTCCTGATGACCGAGTCCGGTGCCCGTGGTAGCATCGACCAGATCCGCCAGCTCGCCGGTATGCGAGCCCTGATGGCCAAACCGTCCGGCGAAATTATCGAGACGCCCATCAAGACCAACTTCCGCGAAGGTCTGACCGTGCTCGAGTACTTCAGCTCGACCCACGGTGCTCGTAAGGGTCTGGCCGATACCGCCCTCAAGACCGCGGACTCCGGTTACCTGACCCGCAAGCTCATCGACGTCGCCCAGAACGTCATCATCACCGAGCTCGACTGCGGCACGATCCAGGGCATCACCAAGCGAGTTGTGTACAAGGGCGAAGAGGTCGAAGTCTCCCTGAAGGAGACCATCATCGGCCGCGTCGCCCGCGACACGATCCGCCACCCGGTGACCGATGCCGTCATCATCGCTGAAAACCAGATCATCAGCGACGAGATCGCCGACAGGATCGACGAACTCGGCATCGAAGCCATCCGCGTCCGCAGCGCGCTGACCTGCGAGGCCACCCGCGGCATCTGCCGCAACTGCTACGGCGAGGACCTCTCCACCGGCAAGCCCGTCGAAGAGGGCATGGCCGTCGGCATCATCGCGGCCCAGTCGATCGGTGAGCCGGGCACCCAGCTGACGATGCGTACGTTCCACACCGGTGGTGTGGCGGACCGCGCCGTCGTCGACAACGACGTCCGCAATACCCAGGCCGGTACCGTCAAGTTTCACGACTTGAACCCGGTCGTCGTGCCCGATCCGTTCGATCCGGCCGCCAGGATCACCATCGCCCTGCGGCGTAACGGCGAAATGGCCGTGACCGATGCCAAGGGCCGTGAACTCGAACGCTACCGCGTGCCTTACGGTGCCCAGATCCTCGTCAAGGAAGGGCAGGAAGTGCCGCCCCGCAGCCAGCTGGTCGCGTGGGATGCCCACATGACCCCGATCCTGGCCGAAAAGGGCGGTATCATCCAGTTCCAGGATATCGAGGAAGGCCTCACCGCTCGCCTCGAGACCGAAACCCGCTCCGGCGCCAAGCTCGTCATCATCGAGCACAAGGGCGGCCGTCGCCCGCAGATCAACATCGTCGACAAGGAAGGCAATATCCTCGATTACCACTACCTCGGGGCCAAGACCCGTATCGAGGTCGAGGAAGGCCAGGAAGTGGTCCCAGGCCAGATGCTCGGCCGTCGTCCGCGGGAGTCCTCCGGTACCCAGGACATCACCGGCGGTCTGCCCCGTGTCACCGAACTCTTTGAGGCCCGCAAGCCCAAGGAGCCGGCCGTCATGGCGGAGATCTCCGGCAAGGTCGAAATCCGCGCCGACAAACGCCGTGGCAAGATGACCATCGTGATCAAGAGCGACTCCGGCATGGAGAAAGAGCACTTCGTCCCCCAGGACAAGCACCTGCTCGTCCATACCGCCGACCTCGTCAACGCCGGCGACCCGCTCTGCGAAGGCCCGCTCGTTCCGCATGACATCCTGCGCATCCGCGGCGAGGAGAAACTGCACGAGTACCTGCTCGCCGGCGTCCAGGGCGTCTACCGCCAGCACAACGTGGGCATCAACGATAAGCACATCGAGATCATCGCCAGCCAGATGCTCCGCAAGGTCCGCGTCGACAGCCCCGGCGACAGCAAGTTCCTGCCGGGCGAAGTGGTGGATCGCTTCAAGTTCCGCCGGGAAAACGACATCATCACCAAGGGCGTAAAGATCAAGGACCCCGGCGAAACGGAGCTCGTCCTCAACCAGTTCCTTACCCGCGAGCAGTACTCCGAAGCCAATCACAAGGCCGAGGAAGAGGGCAAGCGGCCCGCCAAGGGGCGCAAGCCCCGCCCGGCTACGGCCAAGACCCTGCTGCTCGGCGTGACCAAGGCCTCGCTCCAGAGCGATTCGTTCATCGCCGCCGCCTCCTTCCAGGAGACGACTCGTGTGCTGACCGAAGCCGCCCTGGCCGGCGCACAGGACTTCCTGGTCGGCCTCAAGGAGAACGTCATCCTCGGTCACCTCATCCCGGCCGGCACCGGCTTCAAGCCGTACCTGGACATGAAGGTCAAACGCCGCGTCCTCGACGAACTGCCCGAGCCCGTCGCGGCCGCACAGAAATCCGTCGAGGCCGCCGGACCCACTGCCGCCGACCAGTTCCATGCCCTCTTCGGCCGGCCGACTCCCGAGTCGGACGAGTCCAAGATGCAGGTCATGGGTACCGCGCCAGAGGCCGCTGATACCGGCGACGAGGCCGGGGATGGCGCTGCCGGGGATGGTGGTGCCGCCGGCGGGGGCGCTCAGTAACGGCCCCAAGGGCCGCCGCCGATGTGAATTCTGTCGGCCGCCGCCCGTTTGGTGGCGCCGTTGGTGGCACCCACACCGTATCGGAAAGGGTGCCGCCCCGTCGGCCTGACTCGGCCTGGCAGGGCGGACGGCTGCCAAGTGGCGCCGCATGTGGCGCTTGGCGACGAATGGCCGTCGCCGCAAGTTCCGTGAGGAAAATGTTGGACGGTACTAACAACGACCCGTCCGGTATGGTATAAATAGGGACTCCCGATGAATTTAAGGGAGTTGCGCCCTTGAAAGAAGTGCCCCGGGTATCTTGGCAAGTGCCTGTGGCCTCAAGAGATGGAGAGCGGAATGCCTACGATCAACCAGTTAGTCCGGCAAGGTAGAACGAAGCCCGTAAATAAGTCGCGCTCACGCGACCTGGATAGCTGCGGCCAGAAACGCGGGGTTTGCCTACAGGTCAAAACCATGACCCCAAAGAAGCCGAACTCGGCTCTCCGTAAGGTCGCCCGCGTCCGCCTCAGCAACGGCCGCGAAATCACCGCCTATATCCCCGGGGTGGACCACAACTTGCAGGAACACTCCGTCGTGCTCGTCCGTGGCGGCCGTGTTCGCGACCTGCCGGGCGTTCGCTATCACGTCGTTCGCGGCACGTTGGACTGCGCGGGCGTCCAAAACGACAAGGACGGACGTCCTCGCAACCGCAGCCGCTCCAAGTATGGCGTCAAGAAGGGCAAGAAGTAATCTGGACATGTATAGCGGTGCCGCTTTGGCGGAATCGCGCAAAGCTCCTGGGTAAAAGAGAATGGCAAAGAATAAACCGACGAAATCCGTCGCACAGTTGGCCCCGGACCCCAAGTTCGGATCCAAACTGCTCAGCAAGTTCACCAACTGCGTGATGGAGCGCGGCAAGAAGGCCGTCGCGTATCGCATCATATACGAAGCCCTGGACTTGGTCAGCCGCCGCGTCAAGGACAAGCCGAGCATCGAGGTCTTCGAGCAGGCCCTCAACAACATCAAGCCGAACGTCGAGGTCCGCAGCCGACGAGTGGGTGGCTCGAACTACCAGGTTCCGATGCCCGTCAATCCCCGCCGTCAGCAGTCCCTGGCGATCCGCTGGATCATCGACGCCGCCCGCGGCAAGAAGGGCCGCCCGATGGCCCAGAAACTCGCCGGCGAGATCGTCGACGCCTTCAATCGTGAAGGTGCGGCCTGGACCGCCCGCGAAAACATCCACAAGATGGCCGAAGCCAACAAGGCCTTCGCCCACTTCGCGTGGCGATAAAGACGCAGAAACGACACGCGGACCAATCCATCCAGCCGGTGGCTTGGTTCGTTTGTTGTGGACGCCAGATGTCAGCTTATAAAATACTGTGGATTGTCTTACAGTATTTGACCAGGGTGGCTATAATTGCTCCCTTTCGCTGATAGGTTGCCTGAGCGTTATATGTTCGCTGCAGCAAGGGATGAGTAGACGTACCTTTGCTAAGGAGACGTAAGTTTGAACGCACAAAGCACTTACGGCTTGCGATGATGCGGTGACCCCTGCACGCATCGACGCGAGTGATGCGTGTGGGAGTTGAGCCGGAGCCGTGAGTATCGTCGCTCCAAGGGCCTGCAGGGGTTGTCAGTCTAGCAAGGCGGCCCGACGGCAAGATCCGCCGGGACGCCTGAGAAGATCAGACCACGCCTCCAGGCCCTATGTATTTGTTGCCGGCGGCTACCCGCATGGCCAAGAGGCTGGCTGGCTGGCCCGGCCTTGGCAGTGGATGGATTTGTATCAGAGTCCGGGCATTGGGCCGCGTCGTATTCTTTAAGATGGAACGAGTAGAATCATGAGCGCTGACTTACAAAAGACCAGGAACATTGGCATTGCCGCCCACATCGACGCGGGCAAGACGACGGCTACCGAACGGATTCTGTACTACGCTGGCAAGATTCACCGCATGGGTGAGGTCCACGAAGGGACCACCACCACGGACTTCGACCCCGAAGAGCAAGCCCGCGGCATTACGATTTACTCCGCCGCGGTCACCGTCGAGTGGCAGGGCCACACGATCAACGTGATCGACACGCCTGGCCACGTCGATTTCACGGCCGAGGTCGAACGGTCCATGCGCGTGCTGGACGGCGCGATCGCCGTATTTGACGCCAAGGAAGGCGTGGAGGCCCAGAGCGAAACAATCTGGCGCCAGGCAAGCAAGTACACCGTGCCGCGGCTTTGTTTCGTCAACAAAATGGACAAGGTCGGCGCCGACTTCTTCAACTGCGTCAAGGAGATCCGCGAAAGGTTATCGGGCAATCCGATCCCCGTGCAGATCCCGATCGGCACCCAGAGCGAGTTCGAAGGCCTGATCGATCTTCTGACAATGAAGGCGATCTACTTCAAGGCCGACACCCGCGGCAATAAGTGGGATGAGCGGGAGATTCCCGAGGAACTGCTGGACCTTGCCAAGCACTGGCGCCACCTCCTGGAAGAGAAGGTCGCCGAGACCTGCGATGTGCTCATGGACAAGTACATCCACGAGCAGCCGATCTCGCCTGAGGAGATCGTGGTGGCCCTGCGTAAGGCGACCGTCGCCAGCCAGGCGCATCCGGTCTTTGTTGGTTCGGCTCTCAAATACATGGGCGTACAGCACCTGCTCGACGGCGTGATCGCCTACCTGCCCAGTCCTCTCGATATGCCCCCGGTTGTTGGCCATGACCCCGATGATCCCGCGAAGGAAATCATGCGCACGTGCGACGATAGCGAGCCGCTGTGCGCGCTGCTGTTCAAGGTAGTGACCGAAAAGCCGGTGGAGCTGTTCTTCGTGCGGATTTACTCCGGCGTACTCAAGAGCGGGTCGCGGATCTACAACGCCAACCGCCGCAAGAAGGAGAACGTCAGCCGGGTCTTCCGCATGTTCGCCAAGCGTCGCGAGGCGATCGACGAGGCCCGGGCCGGCGACATCGTCGCGGTGGTGGGGCTTCGCGACTCGCTGACGGGCGATACGCTGTGCGAGCAGAAGCACGAGGTCATCCTTGAGAAGATCGAGTTCCCCGAGACCGTCATCAGCATGGCCGTTGAGCCGAAGAGTTCGGGCGATCGCGACCGCCTGGCGGAGGCCCTCGCAGCCCTGAGCCGTCAGGACCCGACCTTCGATTGGCGAGTCGACCCCGAGACCGGCCAGATGCTTATCGCGGGCATGGGCGAACTGCATCTGGAGATCATGACCCACCGCCTGGAGCGGGACATGAACGTCGGCGTGCGGGTAGGCCGGCCGCGGGTCAGCTACCGCGAGACGGTCCTCGGCAAGGCCACGTCCGAATGCCGCTTCATCCGCCAGACAGGTGGCCATGGTCAGTTCGCCGTGGTCGAACTGTCGGTCGAGCCCCATCAGCCGGCCGAGGGCGAAGACCATGTTGTGTTCGAAAACGAGATTCACGGCGGAACGATCAGCCGGCAGTACATCAAGGCCGTGGAAGAGGGCGTCCGCGAGGCCGCCAAGGGCGGCGTGCTGGCGGGATATCCCCTTATCAACACGAAGGTTACGCTCCTGGACGGCAAGGAGCATGCAGTCGATTCGTCTGACCTCGCGTTCGAGAACGCCGGGATGATGGCGTTTCGACAGGCGTGCCAGGAGGCCAGGGTCGGGCTGCTTGAGCCGATTATGCGACTTGAAGTTACGCTGCCAGAAGAGTATTTTGGTGTCGTGATCGGGGATCTGCATTCCCGCCGGGCTACGATCACAGATACCCTCGTACGGACCGACCGGCGAGTTATCCACGCGCGGGCTCCCCTGGCGGAAATGTTCGGATACTCCACGACGCTGCGTAGCCTGACCCAGGGCCGGGCTGGCTGGATCATGGAGCCGTCGCACTTTGCGGCCGTGCCGGCGCAGGTCGCAGAGACGCTGCTGCAGGAAGTTTAGTAAATAGCGGCACGCGTGCAGGATTTGCTTGTGACACGATTGACAAAGGTATTCTTACTGCTAGGATAGTCGGTCTGCCGCCATTGTCGGATCTAGACAGCAGGGCGGTGTAACTAATGGGAGTGCAGCTCGGATGCAGGGCGAAAGGATACGGATTCGGATGGAAGCGTATGATCATCGTGCGCTTGACTCCTCGGCCAAAGAGATCGTGGACCATGCCAAGCGCACTGGTGCCAAGGTCTGTGGTCCGGTGCCGCTGCCGACGCACATCGAGCGGTACACAGTCCTTCGCTCGCCCCACATTGACAAGAAGTCGCGAGAGCAGTTCGAGATCCGCACCCACAAGCGGCTCATCGATATCGAGGAGCCCACCGCCCGGACGATCGAGGCGCTCAACCGCCTCGTCGTGCCAGCAGGTGTGTTCATCAAGATCAAGGCGTAGGTTTTTATCCGTCTGACATGGCTGGTGAGGTCTGACCGGCTGAGTAAGCCAAGGCAGGCCCCTCGCGGATGTGCTGGATGCATTCGCGGGTTGCCGTATAACGGTCAAGCGAAGGGCATGCGAGCTGGTATCGCATGTCACGGCTAGCAAGACTCGTGGTGAGGTTATTTGCACATGATTGCTGCGATACTCGGCACAAAAGTGGGCATGACTCGCGTCTACGACGCAAACGGCGCAATGGTCCCGGCAACGGTGATCCAGGCAGGCCCGTGCTCGATTCTGCAAGTCAAGACGCAGGCGGCCGATGGCTACGAAGCCGTGCAGCTGGGCTTCGGTGACGCCAAGGTCAAGCGGACCAGCATGGCCCTGATCGGCCACTGTGCCAAGACCGGCGCGACGCCTAAGCAGTTCATCCGGGAGATCCGGCTGGACGCGGCGACGGATCGCCAGGTCGGGCAGGTGGTCAACGTCGGCGAGTTCACCGAGAAGGAAATCAAGTACGTCGACGTCGTTGGCGTAAGTAAAGGCAAGGGCTTCCAGGGCGTTATGAAACGCTGGGGCTTCGGCGGCCAGTGCAGCTCGCACGGTACGGAACGCAAGCACCGCAGTGCCGGCTCGATCGGCAGTTACGGCACGGAGCGCGGTGGTGCTGGCGGCCCCAAGAAGGGCAAGAAGATGGCCGGCCACATGGGCCACGAAGTCCATACCACCCGTAGCTTGCGGGTGCTGCGGGTGATGCCCGAGCACAACCTGATGGTCGTCTCGGGCAGCGTACCGGGCCCCAACGGCGGCTACGTGATGGTCCGCCAGGCCGTGGTGCCGCCCAAGAGCGTGCCGCCGGCGGCGGCCAAGAAGTAAGCCAGCGTAAGACGTGACGAACAAGAAACTAGGACACAGATTGCAGAGTGCCGGCTCATGATCGATGTACCAGTCTTCAGCCGAGATGGCAAACAAGTTGAGACGCTGCAGATCGACGAGCAGCAACTGGGCGGTAAGGTCCGGTCTCGCCTGCTCAAGCAGGCTATCGTAATGTACGAGGCCAACCAGCGGCAGGGGACGGTCGCCAAGAAGTCTCGCAGCATGGTGGAAGGCTCGACCCGCAAGATCTACAAGCAGAAGCATACCGGTAACGCTCGTATGGGTTCGGTCCGCTCACCGGTCCGCCGGGGCGGTGGCCGGACCTTCGACCAGGTCCCGCGCGATCACTCGAAGGACATGCCGGAGAAGATGCGCCGGCTCGCCCGGGCGAACGCACTGTTAGCCAAGTTGGTCGATCAGGAAGTCAAGATCGTCGACGGATTCGGGCTCGACAGTCCCAAGACCAAGCAGTTCGCCCAGGTCCTCAAGGCCCTGCAGATCGACGGCAGGACGTGCGTGCTGGCGACGGCCCGGCACGACGAGGCCCTCTTCAAGAGCGGGCGCAACATCCACGGAATGATGATCACTACGGTGTCGCAGATCAATGCTTATAACCTTCTGCGACACCATTTCGTTTTGTTCACTAAAGAAGCATTCCAGGCGTTCGCGGCCAACCCGATGAACCCGGCGCAGCCCGCGGTTGCGTGAGTGCGAGGTAGGAAACGGTCATGGATGCATATGAAGTCATTGTTAAGCCGCTGATCACGGAAAAAAGTGTGTGGCTCAGCGGCAGGCGCTTCGAGGAGACGTCGTCCAAGCCGGCTCGCGGCGGAACGTACACCTTCGAGGTGCATCCCAAGGCGAACAAGGCACAGGTCCGTTACGCGATCGAACGAATTTACGGCGTACGGGTCATGGATGTCCGGACTGGTCGTCGGCCTGGCAAGCGTCGCCGGTATCGCCAGAGCATCGGTGTGACGAGCGCCATGAAGAAGGCGATCGTAACGCTGCACCCGGACTACCATATTGACCTGTTCTAAGAACGTGTAACTGCTGGATCGGGATTTAAGCGATGGGTATCAGAAAATACAGTCCGACGACGCCGGGACGCCGCTGGGGCAGCGTGCTGGATTACTCCGAGATCACCAAGGACAAGCCCGAGAAGAGCCTCCTTGAGCCGCTCCGCAAAAGTGGCGGGCGGAATAATCTCGGTCGGGTCACCAGCCGGTTCCGTGGTGGCGGCAACAAGCGGATGTACCGCGTCATCGACTTTAAACGCCGCAAGGATGGCGTCAAGGGCAAGGTCGCGGCGATCGAATACGATCCCAACCGTTCTTGCTTCATTGCCCTGATCGAGTACGGCGATGCCGAGAAGCGCTATATCCTCGCCCCGCTGAACCTCAAGGTCGGTGCCACGATCGAGAGCGGTGAGTCGGTCGAGCCCGCCATCGGGAACTGCATGCCGATGAAGGGGATCCCGGTCGGTTTGACAGTGCATAATATTGAAATGAACCCGGGGCAGGGCGGTCGGCTGGTCCGCTCCGCCGGCGGCACGGCCCGGCTGATGGCCCGCGAAGGCGAGTGGGCGGTTGTCCAGTTGCCCAGCGGCGAAATGCGTCGGCTCCGCGCCGAGTGCCGCGCGACGATCGGCCAGTTGGGCAACCTCGACCACTCGAACGTCTCGCTAGGCAAGGCGGGCAAGAAGCGTCACCGGGGCCGCAAGCCGCATGTCCGTGGCATGGTGATGAACCCGGTCGACCATCCGATGGGCGGCGGCGAAGGCCGCAGTAAGTCGAACATCCACCCGCAGAGTCCGACGGGCGTGCTGGCCAAGGGTGGCAAGACCCGTAACCCCCGCAAGACGAGCAATAAGTGGATCATCCGTCGTCGGCGCAGTGTGCGGTACGGCCAGCTGGTGCTGTAAGACCAAGGTTGAGTGCGGTAAGAGCATTGATTAAGCAAGGCAGGTTTGGAGCGAGTCATGCCCAGAAGCCTGAAAAAGGGTCCATACGTAGTCGAGAAGGTGTTTGCCAAGGTCATGAAGGCCCGGGAAACAGGTGATAGCGCCCCCATCAAGACGTGGGCGCGCCGCTGCACGATCGTTCCCGAGTTCGTCGGCCAGACGTTCGAAGTGCACAACGGCCGGGTTTTTCTAAAGGTATACGTGACGGAAGAGATGGTTGGCCACAAGCTGGGCGAGTTCTCCCCGACGCGGACGTTCCGCGGTCACAGCGGGCACCGCAAGGCGGGCGCCCCGGCGTAAGCCTCCGGGCGCAGGATTGTCAGGGCCGTAGGTCAGACTTTTTGCAACGGACGCTGGAGTAAGTGTAATGGCTTGGACAGCCTCGCATAAATTCGCTCGAATCAGCCCCCAGAAGGCGCGGCTGGTCGTGGATCTGATTCGCGGCAAGCGCGTCCAGGAGGCGTTGACCCTCCTGAAGTTCACGCGGAAGCGCGCCGCGGTGTTCATCTATCAGGTGCTCAAGTCGGCCACAGCCAACGCTGATGAGCAGGAAGCCGATGTTAAGAATCTGTTCGTCAAGGAGTGCCGGGTTGATCCGGGGCCGACCATGCACCGGTTCCAGCCGAAGGACCGCGGTCGGGCGCACCCGATCAAGAAGCGGTCGAGCCACATTATCGTGACGGTGGACGAGAAGCAGTAGAAGCAGGTAAGAGCCGGAGGCGGCCGTGGGCCAGAAGGTACATCCAAAAGGTTTTCGAGTTGGCATCACCGAGGACTGGGAGAGCCGTTGGTTCGCCCCAAGTAAGAGGGCGTTCGGCGAGTTCCTGGTCGAGGATGAGAAGATCCGCAGGTTCGTGGACGCCAAGCTGAATCGCCAGCCGCCGTTCGCCAGCGTCAGCCGGGTCGAGATCGAGCGGACGCGCGACGAAGTGCGGGTGATCATACATACCGCCAGGCCGGGCATCGTGATCGGCCCTCGCGGCGCCGAGATCGAGAAGCTTCGCGCCATCCTGGAAGGGTTGATCCAGCGCCGTGTGGACGTGCAGGTTCGCGAGATCCGCAACCCGGACGTCGATGCTCAGCTCGTGGCCGAGGCCGTCGCCGAGCAGCTGCGTCGCCGGGCGAGTTTCCGCCGTGTGATGAAGCAGCGGTGCGAGACGGCCCTGCAGAGCGGTGCCAAGGGTGTCAAGATCATCTGCTCGGGCCGCTTGGGCGGGGCCGAGATGAGCCGCCGCGAGACCCAGCAGATGGGTTCGATCCCGCTGGCGACGCTTCAGGCGAAGGTGGAGTACGGCTTCGCGATCGCTCGCACGACGTACGGGGTGATCGGCGTGCGGGCTTGGGTCCACCTGGGCCGTTACGGCGAAACCGAGGCCGTCGAAGGCCAGGCGCCGCAGCGTCCGCAGCGGCGGGGTCGCCGTGGCTAAGCGGCGGAGCGACAGTAGGGTTTAGACGGACGAGAATTACCAGGAGCGTTTGCCATGCCGCTGATGCCAAAACGCGTGAAGTTCAGGAAGTTTCATAAGGGCCGCGTCCGCGGGAACGCCACCCGTGGCAACACCGTCGCGTTCGGTGAGTACGGCCTGCAGTCGCTCGAGAGCGAGCGGGTCACCGCCCAGCAGATCGAGGCCGGCCGTGTGGCCGCCACGCATCACGTGGGCCGTGAAGGCCGCGTGTACGTCCGGATGTTCCCGCACAAGTCGGTCTCCGGTAAGCCGCTCGAAGTCCGAATGGGCAAGGGCAAAGGAGAACCGGTGGCTTGGGTCGCGGTGGTCCGGCCGGGCACGGTAATGTACGAGATTGGCGGCGTACCGGAAGACCTGGCGCGGGAGGCCCTGTCGCGGGTGGCCCACAAGATGCCGGTCAAGACACGGATGGTTCGTCGCAGGCACGGTTTGGTGTAATTGGGACGGTATCATGAAGATTGATGAAATCCGACAGATGACGACTGACGAGTTGTACCACGAGCTGGTGAGGCTGCGGCGCCACCTGTTCGAGCTGCAGAGTCAGGCCGTGACGGAGAAGCTCGAGGATCCGTCCCAGCTCGGAAAGACCAAGCGGGACATCGCCCGGACTCTGACGGTCCTGCGGGAGCGCGGTGAGACCGGGATCGAGATCAAGGAACTGAAGCTGGAGCGGGCGAGCCACCGCTAAGACCGCGGTGATCCCGATGCATGGCTGAAAGGGGCCTAGACGTGAGCGAAGCAACGAGCTCGGAAAACCGCGGCAGCCCGCGTCAGTTGACGGGGCGGGTTCTGGCGCACAATCGCGATAAGACGATCAAGGTCGCGGTCGAGAGAATGACAAAGCACCCGGCCTACGGTAAGTACATGAAACGCCGCACGGTATGCCATGTTCATGACGAACAGAACCTGGCCAAGACCGGGGATTTCGTCGAGATCATGGAGTGCCGGCCGATTAGCAAGACTAAGAATTGGCGGCTGGTCAAGGTGGTCGAGAAGAGCCGTACGGGTGAAGTGACGCCGGCCGGCGCCGAGGGTTAGTGCCATGGTACAGATGAAGACAATCATCGACATTGCGGACAACACCGGAGCCAAGCTGGCGATGGTGATCAACATACCAGGCCGCAGTACGCGGCGCGGTAAGTACACCCGCGTGACCGCCAGCATTGGTGATATCGTGGTGTGCACGGTAAAGAAGGCGTTGCCCAACAGCGAATTCATGAAGCCTGGCAACAAGAAGGCCCGCGTCGTAAAAGCGGTGATCGTGCGGACGAAGTTCCCGGTCCGCCGGGCCGACGGCAGCTACGTGCGGTTCGATAGCAATGCGGCTGTCATCATCGACGAAGAAGGGAATCCTCGCGGAACGCGTATCTTCGGGGCGGTTGCCCGCGAACTGCGCGAAAAGAACTTTATGAAGATCGTCTCGCTGGCCAGCGAGGTCGTCTAATTAAGCGGAGTCTCAATACGTCATGGCCTCCCACGTGAAAAAAGGCGATATCGTCGAAGTTATATCCGGCAACCACAAGGGCGAGCAGGGCAAAATCCTGCGGATCAATCTGGACAAGAGCCAGGTGATCATCGAAAGCATCAACATGGTGTACAGGCATATGCGGCCCAGCCGGCGTTATCCGCAGGGGGGGCGCATCCAGAAGGAAGCCCCGATCCACATGAGCAGCGTGTTGCCAGTGGATCCCAAGACCGGCAAGGGATCGCGGGTGAAGTTCGAGATAACCCGTGATGCAGCCGGCAAGGCGACCGGCAAGAAGCGCGTGACGGTCAAGGGCACGGTCCTCAACGACCTGTACTAGAATGACGGGATATCTTAGTGCTTGACGGTTGGTACCGTCGGGCGGAGAGAAGTGAGCGATGGCGAAGAAAGACCACAGCGAGTCCCCGGAAGGCCAGAAGCAGTCCAAGAAGCCTAAGGGTGAAGGTAAAGCCAAGGGCGAAGGCAAAGTCAAGGGCGAAGGTAAGCCCAAGGGCGAGGGCCAGGATGCGGCCGAAGACAAGGCCAAAGAAAAGAAGCCCATTGAGAAGCCTCGTCTGATGGTCCGGTTCCAGCAGGAAATCGCCGGCGAACTGAAAGAGGCGCTGCAGAAGACCAACGTGATGGCCGTGCCCCGGCTGAGCAAGGTCGTGGTGAGTATGGGCTTGGGCAAGGCAGTCGCGGAAGGTGGCGCCAAGAGCGTTGAGACCAAACGCTTCCAGGACGCGATCAACCAGATTTCGACGGTGGTTGGGCAGAGGCCGGTGGTGACGCGGGCCCGGAAGAGTGTCGCCCAGTTCAAAGTTCGCCAGGGCTGGCCCGTTGGCGTGAAGGTAACCATCCGCGGTGCGCGGATGTGGGAATTCATGGATCGTCTGATCAATCTGGCTGTGCCGCGCATCCGCGACTTCCGCGGGCTGGATCCGAAGGGCTTTGATGGCCGCGGCAACTACAACATGGGCGTGACCGAGCAGACCGTGTTTCCGGAGATTGACGCCAGCTTGGTGACGTACCAGCAGGGTATGAACGTGACGGTCTGCACGACCGCCAAGAACGATACGGAGGCCTTCGAGCTTCTGCGTCGGTTGGGGATGCCGTTCCGGGCGTAAGGCAGCAGGAAGGTCCAGCGAGAGCCGGACCCAGAATGGGTGGACGAACATGGCGACGAAGGCGTGGATAGCCAAGACCAAGAGGACCCCGAAGTTCAAGGTGCGGGCCTACACGCGGTGCGAGCTGTGTGGGCGGCGCCGGGCAGTGTACCAGAAGTTCCGGATCTGCCGGATTTGTTTCCGGACGCTTGCAAACCAGGGCAAGATTCCGGGCGTACGCAAGGCAAGCTGGTAGGGTACAGTCGCAACGCAACACGACTATATGATATTCGGAGCAAGCGATGTGGAGTGATCCAATCGCGGACATGTTGACGCGAATCAGTAACGGCTTACGGGCGAAGAAGCGCCAGGTGAAGATTCCTTCTTCCGGCGTGAAGGTCGGTCTAGCGACCGTCCTTAAGGAAGAAGGGTACATCGATGACTTCGATGTGATCGAGGATACCAAACAGGGTATTCTGCGGGTCACCTTGAAGTACACGGCCAATGGCGAGCCGATCATCAACGCCCTGCGCCGCGAGAGCAAGCCCGGTCGCCGGATCTACAAACCGGTTACCGATGTGCCCCAGGTCCTCAACGGCTTGGGCACGGCAATCCTCTCGACCAGCAAGGGCGTGATGAGCGATCGCAAGTGCCGCGAGAATAACGTCGGTGGCGAGCTCCTCTGTACGGTATATTGATGGATTTCAGCAGGACGGATCAGATATGTCTCGCATAGGTAGAAAACCGATTGCGGTCCCTCCACAAGTCAAGATCGAGGTCAAGAACAGCTCGATCCACGTGGAAGGCCCCAAGGGCAAGCTGGACTGGAAGTTCCACGAACGCATGCAGGTGGCCTTTGACGCCCCTGCCTGCCAGGTGAACGTCACCCGCGCCGGGGACGAGCGGCTCGACCGCTCGCTGCACGGACTGACGCGGACCCTGATCAGCAATATGATCAAGGGCGTTGTCGAGGGTTACGAGCGCAAGCTTGAAATCCACGGCGTTGGCTACCAGGTCAAGCTCCAGGGCAAAAACCTGCTGCTGGACGCAGGCCACACCGGCCGTAAGGAAGGTGGCCAGGTCGCGGAGTTCATCATCGAAATCCCCTCGGGGATCACGGTGAAGGTGGAGCAGGTGACCAACCCGGGTAAGTTCGCGATCTCGGGCGTGGACAAGCAACTCGTCGGGCAGTTCGCCTCGGAAATCCGGGCGATTCGTCCGCCGGACCCGTACCAGGCCAAGGGTATTCGGTTTGAGGGCGAGTACATTCGTCGGAAGCAAGGTAAGGCTGCAGTCGGTACGAGCAGCTAATAATTAAGGTCGGACTCGGATGAATATTCAACGGATGAAGGAAGTGCGGCATCAGCGCCGCAGGGCGCGGATTCGCAAGACGGTGCGTGGGATCGCGAGCAAGCCGCGCCTCACCGTGTTTCGAAGCGTGAAGCATATTTATGCCCAGGTTATCGACGACATGAAGGGCCATACCCTGCTGTCCATGAGCACGGTCAATGAGCCGCTGGTGGGCGAGATCGGGACCAAGGGCGGCAACAAGGTCGCTGCCGTCAAGGTCGGCCAGGCGCTGGCGAAGCTGGCGTTGGAGAAGGGCATTACGGCGGTGGTCTTCGATCGCAACGGCTATCGGTTCCATGGCCGGATCAAGGCGCTGGCCGATGCCGCCCGCGAGGCCGGACTGAAGTTCTAACGAGGACAAGGCTGTAAGGAAACGCGCTATGGCGATGAAGTACGTAAACGTCAGCGAACTTCCCCTGGAAGAGACGGTCGTCAAGATCTACCGCTGCTCCAAGGTCGTTCGCGGGGGCAGGCGGTTTAGCTTTGGGGCCTTGGTCGCCGTCGGCGATCGCGGGGGTCACGTCGGTATGGGTTACGGCAAGGCCAACGAGGTCCCGGCCGCTGTGGAAAAGGCGATGAAGGCCGCCCGTCGGGCGGTCGTCGTCGCGACCCTGACTGGTACGACGATCCCGCACGAGGTCCACGGCCGCTTTGGCGCCAGCCATATTAAGCTGGTCCCGGCCAGCGCGGGTACGGGCGTGATCGCCTGCTCGCCGGTGCGTGCGGTCCTGGAACTCGCGGGCATCCGCGATGTGTTGAGCAAGGCGACTGGCTCGACCAATCCCAAGAACTTGGTCAAGGCGACCTTCGATGCCCTCGCCCAGATACGGTCGCGCGAGAGTGTGGAGAGTCGGCGGGGCGTATCGTTGGCGGCTGCGGTCAAGTAAGGCCCGCGCCTAGAGCAGTTGGGAGTGTGTTCCACAATGAATATTACTGATATCACAAGCAGAGCGGGCGCCAATAAGCGCAAGAAGCGGGTTGGTCGCGGTGAGTCCAGCGGCCACGGCAAGACTTGCTGCCGAGGCAACAAGGGTGCGGGCGCCCGGGCGGGTACCCCCGGTACAATGAAACTCAAGGAAGGCGGGCAGACGCCGCTGTTCAAGCGGCTGCCGAAGCGCGGCTTCAGCAACTTCCGCTTCCGTAAGGTCTACAGCGTTGTCAACGTTAAAGATCTGGAAGATGCCTTCGAGGCTGGCGCGACGGTCAACGCCGCGTCCCTGGTCGAGGCCAAGCTGATCCGCAACGCCACCGACGCGGTTAAGCTGCTCGGGGATGGCACCCTCAGCAAGAAACTCGTGGTCGAAGTGACCAAAGTCAGCCGGCAGGCGGCCGAGAAGGTCAAGGCGGCCGGCGGGGATGTAAAGGTTGTCTAACATAGGAGGCAAGGCCTGATCCGCCTTGGCGGGACAAGGCCGTGCAGCGGGAAATAGTTATGCTGCGAACCTTCCTGAATATGTGGCGCATCCCGGAGCTGCGGAACAAGATCTTGTTCACGATCGGGATGCTCATCATCTACCGCATCGGGTTCCACATCGCGCTGCCTGGTGTCAACCAGGACGTGCTGGCCGAAAAGTTCAAGCACATGGGGGAGGGCGGTGGCACCGGGCAGGCCATGAAGCAGTTGGCGGATTACTTCGCCCTGTTCACCGGCGGCAGCCTCCAGCAGAGTACAGTGTTCGGCTTGGGCATCATGCCCTACATCTCTGCTTCCATTATTTTTGAATTGCTTGTGACGGTCGTGCCCAGCCTTGAGCGGCTTCGTCGCGAGGGCGAGACCGGCCGGCGCAAGATCCGCGAGTACACACGCTATGCCACCGTCGCCCTGTGTTTCATCCAGGGCGTCCTCTGGCTGAATTTGATTCGCCAGCAGGGCATGGTCTATGCCGACTTCGCCAACAGCATCGGCTTTGTCCTGATGGGGTTGTTGGGCCTCACGGCTGGCACGGTCTTCTTGATGTGGCTGGGCGAGCAGATCGACGAGTACGGCATCGGCAACGGCGTCAGTTTGATCATTATGGCGGGTATTCTTTCCCGGCTGCCCCAGGCGGTGATCATGGTCGTCCGCCAGTCCAATATGAAGATCGGGGCCAGCGCCGGCGAGATGGGCCCTGGCACGATCATCAGCCTGCTCGCAGGGTTCGTGGCAGTCGTGGCCGCGACGATCTTCATCACCCAGGCCCAACGCCGCATCCCGGTCCAGCAGTCCAAGATGATGCGCGGCCGGCGGGTTTTCGGTGGCCAGAGGCAATATCTGCCGCTGCGGATCAACCATGGCGGCGTGATGCCGATCATCTTTGCCAGTTCGCTGCTGATGTTCCCGATGATTGCGTTCGGGTCGCTCCGGGACTCTGGCTGGGCGCCCCAGGCCTTCTGGATCTTCCTGGCAGACTCGTTCCAGTTCGCCCACTTCCCATATATCGTGGCCTACATTGCCTTGGTATACTTCTTCAGCTACTTCTGGACGACGGTGACGTTCCAGCCGAAGGAAGTGGCCAACAACCTGCGGGACATGGGGTCGTTCATCCCGGGTCTGCGGGCCGGCAAGCGGACCGCTGACTATCTCGAGACGGTCATGATCCGTGTGACCTACGTCGGTGCGGCGTTCCTTGCGGCCATCGCGGTCCTGCCGGAAGTGGTTTTCAACTGGCTGGGAGTGCCCTACACCGTCGCTACCTTCCTGGGTGGCACGAGTTTGCTGATCGTCGTCAGCGTCGGCCTGGACGCCATCAACCGGATCGAGGCACACCTTGTGATGCGGAATTACAGCGGTTTCCTGGGGGAGAAGGGCCGGATTAGAGGAGGTCGCGGGTGATAGCAATTCTGTTGGGACCCCCGGGAGCCGGCAAGGGAACTCAGGCCAAGCGCCTAGCGCAGAAGATGCAGGCGCTTCATCTGTCCAGCGGGGACCTGCTGCGGGCCGAGAAGGCCGCCGGGACCGAACTGGGCAAGCAGGCCGCTGGCTACATGGACCGTGGCGAACTGGTGCCTGACTCGCTGATCATCGAGATGATGGTGGGCAAGATGACCCAGGCCAAGTCGATCCTGTTGGACGGCTTCCCTCGGACGCTCGCCCAAGCCGAGGCGCTGGACGTCGGTCTGACGAAGCACGGGTTGAAGATCCACCGGATCATCAATATCGACGTGCCAGACGTTGAAGTCGAGCGGCGCATGACTGGCCGGCGGAGCTGTGCGGCCTGCGGAGCAGTCTATCATGTGGATTTCGCCCCGCCCAAAACCGCCGGTAAATGCGACAAGGACGGCCTTGATCTCGTCCAGCGAAATGATGATAAGCCGGAGGTTGTGCGCAAGCGGCTTATCACGTATCATCAACAGACTCAGCCCCTTGTGGACTACTACAGCAAGCATGGGCTCCTGAAGGATGTTGACGGGACCCAGTCGCCCGAGAAGGTCGAAACCAAGGTCGAAGCGGCCTTGGCGTAGGCGACGAGCAGATTTGCCCGGTAGGCCATGGTGAAACTGAAGAGCAAGCAGGAAATCGAGGCGATGCGACGGGCCGGGGCCCTGGTGGCCCATGTCCTGGAGCAGGTGCGACAAGCCGTAAGGCCTCAGGTTTCCACGGCAGAGTTGAACGCCTTGGCGGAAAGCCTGATCGCCGCAGCGGGTGCAGAACCGCTGTTCAAGGGCGTGCGATCGACGCAGGCGAAGTTCCCGTACCCGGCGGCGCTATGCACGAGCATCAATGAAGAGGTCGTGCACGGTGTGCCGGGTGTCCGCGTTCTGGCGGAAGGGGACATAATCAGCGTCGATTGCGGCGTCCGGTTGGACGGCTACTGCGGCGATGCGGCGATCACGATCCCGGTCGGCCAGGTCCGCCCGGAAGTCCAACGGCTGATGCAGGTGACCGAAGAGGCTCTGGGTATTGCCGTCCGTGAGATTCGGCCGGGCGGCAAGTGGACCGACGTGGCCCGTGAGATGCAGAAGCACGTGGAGCAGGCGGGTTTCAGCGTCGTGCGCGAGTTTGTGGGGCACGGCATTGGCCGCAGCCTGCACGAGGATCCGAAGGTCCCGAACTTTGTGGATCGTGGCAGCCGGACCTTCGACTTGGTGCCCGGGCTTGTCCTGGCGGTTGAGCCGATGGTCAACATGGGCCGGCCCGACGTGGTCTATGGCGACTCGACCGGCTGGACCGTGGTAAGCCGGGACCGCACTTGGGCGGCCCATTTTGAGCATACAATAGCAGTGACCGACAGCGGCAGTGATGTCCTGACGGTGGTACGATAAGAAACGGAACAGGTTGGGCAACATGGCCAAGCAGGCAAGCAACAACATCATCGTTGATGGGATCGTCAAAGAATCCCTCCCCAACGCGATGTTCCGCGTCGAAGTAGAGCTGGGTGGACGTAAGCATGAAGTGTTGGCCCATGTATCGGGCAAGATGCGTATGCACTTCATCAAGATCCTGCCCGGCGACTCGGTGACGCTGGAGATTTCGCCCTACGACCTCAGCCGCGGGCGGATCACGGTGCGCAAGTAGGTGATTGGCCTCCAGGCCAGGCAAACGGGACGGACGAGACAGGAGGTTGTTGTGAAGGTCAGAAGCAGCGTAAGACGCATTTGTGAGCATTGCAAGATCATTCGGCGCCACAGCGTGCTGCGGGTGATCTGCACGAACCCCCGGCACAAGCAGCGGCAGGGCTGATATCAGTGTTGACTGGAGAGTGATGGTATGCCACGTGTAGCAGGTGTAGATATTCCGTCCAACAAGCGACTGTGGATCAGTCTGCAGTACGTTTTCGGGATCGGTGACGCCACGGCCAAGAAGATCTGCGAGGCCGCAGGCGTGGACCACTTCCGCAAGACCAACGATCTGACTGACGAGGAACTCGCCCGCGTCAACTCGACGATCGACCGCGACTTCCTGGTCGAGGGTGGGCTGCGTCGCCAGGTCCAGCAGAACATCCAGCGGTTGATCCACATCAACAGCTACCGCGGGTTGCGTCATCGCCGCGGGCTGCCTGTGCGAGGGCAGCGGACCAAGACCAACGCGCGTACTCGTAAGGGGCCGCGCAAGACTGTCGCTGGCAAGAAGGGCGTGAAGGAGATGCACCGTGGCTAAAGCGGCTCCCAAGGCAGGCGGCCGCCGCAAGCAGCGGCGGACGATTAATACGGCAATTGCGTTGATCAAGGCGACTTTCAACAACACCATGATCACCATCACCGATACCAACGGCGACGTGCTGGCGTGGGCCTCGGCCGGGACCGCCGGCTTCAAGGGCACCCGTAAGAGCACGCCGTTTGCGGCACAGCGGGCGGCGGACGCCGTCGCCGGCGCCGCCAAACGCTACGGCATTCACGAACTGGAAGTTCGGGTCAAGGGCCCGGGCAGCGGCCGCGAGTCCGCGGTCACCGCCCTGCAGGCCGCTGGCCTGAAGATCCTGAGCATCGAAGATATTACACCGCTGCCGCACAACGGCTGCCGCCCGCCAAAGAGGCGGCGCGTCTAGGTCGGCTTGGCGATAGCGACGGTTGGCAAGATACCGAGTGACTCAAGAATAGAAGCGAGACTATGGGACGATATACTGGACCAGCGTGCAGGCTCTGCCGACGTGAAGGCATCAAGTTGATGATCAAGGGGGTCCGTTGCGACTCCGCCAAGTGCGCCATGGAAAAGCAATGGCGCCAGCAGCCTCCGGGCATGCACGGCTGGAAGCGGACCCGTGGGACGGAATATGCCGTCCGCCTCCGCGAGAAGCAGAAGGTCAAGAGGTACTATGGCCTGATGGACGCGCAGTTCATGCGGTTCTTCCGCATGGCCTCCCGCATCCCGGGCAACACCGGCCAGATCCTGCTGCAGTTCCTCGAGCGGCGGTTGGACAACGTCATCTACAAGATGGGCTTGGCCCTGTCGCGCCGCAGCTCGCGACAGATGGTCGTTCACGGCCACATCTATGTCAACGGCAAGAAGGTCGATCGCCCGAGCTACTTGGTCAACCAGGGCGACAAGATCACCGTCAAGGCCGGCGAGCACAGCCGCAATCTGGTCAAGAGTATCGTGGCGGCCACCGAGAGCCACACGCTGCAGGGCTGGCTCCAGCTGGACCGCAATAACCTGGAAGGGACCGTGTTGGCTTTGCCCACTCGCGAGGACGTGCAGATCCCCGTCGAGGAGAATCTGATCGTCGAGTTCTGCAGCCGCTGATCGTGCGGTAGGGACAGGCGTTGAAGGTGGGATTAGGTTCGCGTATGTTAACGAAATCCAAGGCGGCGCTCGCGATGGCCGTAGATGCGATGCGGGCGCTTAGAACGCTTCCGCGAACGGGAGGCAAACCAGATGCGGATCAGGTGGCGTGGACTTGAGTTGCCAAGTCAGGTCCTCAAAGACGAAGTAATCAGCACCCGTACGTACGGGCGGTTCGTGATCGAACCGTTCGAGCGTGGTTTCGGTACCACGGTGGGCAACAGCCTGCGGCGGATATTGTTGAGCAGTCTGGAAGGCGCAGCGGTCGTACGCGTCAAGATCAGAGGCGCCGACCACGAGTTTACCAGTCTGCCGGGCGTGCTCGAGGATGTGACCGACCTCATCCTCAACATCAAGAAGATCGTCGTTCGCCTCGAGGGCGACGAACCCAAGTCCATGCGCATTGAGCGCAGTACCAAGGGCGTGATCACCGCGGGCGATATCCAGGCCGATGCCGCCATCGAGGTCATCAACAAGGACCATGTCCTGGCGACCCTGACGGATGACATCAACTTCTCGATCGAGATGACCGTCGGCAAGGGCCGCGGATACGTCCCGGCCGAGGAAAACATCAGCCTGGATATGGAGATCGGCATCATCCCGGTCGACTCGATGTTCAGCCCCGTCACCCGCGTGCGCTACAAGACCGAGGACACTCGCGTCGGCCAGCGCACCAACTATGACCGGCTGGTCATGGAGATCTGGACCAAGGGCACCATCAGCCCCGAGATGGCGCTGGTCGAGGCTGCCAAGATCCTTCGCAAGCACCTCAACCCGTTCGTCCAGTACTTCGATCTGGGCGAGCAGGCCGTCCCTGTCGAGGCGGACAGCGGCCCCGAAGACGCCCCGGAGGCAGCCGCCGGAACCAACGGTAGCCCCGTCGACGTGGATGAGGAGCTGCAGCAGAAACTCAACATGAGTATCGCCGAACTGGACCTGTCGGTGCGGGCGAATAACTGCCTCGAGTCCGCCCACATGAACACCGTCGGCGACCTGGTCCGCATGAATGAGGCTGACCTCCTGAAGGTCCGCTCATTTGGCAAGACCTCCCTGCGGGAAGTCAAACGCAAGCTCGCCGACATCGGTCTGGGCCTCGGCATGAATCTGCCGGCTGGCGCCACCGCGGGCGCTGCAGGGACCGCTTCGGCCGAAGCCCCGCATGTACCGGATAGCGCACCCGGTTCGGCTGGCGTCTGAGTGAAGTTGTCGTTAGCCCCTTAAGGGCGTGGATAGTAGCCCGGTACTTAAAGTGCTGGGGACCAAAGGATACCGACTATGCGTCATCGAGTTTCGGGTAGGAAGTTCAATCGGACCAGTGAGCATCGCCTCGCGATGTTCCGCAATGCCGCCCAGTCGCTGTTCGAGCACGGGCAGATCGTTACCACGCTGGAAAAGGCCAAAGACGTCCGCCGCTTTGCGGAGAAGCTGATCACGATGGCCAAGGAGGCCCATGGCGGTAGCCTGGCCGCCCGCCAGCGGATTATCTCCAAGATGCAGGACCGTGCCGTGATCCCCGCCGATCGGCAAAAGGATTACGACCTCATGACCGACGGCAAGCGCAAGAAGGTCCTCCGCTCACCCTCCGGCCGGCGCTGGCGCCTCGGCGGTCCGAAGCTCGGCATGGAGTTCACTGCCGAATCGATCGTCAACCGCCTGATTAATACCGTCGCCCCGAAATTCGAGAAACGCACCGGCGGCTACACCCGGATCATCCGGCTCGGCCGGCCGCGGATCGGTGACAACGCCACCCGCGCCATCCTGCAGCTCGTTGGCCCGGAAGAGCCCGCGGGCTCGGTTGGCAAGCGCGGTACTACCGCCCGCAAGGCCCGCGCCGATAGTCGCCGCAAGTTCCTTGAGCAGGCCCTGAAAAAGGCCGCGGGCGCCGGCGAAGCCAAGCCCGCCGAAGGCGCTCAGGGTTAAGAGCCGCAAGCATTTTCGCGTGTCAGATGCTACATTCTGACACCCTATGTGGATAGAATCAGGCAGGCCGGTCCGATGCGGACCGGCCTGCCTTCTTGTTTTCTCGGGTACGTTTCCAGTGCCGTTCTGTTTGGAGTCCCCGCTTTAGCGCGGAGCCAGCTACCATGCCACAGCAAGCCGATTGCGTATTCTGCAAGATCGTAGCCGGCCAGATCCCCTCGGCCAAGGTCTTCGAGGACGATGCCTGCATCGCCTTCCTGGACATCGGCCCGCTGGCCGACGCCCACCTTCTCATCGTGCCCAAGGAACACTACGAGCGGATCACTGACATGCCGGCCCTGGAGTTCGCCGCCGTTACCCTGCGGATCCCCCAACTGGCCCGCGCGGTGATGGAAGTTAGCGGTGCCGAGGGACTCAACGTGCTGCAGAACAACGGCCAGGTCAGCGGCCAGGCCGTCCCGCACGTGCACATCCACATCATCCCTCGCCGCCAGGGCGACGGCCTGGGCTACCGCTGGAACGCCGGAAAGTATCCCGAGGGCAAACTGCAGCAACTGCAAAGAGCCCTCGCGGGGGCATTGGGCACCTGATGCCAGGTGACAGGTTAATCCAGCTTCACCAATCCGTGCCGGATGGCGTACTTGACTAGCGACGTCTGGTCGTGGATGTCCAGCTTGTTCATCAGGTTGGCGCGGTGCGTCTGGACCGTCTTGATCGAGATCTTCAGCCGTTCGCCGATCTCGCGGTTGGTCTTGGACTCCGCGATCAACTGCAGGATCTGCCTCTCGCGGCAGGTGAGGTTCTCGTGGCTGTCGCCGTGCTGCTCGGCTTGCTCGTTGATCACCCGGCGGATGATGGTCTGGCTCACTTCGGGTGACAGGTACGACTCCCCGCGATGCACCCGGCGGACCGCATCGAGGAGCGTGCCCGCATCGGCGTCCTTGAGCACGTAGCCCGTCCCGCCGAAACGCAGGGCCTGGATGATGTACTCGTCGTCCGCGTGCATCGTCAGGAAAAGCAGCCGGGTGTTCGGACTGACTTCCCGGATCTTCTGGGCCGCCTCCAGGCCGTTCATGCCCGGCATGGAGATGTCCAGCAGGGCTACGTCCGGATGGTGTGTCCGCGCCAGATTGATGGCGGTGATGCCATCGCCCGCCTCGGCGACGATGTCGATGTCCGGTGCGTCTTGGAGTAGGGCCACCAAGCCTTGCCGAACCATCTTGTGGTCCTCAAGGAGTATGGTTCGAATCTTGACGCCGTCGCTCATGTGCTTGCCTCCGTGATGGTTTGAAACTTGATTCGCAACGTCGTACCTTCGCCAACCTGCGACTCCAGGGTCATCTTGCCTGCAAACAAATGCGCTCGCTCGTGAATGCCGGTCAGGCCTGTGCCTTGACGAATCTGTCCAAGGTCCATTCCCTTGCCGTCATCACTGATGAGCAGGTCCAGCCCTCGCTTTCTAAAAGTCCCCTTCACGACCGCCAGATTGGCCTGCGCGTGACGGACCACGTTTGTCAGCGCTTCCTGCAAGATTCGGTAAATAGTTGTCTCGAACGATTGATCTAATTTACCCTTTAAACCACGGCTTATCAACTTCACCCGCAGGCCGTATCGGATTTCGATGCCCTTGGTGTACCACCGCAGCGTTGGCAGCAAACCCAGGTCCCCCAGAACCGTCAGCCGCAGAGCCGCCGCTGCTCCTCTTCCTGCGACTGGATGATCTTATGCGACAACTCCCGCAGGCTGGCCCGCTCCAGCATCGCCTCCTCGGCCCGCCGGCGATCCGTGATGTCCCGCGCGATCCCCTCGATGGCGATCAGCAGCCCCGCCTCGTCATAGATCGCCGTACTGCGCAGTTCCACGAGAACCCACTTGCCCGACTTATGCGGTATGCGGTGCACGAATGGTTTGTCGAACGGCAACTTGCCCGCCAGGTACTCCTCGAATGGGGGCCGGTCGTCTGGGTGCGTGCATTGCGACACGGGCAGCCGCCCCTCGTAACAGTCCTCGACGCTGTAGCCAAGGGCACTTGTGGCCGACGGGCTGACGTACTCGAAGCCTTGTGTCGGATACAGCCGGAATCGATAGATCATGTCCTGGACAGTGCCGGCCAGCCGCCGGAACCGTTCATCGCTCTCACGCAGGGCCTGCTCGGCCTGTTTGCGGTCCGTGATGTCCTCGAAGGTAACGTGCGCTTCGTGCGGCCAGCTTTCCCCCGCCTTGAACAACGGCACGGCGCTAACGCTCATCCAGTGACGCTGCCCGACCTGCGGATTCAGTGCGCCCATGACGATCTTGGCAGGGGATGCCCCGGCCGATGCCGCAGCGCCGCCTCGGTGCGGCCGAAGTGGATACGTCTGCCGGCCCCCGCCCAGTGCCCCCGGCAATACTATTATGGGCTGTCAGCGGGCCTGTCCAGGTAGTTTGCGAGACCTCCTTGACGGAAAGGGTGCCATATCTATAATCTACAGTTTCTTCGGTTCTTGCAGCACATGGTATAGCAGCCGCAAATGGCATGCTGCAGGGCTCCATACGACGAGGAACCGTGTAGGTAGGATTTGGAAAAATGTCCCGAACTGTTTTGACACAAAAGTGTTACCAAGCCAAGCCAGGTGAAGTCACCCAGAAGTGGTTCGTCGTTGACGCCAAGGACCAGGTCCTGGGCCGCTTGGCGGTCAAGGTTGCCGCGGTGCTGATGGGCAAGGACAAGCCGACCTATACGCCCCATGTCGACACGGGCGCGTTTGTGGTGATCATCAACGCCGACAAAATCCGCGTCACCGGCAAAAAGGCCGAGCAGAAGTTCTACGACTACTACACCCGCTATCCGGGTGGCTACAAGGTCGTTCCTTACGAGGAAATGCTGGCCAAGCATCCGGATCGCGTGATCGAACTGGCCGTCTGGGGTATGATGCCCAAGACCAAGCTCAGCAAGCACATGATCAAGAAACTCAAGACGTACGCCGGTACCGAGCATCCCCATGTGGCCCAGAATCCTGAGCCGATGGCGGTGTAGGATCGGTAGTGGACACGAATTCCCTGATTGGCGATAGCATTGACTGATAACGGAGGTATGGCTGTGGGCGATCAGCCTTTGGAAGTGGCAGTTCAGCAGGCGGAGCAGGTGGCCGTCCAGGCCCAGCGCAAGCCGTCGGGTCCGAAGTTCGGGTTCTTCTGGGGCACCGGCCGTCGCAAGACCGCCGTCGCCCGCGTCCGCATCAAGCCCGGCACTGGCAAGTTCGAGGTCAACGGCAAGGGCGTCGATCAGTTCTTCAACGAGATCCGCGACCAGAACTCGGCCAGGGAACCCCTCCGGGTCACTGAGCAGATCGGCAAGTGGGACGTCTTCGCCAACACCAATGGTGGTGGCTTCCACGGCCAGGCCGATGCGATCAAACTCGGACTGGCTCGGGCCCTGATCCTGGCCAATAACGAGTTCGAGCAGGCCCTGCGGGAGCATAGTCTGCTTAGCCGTGACCCGCGCAAGAAGGAACGCAAGAAGTTCGGCCGGCGCGCTGCCCGCCGTGGCTTCCAGTTCTCCAAGCGCTAGAGCGGTCCTGCCGCCGCACCCTGGCGGCCTTCGGAACGTCCAACGAGAATACCAAGGCCCCGTCCTTGCGGCGGGGCCTTTCTTTTTTATTTTGCCCGACGTAGAAAAGGTAGGGTGGGCTCTTGCCCACCATCCGTCGAGGGTATACCCATGCAGAAGATTCGCGTGGCAATCGTCGGTCCGACCGGCTATACCGCCTACGAGTCCATCCGTATCCTGTTGCGCCATCCCCAGGCGCAACTCACCGTGCTGGCCTCGCGACGCGATCCCCAGCCGCACATCGCCGACATCTTCCCCGCCCTGCGCGGCATGATCGACCTGCGCTGCGAACCGATCGATCCCGAGGCCATCGCCCAAAAGGCCGACGTCGCCCTCATGTGCCTGCCGCACGTGGTCGCCATGGAATCCGTGCCGTGCTTCCTGAACGCCGGCATGAAGGTCGTCGATCTCTCCGCCGATTACCGCCTCAGAAACCCGGCCGATTACCAGCAGTGGTACAAGCACGAGCACGTTGATGCCAAGAACCTCGCCCGTGCTGTCTTCGGCCTGCCCGAGTTCTACCGCCAGCAGGTCCGCAAGGCTGACCTCGTCGCCAACCCCGGCTGCTACCCGACCGCCTCGATCCTCGGCATCGCCCCGTTTGTCAAGCGTGGCCTGGTCGATCCGGCCGACCTGATCGTCTCCGCCGCCAGCGGCGTCAGCGGCGCCGGTAAGGAAGCCAGGCCCGAACACCACTTCCCCGAGCGCAACGAGACGTTCGAGGCCTACGGCGTCGGCACCCACCGCCACGCCATCGAGATCCAGCGGACCCTCGAGGACATCGCCGGCGCATCGCTGAACCTCACCTTCGTGCCGCACCTCGTGCCCATGCACCGCGGCATCC
The DNA here is from genome assembly GCA_025357795.1 of Planctomycetota bacterium. GTDB lineage: Bacteria > Planctomycetota > Phycisphaerae > UBA1845 > JANYLN01 > JANYLN01. Next base: position 44,106 of record JANYLN010000292.1, read on the forward strand.
TGGCGACGATCATCCTCAAGCCCACCCAGCCAATCACCGCTGACCAGGCGCTCGCGATCCTGGCCGAGCAGTACAAGGACGAGCCGTTCGTCCGCGTCCGTAAGGACCTGCCCAGCACCAAGGACGTTGCCCTCACCAACTTCTGCGACCTCACCGCCCGCATCGTCAGCGGCAAACTGGTCGTATTGAGCGCGATCGACAACCTGATCAAGGGCGCCTCTGGTCAGGCGATCCAGAACATGAACCTCCAGTTCGGCCTGCCCGAGACCGCTGGGCTACTTTGCTAAGACGGGGAGCCATCCGATGACAGCCGCCAAGGCACGTAAGAACAAGCCCGCTTCCCCCAACACCCGGCCTACGCAGCCGGCCCTGCCCGTGCCGCCCGTCGCCGCTTGGCCTGCAGGCTTCGCCAGCGGCGCCGCCGCCGCCGGCCTCAAGGCCCCCGGCCGGCTCGATGTCGCCGTCCTCGTCGCCGACCAGGCCGTCCCCGCCGCCGCAATGTTCACGACCAACCTCGTGCAGGCCGCCCCCGTCCTCGTCAGCAAGGAGCACCTGAAAAAGGGCAGGGGTTTGGTCCGCGCCGTCGTCGTCAACGCCGGCAATGCCAACGCCTGCACCGGCCAGCAGGGCCTCCGCGACGCCAGGGAAATGTGCCAGCAGGTCGCCAGGTTCGTCCGCTGCCCGATCGAGCAGGTACTCGTCGCCAGCACGGGCGTCATAGGCCGCAAGATGGCTATGCCCAAGGTCCGCAAGGGGATCGCTGCCGCCCTGAAGTCCCTCGGCACCACCCAGGACCACTTCGCCGCCTTCTCCCAGGCCATCTGCACCACCGACCGCTGGCGCAAGGTCGCCTCCAGCACGCTGACCCTCGCCGGCGGCCCCGTCCAGATCACCGGCACGACCAAGGGCGCCGGCATGATCAGCCCCAACATGGCCACGACCCTCGCCTTCCTCGCCACCGACGCCAAACTCGGCGCCGCCGCCCTCAAGCAGTCGCTCCAGCAGGCCATTGCCGCCAGCTACAACCGCGCCATGGTCGACGGCCACCAGAGCACCAACGATTTCGCCGTCCTCCTGGCCAGCGGCTCCTCGGGCGTGAAGGTCTCCGGCACAGCGGCCCACGACGAGTTCGAATCAGCCCTCTCCACCGTCTGCCTCGATCTGGCCTCCCAGATCGTCCGCGACGGCGAAGGTGCCACCAAGCGCATGGAAATCGTCGTGACCGGCGCCAAGAGCGACCAGATCGCCGATGGCATCGCCCGCACGATCGCCATGAGCGCCCTCGTCCGCACCGCCATCTTCGGCAACGACCCCAACTGGGGCCGGATCGTCTCCGCTGTAGGCTACGCCCCCGGCGTCAAGGACATCCGCAAACTGCGCTGCAAGATCCAGGACGTCCTGGTCTACCGCGACGGCACGCCGACCGACTTCAACGCAGCGGATCTGTCCAACGCTATGAAATCCGAGCAGGTCCTCATCGAAGTGGAACTCGGCGAAGGCCACGGCGAAGGCTTCCTGCAAGCCTCCGACCTCACCTACGAATACGTCCGAATCAACGCCGAGTACACGACCTAGCGCAGCCTACAAGGAATGCTGCGTCCGCTGGATGATCATCCTCCGGCTTTTTGTTTGCGGCCGGCCCCGCCCGTCTGCTACGATAGACGCATCCGGTCGAAACGCGATGTGGAGGAGAGGGAATGCACTTGTGCAGGCCTGTCTGGGTGTTTGTAAGCCTCATGACTCTGCGGGCGGGCGGTTCTTGGCAGACCAATGCCGCCGTGACTCCCCCAACCCTCCGGGCGATCGAACTGCCTCCCGGAGTAACCTCGCTCCCAGCCGACTCGACCTGGCAAGCAATTGGGCCAGATAGGCCTCCCAATGCCAGTGCAACCATGCCAGCCCGCACCGTGTCTTTGTTTGACGAAGGGTTGTTCGAGTTCCCGCTTCAGCGGGGCCGTTGCTGTTCTTGTTTGTAGCACAGCTGCCCTCGGCTGTGGCCATTGCCGTTGTTATCCGAAGGAATTGCATGAGATATTCGTTCGGTGTATAGCGAGAATGGCCTGGCTGGTCAGGCCCACCCACAACGATCGATATTACACAATCTTGATCTTGGATACGTCGATCGTCGGCTCGGGGAACTTCATGTCGAAGTCCTCGAGCGTCTCGACGATGATCTGCGCGACCGCCAGGTTGCGGAACCACTTTCGATTGGCGGGGATGACGTACCACGGGGTCTGTTTCGTGCTGCACCGGCCAAGCGCATCCTCGTAGGCCTTCATGTAGTCGTCCCAGTACTTGCGTTCGCCAAAGTCGCTCTCGCTGACCTTCCAGCGCTTCGTCGGGTCCTCGACCCGCGCCTTGAACCGCTTGAGCTGCTCATCCTTGGAGATGTGCAGGAAAAACTTTATAACGTGAATGTCGCACTCCCCCAGGTGCCGCTCGAACTCGTTGATCTGGTCGTACCGTTGCGACCAGACGTCCTTGGGCACCAGCTTGTGGACGCGCACGACCAGCACGTCTTCGTACTGCGACCGGTTGAAGATCCCGATCTCCCCTCTGCGCGGCATAGCCTCGTGGATCCGCCAGAGGAAATCGTGCGCGAGCTCCTCCGCCGAAGGTTGTTTGAACGCCGTCACCCGGCAGCCCTGCGGGTTCAGCCCGCTCATCACGTGCCTGATCGTCCCGTCCTTGCCCCCGCCGTCCATCGCCTGCAGGACAACCAGCACCGCCCGGTGGTTCTCCGCGTACAGCATATACTGGAGTTCGTCCAACCGCCCGATGTCCTTGGCCAGCAGTGCCTCGGCG
>JANYLN010000004.1 GCA_025357795.1 Planctomycetota bacterium
CTGGAGAAGCCCGGCCAGACAGCGGACAAGGCGCAAGAAGAGGCTCTTACGAAACTTAAGTTGTGGCAGCCTGTCGCGGTGCGCGATCAGGCCGGCGATCGCCTGCGTGGCATGTACGTCTTCCGCGTGATCAGCCAGGAGACTTCGCACTCACCTGCCACAATTACGGACGTCCGCGAGCAGGTCGAGCGCGATGCCAAGACCATGAGCGCTTACCGCAAGGCTGAGGCGGCCGCCCAGAAGCTGGAGGCAGCCGCCCAGAAGGAAGGTCTCCGGGCCGCCTTCGCCACGGAATTCCCGACCTTGGCGACCCGCCCGGTCACGACCCGGCCGACAGCCACTCCCCCGGCGACCCCGGAGGTCGAGATGTTCGAGCAGGACAATATTACGCGGGCCCGCGCGGTGCCGGCGTATTTCGCGCTGTTCAACGATTCGCTGACCTTCCCGACGCGCCTGCTGGGCGTGCAGGAGGCGGCACCGCTACTCAAGGCCGCGTTTGAGATGACGTCAGCCTCGAGCAGCCAGCCGGCCAGCAACCGCGTCAGCTTGGTTGAACTGCCCGAGCAGAAGGCTTTCGTCATCGTCGAGGTCGTCAGCCACAAGCCGGCCAACGAGCCTGACTTCGCGAAGGCCAAGGCTAACCTCGTAAGCCAGCTGCAGATGCAGAAGCTGCGGAACTTCTACGCCGCCTGGTATAACCCCGAGATGATCGAGAAGCGTACCGGCTGGCAGGGCAAGGGCAGCCAGTGGGAGTAATCCCGCTCGCTCTCTGCTGCGTGTAAACGACAAGGGCTGCTCCCGCAAAGGGGCAGCCCTTTTTCTTTGTAGTAGACAGTTGTCAGCCGTCAGTGGTACGGGGTTCCTGCATGGCCCCCTCACCACTATCAGAACATCCAGCCACGCAGGGCGAAGATCAATATCCACATTGCCAGGGCTGCGTACACGCCGGCTAGTAGATCGTCGACGAGGATCCCCACGCCGGCTGGTAGGGACTCTGCCTGGCGGGCGGGCGGGGGCTTGATCACGTCGAAGACGCGGAAGAAGAGGAAGGCGACGCCCGCGGCGAAGATCTGCATCCGTCCGGCTGGGAGGAACGCCACGGGCAGCAAGGAGACCCACTGGCCTGCGAATTCGTCGATCACGACGTGGCTGGGGTCCTTTCGCTTCCAGAGGGCGATGGCGTAGTCACCGAAGCCGACGCAGACAGCTGAGGCCAGCGAGATCGCTATAACCGTCGCGCCGACGATCCACCATCTGTCATAGCCCGATAATGTGAGGGCTGATGCGCCCAGCAACCAGATTGCGACCGCGGCTGCGGAGCCCCAGGTGCCTGGCGCGATTGGCAGAAACCCCGTTCCGAATCCACTGAGTAGCAGTTTGCGCATGAATACCTACCAGCCCCCCTGCCCTTGGCGCTCTTACCGTTCCACCAGCAGGAAGTCCGCGCGGCGGAGGTAGGCCACGAGGCTCATCAGCGTGACGATAACCGCTGCAACGGCCACGACTTGCCGACTGCGATACAGGGCGCCCGTAGTCGTGAGATCGCCTATCACCAAGCTCAGCAGGATCCACAGGATTGCGATGGACTGGACCACCATCTTGAGTTTGCCGTAGAAGGTCGCGCCGAAACTATTGCCCTGGCTCTCGCTGATCATTCGCAGGTCGGTTACGAGCAGTTCGCGGACCAGGATGATGACCACCATCCAGGCCTGTACGCCGGTGATGCTCTCGCCATTTACAGCGAAGTGGTTACTGGCAAAGAAGATGTACGTGCCGAGCACGAGGACCTTGTCGACGAATGGATCGATCACGCGCCCGAAGGTCGTGATCCCGCTGTGGCGGCGGGCGATCTCACCATCGATGACGTCGGTGATGCACGCCAGCAGGTACAGGCCGAGGGCAACCCAGAGCAGGTGTCCCTGCGGCCGACCGGTACTGGCGTCGAAGGCGGAAATCACGGCAAAGAAGATGCCGGAGATCACCAGCCTGCTCAGCGTGACCTGGTTTGCCAGGTTAAGTATCATTGTAAGGTCTTCTTGTTACGGCAGTTACAAGTTGCCAGTGGCCAGTGGCCAGTTTCCAATTGTCTGAACAGGGTCGCACGGACCATCATTTCTTGCGCTTGGAGCCGGGATGACCCTTGGCCGCCTGCACCGTGGTTGCCAGCAGGTCGTAGCCCTTGCTGCCGGTGCAGCGGACCTGCAGGACGTCACCTGGCCTGAGCGGTTGGCTGGACTGCACCAGCGTGACGCTGTCGACCTCGGGGCCCTGCCGGCTGTGCCGGGCGGTGTACCTGCCCGGCTGATCGGCGGGGCCGTCCACGACGACCTCAAACGCGTTGCCCTTGGTTGCGGCGGCGGCTTGGAAGGCAATCGCCTGCTGGGCGAGCATCAGCCGCTCAACTCGTTGTTGCTTCACATCTTCGGCCAGTTGCTCGGGCAGTTTGGCGGCCGGGGTGCCGGATTCGCGACTGTACGCGAAAACACCCATAGCATCAAACCGTTGTTGCTCCACAAACGCAAGTAGTTCAGCGAATTGGGGCTCGGTTTCACCGGGGAATCCGACGATGAAGGTCGTGCGAATCGCAAGTCCCGGCACGGCCTGACGTAGCCGAGCGAGCAGGTCCTCGACGGTTGCGCGGTCGGTCCGCCTGCCCATCCGCCGGAGGACGTCGCTGCTGATGTGCTGCAGGGGCATGTCAACGTACTTGGCGAGGCGGTCGCAGTCGGCGAGTGCCTGGATGACGGCATCGCTGAACTGGCGGGGGTAGGTGTACATGAGGCGGAGCCAATTGACGCCGGGGACGTCGTTGAGCTGGCGCAGGAGGCCGGCGAGGCCGGCCTGACAACCGATGTCCTGGCCGTAGGTTGTGGTGTCCTGGCCTATGAGGATGATCTCCTGGGCACCGTCGAGGGCGAGTTCGCCGGCCTCGGAGAGGATCTCGTCGGGTTGCTTGCTGCGGAACGGCCCGCGGATGCTGGGGATCGTGCAGAAGGTACACTTCTGGTCGCAGCCTTCGCTGATGCGGAGGTAGGCGTAGTGGCGAGGGGTGAGACGGAGTCGGCCGCGGTCGGACCAGATGGCGGCGGGGTCGTAGGCGGGCATGTCGATCTGCCTGGGGGGCATGCGACCTGTGACGCTAAGGATCGTCTGGGCCACGTTTTGCCGGCCATGCACGCCGACGATGGCGTCGATGTACGGAGCCTGCTGGAGCAACCCGGAATCCTCTCGCTGGACGAGGCAGCCTGCGACGACGATGCGTTTGCGGGGGTCGGCGTCCTTGAGTTGCTTGAGTTCGGCGAGGATGTCCATCGCCTCGTTCCTGGCGGCTTGGAGGAAGCCGCAAGTGTTTACCAGCACGACATCTGCGTCCGCAGGCTCGGGGGTGATCACGCAGCCTACTTCGGCCAGGTTGGCGAGCATCTTCTCGGAATCGACGAGGTTCTTGGGGCAGCCCAGGGAGATCATCGCTACGCGAATGGGGGCGTTTGTATCGTTCTTACGCATCATATTGCCTTGCAACGTCTTAACTACGGAGGCCTCGGGGAAGAACCGGCCTCGGCGGCGAGGGCGACAGCAGGTCCTCTGGAGGGCAGCCGACGAGGCAAGACGGATATTGTACCTATGTTACAGGTCAATAGCGACAGGAACTGACGGGAGGGGAATGAGGGGTAACGCGGTGACCAACGGCTGATTCTGGAGCCGGCGGATCTGCCACCAACGGCGCCACCAAACGGGTCTGGGCCACGCGAGCGCAGCGTGAAGCTGGGCTGGATGGGCGAGCTGGGCTGGGGCTGGTGCGACTGCCTTGGGCTGACGTGGACCTTCCCGTGGGCGAAAGCGTGGCTCTCTTTGACGAGAGCCGGATGCGG
>JANYLN010000031.1 GCA_025357795.1 Planctomycetota bacterium
TGCTGATCACGACCAAGACGTGGCCGGCGAGCGACGACCCGATCAACCCGCTGCTGCGCAGCAAGATCAAGGAGTTCTGCGAGACGGGGGGCACGCTGCTGATCGATCACACCTGCACGCCGGACCCGAGCTTCCAGAAGAACCTCGACGGGTTCCTGGAGGAGACCTGGGGCGGCCGGCGGTTCCGACCGCTACCGGCGAATCACCCGATTTACTCGGCGCACTTCCCGCTGCCGCGGATGACCTCACTATCCGCGCTGGGCAACGGCTGTCGGGAGTACGTATTGGTCTGTGACGATACGAGGGCGACGACGACGGCGCCCGCGACGGGACCGGCCAGCGGTCCGGCCAGGGGCGAGGACCTTTCGTGCACGTGGCAGAAGAGTCTGGCGAAGGAGCGGCCGGGGGCGTTCCAGATCGCGGCCAACCTTTACATGTACGCGACGGACAAGTCCTTCCGCAACAGGATCGAGCCGCGTAGCAATCTGCCGCGCGACCCGGGCCTGGCGAGCGTTGCCCTGCCGGTCGCCCGGTTGCAGCACAACAACAACTGGAACCCGTGCCCGCTGGCGCTGCCGATGCTGGGGGATGCCCTGAAGGCGCGGGCGCAGTTGGGGCTGGAGGTACAGCCGACGGTGCTGGACCCGGTGAAGCTGTTCGGCCGGCGGGTGCTGGTGATCACGGGCCAGGGCAAGATGGAGTGGACGGCCGAGCAGATTGCCACGGTGCGGGACTTCATCAAGGGCGGCGGCAGTGTGCTGGGCGACGCGCTCCTGGGCGAGAAGGAGTTCACGGAGTCGCTGCGGCGGCTGGCGGCGGCAGCGCTGGGGACGCCGGCGCGGCCGATCCCCGAGAATGATCCGCTAATCACGGGCAAGTTCAGCGAGAAGGCCTTCCACCTGGGCAAGGTGCAGTACAGCCGGACGCTGCGGTGGCGCAAGGGGGTGACGGGTCCGGCCAGCCTGGAAGGCGCCAAGCAGGACAACCGCTGGGCGTTCGTGATCAGCCCGTACGACCTGACGAACGGACTGACGACGGCCAAGCCGTACGGGGTGCAGGGCTACGAGCCGGACGACGCGACGCGGGTGGCGGGGAACTGCATGCTGTATTTTGCGAAGAATAGCGGAGTGCTGGGGGAGAGGTAGTTGTTGCCTGTTGTTTGTTACTGATGCCATGTGCAAGTCATGAAGAACGGCCATGAATGCCTCCTGCCTGTGAATGGATGACTCGCGTAGATTCCCGCTGGCGGAGGGAATTCTACTGGGGGGCATCGGCGTCGAACAAGTCGTGGAGCCGTGCGGGGTTGGCCTCTCGCAGGGTGGCAACGATGGCGTCGGCCTGGAGCAGGAGTTCGCCCTGGACGCTGGTGGTGACAGCCAAGCAGGTCATGCCGGCGTCCTTACCGGCCTCGATGCCGGGCATGGAATCCTCAATCACGAGACACTGGGCGGGGAGCAGAGGGGGATCGAGCCGGTGCTTGTCCTGGAGGCGGCGCATCGCCAGCAAGTAGCCTTGGGGGTCGGGCTTGCCGCGTTGGACGTCGTCCGCGCCGACGATGATGGAGAAGTAGCGCAGCAGGTCAGCGGCCTGGAGGATGGTTTCGATCTCGCGGCGCAGGGCGCCGCTGCAGATCGCCAGGCAATATTGCCCGCTGACGGACTCGACGAACTCGGGGACGCCCGGCAGCACGATTTTCTCGCGGCTGGCCATTGCCAGGAAGCGTTCGGACTTCTGGGCGATCATCACGGGACTGATGGCTGGGTTGGGGGGCCGGTGGGCACGGGCGAAGGCCGCGGCAAACAGGCCGCGGTCGTCCAGCCCGAGCATGTCTTCGTAGTAATACTCCTTTGTGACCTGTGGCAGACCGTGCAGGGCGAGAACCTGGTTCATGGCGGCCCAGTGCAACGGCTCGGAGTCCACGATCACACCGTCGAAGTCGAACAGGATAGCACGCAGCAGAAGGCACCTCCTCGAACCGCATGGATGCGCGGCCTTACGGTAAAGGGTAACCCAATCGCGGGCACCGGCAAGTAGCAGCGATCAAAATGGGGCGGGATCATCGGTCAGGACGGGCACAGGGATGAGTCGGCCTTTCGTGCCGGGCCACAGGCGGCGGCACCTGGAACACGGGAGGGCGTCCCGGGGGGATGAAACTCGATGCAGGCCATGAAGATCGAGTTAGAGTCAGGAGTTTCCGGCCGCCACAAGACTGGCAGCGGCTTGGTGGCCGGGGGTAGCCGACCTCACGACCGGTGAGTTCGTTTGTGGTATCCGGTGGCGGGTGTGTTGCAAAAGGGCAACAATCGCAACTCATGAATTGGGCGTATGTTATGATTGTTAGCCTACTGCCATCCTCGCTGTGCCACCCACATTGTTGTTTTAGGGAAACATCCCCATCCTGCGGACCACGGGGAGCCCGAGCCGTTTCGATTGCGAAACAAGTAGCAGTAACTCCTGACTGCTACGGCACTTTCACGAGGGGTACGGTGGATCGGAAGGTATTTGTCGGACCGATTCAAGACTGTGGCACGCCACGTGCTGAGACACCTCGTACACAAAGAGATCACCAGTTCAATCGTCAGGTTGTGGAAGCATCATAGTCACTTGCTCTAGTCGTGCCGTTGGTAATTGGGTCGGCAGTAGCGGTTCAAACAGTGTTCACTGTGTTCTGAGGGTGTGCTCAGGCATAAGGCAGTGGGACTACCCCACAACATTTCTTCTTTTTGGGAGGACGAAAAATGAAGCATGTACTAGTGGCTTTGGTAGTTGTGACGTTGGCCCTGCCTGCAGGGGCGGCGGTCGAGCAGTTCAAGACCACGATTGATGGTTCCTGGAACCTCTATCATGGTTCGACCCCGGAAGGCTACTCCAACGCTGGATCGAATTCGAGCTTCCGGCTGGACAAGACGCACCAAGGGATGGGCTACATGGACTGGGACGGGGCCGTGGGCGTCAGCGGCGGCCAGAGCATGGGCGCGTTCGTGGGCGCCAACGCGATCCAGAGCGCTTTCCTGTATGTTCACGCCAATAATAGTGTCGCCCTGACCCAGAAGGCCGCCATCATCAGTATCCGCACCAGCAATGTGGGCAACATCGTTGAGGATAGCCTCGGCACCGGCGCCCAGTACAACGGCTCCAACGGCTCGAACGCGGTCGACATCGCCAGCATCCCCGGCAAGAGCGAACCGGTGGCCTTCCGCATGGCCGACACCGAACTGAAGGGTCCGGATCGCTACGCCAACAATGGCGCCGGTATCGACAAGTTTGCCAATGGCGCCTTCGCCGGCGAGCCGTGGAAGCGTCCCTTGGGGACCAACGCGGCCCTGTATCCGGGTCTGGCCGGCGGCTCGCGCTCGGGCACCCCGACCTTCAAGCCCGGCGATGCATGCATTACCGGCACCCTGGGCACCAACGCCCGCGGCATCTGGGACAGCGAACTGTGGGGTGTTGAAGGCGTAGTTGGCTTCCACTGGAGCCAAGCCAGCAACGACCCGACTCGGTTTGAGAACGCCGGCCAGCTGCCGAACCTGAACACGGATGGCACGTTCAAACTCCTCGATCCGGCCACCCAGGCGATCGGCAGTGGCTGGTACAAGATCCCGATTACCGCCGACCTCGTCAACGATATTATGAACAACACCGAGAACAAGGGCATCGTGTTCGCCAACTGGGTCGCCGGCGTGAGCGCCGGGACCAACAATGAGATCGTTGACTCTCGCGAGGCGGGCGCCCTTGCTCCGTACCTCGAGATCACCGTGCCGGAGCCGGCCACGATGATCCTACTGGCTATGGGTGGTGGTCTGACCCTGATTCGTCGCCGCCGCTAGTCGATCAACCTGCAGAAATCGAGCCAAGACTGTTTGCCAAGGCTCGATCGAAAGAGCACTCAACAACAGCCGCGACCGGAAAACCCGGTCGCGGCTGTCTTTTTGCCCCGCGGGGCCCGGTTGATGGAGTTGGACGGATAACGGTCAGGAACAGCGCACGCCCGATTCCGGCGGCAGAGATGATGCAAAAACGCAACATGGCGGTGCCGCGTGCGGCTGCCCGGCCGAACCACAGCCTTCAGGGCGGGGCGGGCAACGTGCCGCACGACCCTATACAAGCCGCTAACACCTGGAGTAACAAGGCTTACGTACATCCGGCCCGGTGACATGTGTGGCTTGTTGCAGCCGGATGAATCTGATTGGTCCGACCGGCAGGAGGTGTTGCCTGGCAGGCGCGGAGCGGTTCGGGATGCCGCGGATACGTGGGATGTTCCTGGCAAGCTGTCCGATGTGTGCCGGATGTTGCTTTTTGTAAACAGCGAGCCGTGTGCGGCCCGAACGGGCTACAAAGGTGTAGCAAGGACGGATACTCTTAAAGAGTGTATCACAAGGAACTTGCGAGATAATTCGCGATGGTTCCGCCTTTGAATCCTTGGCGGACAAGGCTTTGGCATGCTACGTGCTATGTGTTCAGTGCAGCTTTACCGCGAGCCAGCGACCCACTGGCTCAAGGGTAATTGGCCCTGTTCGCCGCAGGGTCCGTTGGTTGTGAAGACGGTTGGGTTCCTGCCTCAGCGACTCACTGAGGTACAGAACTGCAAGACTAAACGCCGACAATCGCGACCGGTGAATAACCGGTCGCGATTGTGTTTTATGGCGATATCCTTAGTCCGGCCTGGCTGATCAGCGTGAGCGGTGGGGCGGGGCGGGATGGCTGGGGCGCCAGAGGTCCTCGACCAGCCGAACGAGCCGCGCGGCGACCACCTCTTTGCTCGCGGGGCGCCAGCAAGCCCAGTCGTGGCCAGCCACCAGCAGTTCCACCTCGGCGCGGTCGCTGCCGACGTTGGCCGGTCCGTTGAGCACGATGGCGTCACAATTCTTGCGGCGGAGCTTGGATTCGGCGTGGGCCCGACCGTCATGGTCCTCCAGGGCGAAGCCGACAAGGATCTGTCCGGGCTGCTTGGCGGCCCCGAAGCTGCGGGCGATGTCCTCGGTGGCGACGAGTTTGAGGACCAGGGGCTTGTCGCTTTTTTTCATTTTCTTCTGAAAATGCGTCGCCGGGCGGTAGTCGCAGACCGCGGCGGTCATGATGGCGGCGTCCTGGCTGGGCCAGGCGGCTTTGGCGGCGGCGGCCATCTCGGCGGCGGAGACGACGTGGACGACGTGGACGCCTGGCGGCGGCGCGATGCTGACCGGGCCGCTGATGAGGGTCACGTCGTGGCCGCGGGTGGCCGCGGCAGCGGCGAGGGAGTACCCCATCTTGCCCGAAGAGGGGTTGCTGATGAAGCGGATCGAGTCCAGGTATTCGCGGGTTGGACCCGCGGTGATCAGGATCTTCATGCGTATAGCGTATAAAACTTGGCGCCGAGAATCCAGGGTGGGGCCTGACGGGGCAGGGTAATCGCATGTCGTGGCACGGACATCTTGCCCGTGAGTAACACGGGCGTCAGGAGCACGATTCCGTCGGCCCTTCAGGCCGCTACGGGCGGGACGCCTGGGATGTTCATGGCCAGGATGGCCATGCCACACGTACATGCGATGGCCCTGACTGACGGGGCAACTACAACAGATTCACCGGAGCGATTGAAACGGCAAGAACAGCAACGGCAATTGCGGGCTGATGCCCATTACTGCGGGCGTTTGGGCGGCTGCTTGAGGAGGGTTTCGCGGACGACCTGCAGGATGGTCTCAGGCTCGGCCATGCGGCCCGGGCCGACCGTGCGGCAGGCGAGCCAGCCTTCGGCGGGGTCGATGAAGGTGTAGCCGAACCGCTTGAGTTTGGCGACGTTGTCCTGCACGATGGGGTTGCACCACATTCGGCTGTTCATCGCGGGGGCAAAGAGCACGGGCGAGTCGGCGGCCATGACCATGGTGCTGAGCAGGTCGTCGGCGATGCCGCCAGCGATCTTGCCCAGGATATTGCCGGTGGCGGGGGTGACCAGGAACAGGTCGGCCGCCTCGGTCAGGCTGATGTGCTGCGGGTCGTATTCGCGCTCGGCGTGCCAGAGGCTCTTGTAGACCTGCCGGCCGGTGAGGGCCTGCAGGGTCACCTCGCCGATGAACTTGCGGGCGGAGCGGGTCATGACGGCGGTCACGCCGCAGCCTGCCTGGGCGAGCCGAGAGATCACGGTGCAGACCTTGTAAGCAGCGATCCCGCCGGTCAGACCGACGATCAGCTCGTAGCCGGCCAGGTCGCACTCGCGGCCGGGAGCGGCAGGCTCCGCACCGGGCTGGGTCATAGCGGAGGCAGTCCGTGAGTCTCGCCGGCAGCGGTGGCGGCCTCGCCCTGGTTGAGTTCGACGCGGCCTTCGAGCAGTTCCTCGATGGCCACTTCCAGCGTGGTCATGCCGGGTTTGTTGACCAGGGGGCGGGCGCCCTGCATGAGTTCGAGCCAGCGCTTCTGGATGGCGCTGGCGAGCTTGAACCGGCCGCCGAACTTGGTGATCACGTCGTCGCTCTTGAGTCTTTCGATCATGTCTTGTTCCTTTCCGCCTCGAGGATCCGCATCACATCCTGGACCGTCCGTTCGACGGATTCGTTTACGATAAAGTACTGGTAGCAGCCCCACTCCCGGACCCAAGCGATCTCCTGCCGGGCCTTAGCCAGACGCCCGGCCTGCTGCTCGGGCGTCTCGGTCTGCCGGCCCATCAGCCGGCGAGCGAGTTCTTCGTCGTTGGGCGGCAGCAGAAAGACCCGCACACTGTCGGGCATCTTCTCGGCAATCTGCCGGCCACCCTGCACATCGATTTCCATCACCATAACCTGCCCGGCGGCCAAGGCCTTGGCGACCGGCGCCCGGGGCGTACCATACAAGTTGCCCAGGTACTCCGCCCACTCGCACAGTTCGCCGGCCTGGATCATCCGGTCGAAGCGCTCGCGGCTGACAAAATAGTAGTCGCAGCCGTCGACCTCGGTCCCGCGCGGGGGGCGGGTCGTGGCCGATACGCTCCAGGTCGCGTCGGGCAGCCGACGGAGCAGTTCGTGGCAGACGGTGCTCTTGCCGGCTCCGCTGGGCCCACTGACCACCAGCAGGACGCCTTGCTGGCCGCTCGTGCGGGGCGAGGTCGGCGTCCGCGGGTCAGGCGACATTGGCGGTCTGTTCCTTGAGCCGATCGATACTGGCCTTGACCTCGATCACGCCGCGGGCGATCTGCACATCGTTACTCTTGGAGGCGATCGTGTTGGCCTCGCGGAGCATCTCCTGGGTCAGGAAGTCCAGTTTCCGGCCGGCCAGCTCGTTCGAGTCGCACAGTTCGCGGAACTGCTGGATGTGGCTGGCCAGGCGGGAGACCTCCTCGCTGATGTCGCTGCGTTCGGCGTAGATGGCGACCTCGCGGGCGAGGGAGTCGACCTCGAGGGTAAGGCGCGCCTGGCTGATGAGTTCCTCGACCCGCTGGGTCAGCCGCTGATGATATTCCTTCACGACGTCGGGGGTCCGCAGGCGGATCGCCTCGAGATGATCGAGGACCACCTGGCAGTGGGCCAACAGGTCGGCCCGCAGGGCGCGGCCCTCGGTGGCGCGCATCTGGTCGGCCTTTTCCAGGACCCGCTCGGTCAGTTGGCGGACCATGGCCCACTGGCACTGCTTTTCCTTCTCATCGAGCTGGGGCGGCTGGGAGACGCCGGGCAGCGAGAGGGTCGAGCCCAGTTCGACGGTGATGCCCACGCCCAGGGCGGCCAGGGGCTGGAGCTGGCGGACGTAGCGCTCCAGGGCGGCGATGTTGATCTCGTAAGCCTCGAGGCCGCTGATGCTGCGGAGGCGCAGGGAGTAGGTCACGCTGCCGCGGCCGAGCCGCTCGCGCAGCAGCCGCTCGATATCCGGCTCGAGGTAGGCGAGCGGATCGGGCAGCTTGATCGAGGCTTTGAAATAGCGGTTGTTGAGACTGCGAATCTCTACGGCGTAGGAGACGCCCTGAGTCGTCAGCTCGGCATCCCCATAGCCGGTCATCGAGCAGATCATGCGAAGGACCTCGAAACAACAGGTTATACGGCCGGCGCGATTCTTACGGCTGGGTCGCAGGAGCAGGAGCCTCGACGGGCGGCGCCACCGGGTTGCCCATCGGCGGCGGGACGGTCGCGGAGCTGCCCGGGGTCACCGGGGTAGCCGTCACGGGCGTAACTGGCGTAGTAGCCCCTTCGCCTTCCGGGACCTGGCCGGGATCCACCTGGACCGGCTGGCTATCGGGGGCCAGTTCCGTCAGTTTCTGGGGCTTGTAGACGTAGTTGGCCAGCACGGCAACCAGCAGGAACATACCGGTCAGGATCACGGTCGCCCAAGTGAGGGCGTCGCCGGTCTTGGTGCCGAAGGGGCTATAAGAGCCCACGCCGCCAAAGGCACCGCTGAGGCCGCCGCCGCGTCCCTTCTGAATCAGGATCAGCAGGATCAGCAGGATGCAGATCAGACAGAACACGAAAGCCATCAGCGTTTGCCCAACGGTTAATGCGAGCATAAGCCTCTCTACTTTTTCAAACGATGGCGGACCCGTGGCCGCACTGTCTATACTGATTCCGGATCTGCCGAGCCCAACATGCCCAACAGAGACTCTGTCCGGTGAAACGAAGATCAATATCATACAGTAGCTGCTGGCCGGTTGCCAGGGGCGCGTGAAACGACATTGGCCGGTGAAATGCAGGACCGCCCCCGGAACCTTGCCAGGGGCGGTTATATCGTCTATCGGAACGCCTACAGGCCCTTGGCCTTGACGGCTGCCTGGACGATTTTAGTGAAATCGTCGATCTTCAGGCTCGCCCCACCGATCAGACCGCCGTCAACGTCCTTCTGAGCCATCAGCTCGGCGGCATTGGCGGCGTTCATGCTGCCGCCGTACTGGATGGTAGTATTGGCCGCGACGGCCTGCCCGAACATTTCCGCCAGGACCTTGCGGATATGGACGTGGGCGTCCTGGGCCTGCTGCGGGGTGGCGTTGCGGCCGGTGCCGATCGCCCAGACGGGCTCGTAGGCGACCGTAATGGTAGCCATCTGCTCGGCGGTCAGGCCGGCCAGTCCATCCTTAAGCTGCTGCGTGAGAATGGCTTCCATCTGGTTGCCGTCGCGCTGTTCGAGTTTCTCGCCGATCGCCAGGATGGGCTTGAGGCCGGCCTTGAGGGCGGCGTGGACCTTCTTGTTGATCATCCCGTCGCACTCGCCCTTGCCGATCGTGTGGCGGCGTTCGGAGTGACCGATAATCACGAAGGTGCAGCCAACATCGAGCAGCATCTGGGGGCTGACCTCGCCGGTAAAGGCGCCTTTCGTCTCGAAATAGCAGTTCTGGGCGCCGAGTTTCATCGCGGTGCCCTTGATGTGGTCGGCGACGGTGTCGAGGTATACGAACGGCGGGCAGACAGCCACTTCGACCGGCAGCGAGCTGCCGAGGGTTTTGGCCAAGCCATCGACGAGGGCAGCGGCCTCGGCCTTGGTCATGTTCATCTTCCAGTTGCCCGCGACGAAGATCTTCCGCATTACGCCAACTCCTCTTATCTCTAAGGGTCCGTACATCAATAATTCCGCCGTCGGGTGATTCAGTCGTCCCTGGCGGGACTCAACGACAACAAAGAAAAGAACGTATGTTATTGGGGGCCTTCGTACCCAGCACTAAAGTGCTGGGCTACGATCATTCTGTCCCTCCGAGACGAACGGCAACAGCAACGGCGATGTTGTTCTTGCACGAACCCTACGTGAGAGCCTGTATTGTTAAATGCACGTCATCCGTTTACTCAACCGTCTTGCCAACGACCGGGGCCACCTGCCGGATCTGGTCCATCAGCCGCTGGAACTGCTCGGGCAGCAGGGCCTGCGGGCCGTCGCAGAGGGCCTTGTCCGGGCAATGATGGACTTCGACCATCACGCCGTGGGCGCCGGCCGCGATTGCCGCCAAAGCCATGGACTCTATCAGGTCGCGTCGGCCGGCGGCGTGCGAAGGGTCTACATATACCGGCAAATGGCTGTCGATGCGAGCCACCGGGATGCACGAGATGTCCAGGGTAAAGCGGGTCTCGGTCTCGAAGGTACGAATGCCGCGCTCGCAGAGGATGACCTGGTGGTTGCCGCCGCTCATGATGTACTCGGCAGACATGAGCCATTCCTTGATCGAGGCCGCCAAGCCGCGTTTGAGCATGACGGGCTTGTTGGTCTGGCCGACCTCGCGGAGCAGGTTGTAGTTCTGCATGTTGCGGGCGCCGATCTGCAGGATATCGGCGTGCTGGGCGACCAGGTCGACGTCGCGGGGGTCCATGACCTCGGTAATGGTAGCCATGTCGAGACTCTTGCCGACGTCGCAGAGCATCTGCAGGCCCTGCTTGCCGAGGCCCTGGAAGGCGTACGGACTGGTGCGGGGCTTGAAGGCGCCGCCGCGAAGGATGCGGGCCCCGGCCTTTTTGACCGCCTTGGCGATCGTCTGGAGCATATCGAGGTCCTCGATCGTACAGGGGCCGCCGATGACGGCGCAGTGGGTGCCACCGATCTTGATGCCGCGGATGTCGATGACGGTGTCTTCGGCATGGAATTCGCGGCTGCAGAGTTTGTAGGGCTTCATGATCTGCAGGACCTGCTCGACGCCCTCGATCTGGCGGAGCATTTCCTGCTTGGCGACGGCCTCCTCGCCGATGGCGCCGATGACGGTGCGGAACTGGCCCTGCGAGACGTGGGGCGTGAGGCCCATTTCCTTGATGCGTTCGGTGACGTGGGCGATCTGGGCCTGGCTGGCGCCCTGTTTCATGACAACTATCATAGGATATTTCCATTGCCGCGCAGGCGGCGATCATTTGATCCTGTAACCCAGGGCGACGCCCCGATCGTGGTGATTATGCGGCCAGAGGGCATTGGGAACAAGGCGGGACGACACGGATGGACAGGACCGCTGTACTTCCTGAAATTCGTGAGGGCCTACGCCGGCGAAGGGATCACGATCACGGAAAACCGCTGCAGGGATCAATGACCGGCTGTCTGCCGGCAGGGTTGGCCCTGCCTGTAGAGGGCGATCTGCTCCTGGATCTGCTGGGCGAGGGTTGCGTCCTTGTTCTGCACGGCGAGGTCCCCGGCGGTTGTCGCGGTGCGAACCGCGTCGTCGAAGCGGCCCGTTTCGGCATAGCTGGCGGCCAGGGTGCGTAGGAACAGCGGCTGCTTGTGGTCCGTAGCGGTGCAGATGCGTTCGGCCAGTTCGACGGCCTCGGCGCCGTTTCGGGTCTGCGGGTCGGGGGCGGTCGCCAGGAGCCAGGCCAGACTGTTGAGGACCATCTGGTTCTGCGGCTCGCGCGTGCGGGCGGCCCGGAAGGACTTCGCCGCCTCCGCCCAATTACCGGATCGTGCGTACAGATCGGCGAGTTGGACGTGGGCCTCCACCCGATGCGGGAGCAGGGACACCACTTGTGAGGTCACGTGCAGGGCCTCCTGCAGGTCGCCCTCCTCCTGCCGGATGGTTGCCTGCCTGAGCAGTCGCTTGCCTACCGAGACCAGAAGGTCACAGGCGGCCGGCTCGAGTTCGAACGCCTTGCGAGCTGTCTCGATGGCCTCCTCGGTGGAGCCCTGGGACCAGAGGGTGAGGACCTCGACGGCCAAGGTGCGGGCCTGGAGCCGCCGGACCAGGTCCGCCTGCACGCGAGCCTCCTGGGCCTCTTGCCCTGGGTCGAAGGAGACCATTCGCAGGTCGGCCCGGCGCTGCCGGTACAGGTCCGCCAAGAAGAGCGGAACATCCACCGTACCGTAGAGGCTGCGCGGCGCGGCGAATTCCACCAGTACGCTGTCGTCCGTGTGCAGGTCCGCGTCGGCGGTGAGGTCGTCGGCCCGCCCGCTCAGGACGATCCGCTGGAGCAGGTCCAGCGGCTGGCGGATGTCAATCCTGGCCAGACTGGCGGCGACGGCGGGCTGGGCGATGCGCCGGGCCATGCTCGCGTAGGGCGTGCGGATCGGGTCGGCGCTGCCGATCAGCAGGTAGTCGGCCGCGGCCTGGGTCTCCAGCACGATCATGTGCGGGAAGGCCTCCTGGAACGTGCGGGCGATGCTGCGGAAGATGGCGTCCTCGAGGTTGTAGGCCTGCAGCCAGACGCAAGCCAGG
>JANYLN010000034.1 GCA_025357795.1 Planctomycetota bacterium
CAGCGTGAAGCTGGGCTGGATGGGCGAGCTGGGTGGGAGCAGCGAGGGGAATTCCGGACACGGGGTGGGTGCCACCAACGGCGCCACCAAACAGGTCTGGGCCAGTCGGTGGCAGCGTGAATCTGGGCTGGATGGGCGAGCTGGGCTGGCGCGGACCTTCCCGTGGGCGAAAGCGTGACTCTCTTGGACGAGAGCCGGATGCGGGAAATCCGCACGTCCGGTTCGATGAGCGGGCGATGGAAACGGAGCACAGGTGAGGATACTCAGGCCCCGGAAACCGAACGGGCCGGCCAACACGCTATGCCTTGCCTTCGGCCGCCGCGCCACCGCTCGACTCTACCCTCTGGCGGATGCCAGAACCGCCCTGGCTGTCAAGAAATTCTTCCTGACACCTTTTTTCTTCGAAAGGGGGCGGCGTCAGAAGGTCCAGTGGTCGTAGCAGGCGATCTTTTCGGCAGCCGCGCGGGTCTTGGATCGGGCCTGGTCGGTCGGATAACCCAGGGTCATCAGTTCGATGACAGCCACGTTCTCCGGGATGCCCAGGATCTGCCGCACCTGGTCCGGGTAGAACGAGCCGATCCAGCATGTTCCCAACCCCTCGGCGGTAGCCTGAAGGGCGATGTGCTCCAGGGCGATGGCCACGTCGATCGGGCCGCATCTCTGGCCGCAGCGCATGACATAATCGCTCTCAGCGCAAGCCGCAATGACGACGGGGGCCTGGCCGACGAACGGTTGGTTGTTGGCCGCGACCTGCATCTGCTGGCGGATCTTGGCGTCGCGGACGAAGACGAACCGCCACTCCTGCTTGTTGTTGGCGGATGGCGCCAGGCGGGCGGCCTCGATGATGCGGTCGAGTTTGTCCTGCTCGATCGGCTTGTCCTGGTAGGCACGGCACGAATAGCGCTTGGCGATCTCGGTGAGCAACGACATTGTTCATCCTCCGACGTAGTGATGGCACGGAGAAGGCAGGTCCCGGACTTGCGGAGTAATCGCAAGTCCGGGACCGGTGGATACAGGCTATACAACTGGGCTAGTCCGGTTTGACCGGCTCGACCTTGGGGGCCACCTTCACGTAGCCGATGTCCGGCAGGTTGGACAAGTCGATCGCGGGTGAGGGGATCGGCTTGACGACCCGCTTGTACTCGGGTTTTTTCGCGCTGACCATCTTGGCGACGCGGCAGCGCATCTGCCAGAGGCTGGTGGGGTCGATCTTGTCGAACTTGATGATGCCGGCGTCTTCTTCGCTGCGTTTGATGACGCGGCCGGAGAGGTCGATGACCTGCTTGAGGCCGGCGGCGACGGCGTAGTGGGGCTGGTTGTAGACGTCGCCGAGCAGGGTGACGTACTCGACGTCCTGCTGGCCGCGGCAGAAGGCCTTGAGGCGGATGGAGGCGACGGGGCCGCCCTGGGCGGGGTAGAAGACGCAGGTTGGATCGCCATTAGACCAGGCGTCCTTCTTGCCGATGGTGTCCCAGGGCAGCACGCCGATGGCGCCGCGGGTCCAGGCGAGGAGGCACCAGGTGACCGGGGCGAGGTTGGCGCTGCCGGGGTCGTTAGCGCCGCCGTACTCGCGGAAGTGCGTGGGGACCGAGAGGACCTGTTCGTCGTGCTTCTGGCGGACCTTCTCCTCGTTGCTGCCGCCGAAGTAGTCCACGTCCATGACGTTCCAGAGGATGTTCCGGGCGAAGTTACTGCGGCTGATGTCGCAGCGGTACCAGGCCTTGACCTGTCCCTTGACGGGGTCGACGGCCTGGTGCCAGAGCAGGCCGTACCAGCGGAGGGCCCAGAAGTCCTGGGTGTTGACGGGTTCGTCGAAGATCCAGGGGGCGGAGGAGCCCTTCCAGCCTACGCCCTTGTTCTCCTTGTAGTAGACCTTGTTATTGAGGAAGAACTGGAACTCGGTGTCGTGCCACTTCATCTGGTCGAGGTGCTTGACGAACTGGGCGTAGGCCTTCTGCATGCCGTCGCGGTACTGCTTGGTGAAGGCGGTCTCGGGCCAGTAGTCCTTGGTGTAATTTTCCCAGATGCTGACGGGCCAGGACTCGCTGAGCGGGAGGTAGAAGATGTCGACCGGCTCGCCCTTGCGGGGGAGGTTAGCGAAGGCGGTGCCCGAGAGGATGGGGGCGTACTGTTTGTCCCACTCGGCGAAGTCGTAGGACTGGCCGTCCCATTTCGGGCTGATGCGGGCGGTGCCGTCCCAGCCGCAGGCCAGGCGGTTGATGACGGTGCGGTGTTCGTGGGCCAGGCGGTAGTAGGCGAGGCCTTCGGCGTTGGGCTCGACGGTGCCGTAGGCGTTCATCTCGGGCACGAAGGAGAGTTTGTTGGGCAGGGTGAAGTCCCAGACGGTCAGGTCGATGGGGATCTCGAGGTTCCGGCCTTGGGAGGTGACGGTGAGGGTGCCCTTGAGCGGGCCGGCCTTGGCCGCGTGGGGGACATAGATCTCGGCCAGCAGGCAGGCGTTGGTCTGTTCGGCGGCCTCGGGGTCGGCCTTGTTGGGGATGGCGACGGGGCCGGTCATGGGCACGGCGGCGTCGGGCATGAGGCCCTCGGCGGTTTTGACGTAGTCGAGGCGGTAGACCTTGCTGGTCAGGCCGCTGTTGGCTGCGAAGGCGACCTTCAGGCCGGCGGCCGGGCTCTTACCTTCGAGGTTGACCACGAAGGCGACAAACTCGTTGCGGGCGGCCTGGAGGCGGATGACCTTCTTGTCGGCGGACCAGAGGTGATTGCCGCCCTTGTAGCCGGCGGGGTGCTCTGGGACCATCTTGCCGGTCTTGGCCTCGACCTTATCGACGAGGTCGAGGATGGCGATCTTGAGGCCGGCGACCTCGGGCAGGGTGGTCGAAGGTTCGAAGGGCTCGATATCACCCTTTTCGATTGCGAAGACGGGGGGGTTGGCGGAGAGGGTGATCTTCTTGACGAGGGGTTTGCCCTTGTTGCCGGCGGCATCGACTGGGGCGATGGTCAGTTCGATCTGCTCGCCCGCTTTGAAGGGCAGGTCCTGGATGTGCATGCGAACGGGCTGACCCGCGGCGGCGGCCATGGGGACGAGGTAGCGGGGCATGGGTTTGGCGGCGCCGGCGGCCTTGCAGGTCACGTCGAAACCGAGGGTTCTGGTGCCGCCCTTGTCAGCGGGGGTGTTCCAGGTGATGAGGGCCTGGCCAGCGGGGAAGTCCTTGACGCTGACCTCGAGGGTCTTGTCGTCGATGGCGTCGGGAGCGACGGTGTCGGTGCCGTCGAACCAGACTTCCAGCCAGGGGACGGAGGCGGCGTTGTGGTCCTTGCTGAAGACGAAGCGGTTGGGGTGCTGGATCATCTTGAACTGGTCGTTCTTGTAGGACCACTCGTTGCCTATGTCGTCCCAGAGGCCGAAGCCGTAGCTGAGGCCGGCGAGGCGGGCGGCGACGACATCGGGATCGACGGCGATGACCTGCCAGCCCTGGTCGTCGGGGCGGGCAGCATCGGCGAACTTCCAGATCGTGTTACCAATGCCGAAGGCGGCATCGAGGAACGTGCTGCCGGGGAAGGTCCAGGAGATGGCCTTGGCGGGTGCGGCGCTATACTGGGCGAAGTTCCAGCAGGCGGCGCCTTCCTCGGGTTTGTAGCCGGTGGCGGTGCCTTCGACCCAGGGCGAGGAGATCGTCGAGACGCTCACTCGCATCAGCGGTTCCTTGAGGGAGGAGAGTTTCACGTGCAGCAGGGCGCCGGTGACGATTTTGCCCTTGAGGGGGGCGGGGTTGACGTCGATGAGGGACATCTCCTGCTCGCCCTTGAGTTTCAGCTGGGAGGCGCCGCCGTTGTTGCCGGTTGTCTCGCCGTCCATGGTCGAGACCCAAGTGTCCTTGATGACGGGCAGTTTGAGGGGTTCGCCCTTGGGGGGCCAGGTGGTCACGATGGTTCGGGTTGGATCGAGTGGGCTGGGCTTGGCGGGCTCGGCGGCGCGCGCGTAGGCTGGCAGCAGACTGGCGGTGAGCAGTCCAACGAGCGTGACAAAACAGGGGGACCATCGGGGGTGCAGTGTACTTCGGATCATGTCGGCTCCTTTCACATCACTTGTGGCGCCTCTGGGTGGGCCGCCGAATTACCTGCGAGCCGGGCTGGTTGCTGCCCCGGTCGCCATCGTGTGCGGGAAGGACGGCAGGTCGGGCAACAGCGTACCGTCGCGGTGCGGGCAGGTCCAGTGAGGCGGGGCGCATTAGTGATTGCCCGGCAGGCGGTTGTGCGTGTGGACCGGACCTGTGGTCCGACAAGGCGGATCGTGTTGGCCCGGTTGCCGACGCGGCTGATTTGGGCGACAATCCGCAGCCGGATCGAGCGGCAGGGGTACACTCTGTCAGTTGGCGATCCAGGAGGTCCCCGCATGGTCAGTACGCTTGAGGAACGGTTCCGGTCGGTCCTGCCGAACGTCACGTTCTGCTCGCTGCGCTATATGTCGGAGAAAGAGGAGAGCCTTGGCGTTCGCCAGGATGTGCCGCAGCCTGTCTGGCAGGCCGAGGACTCCGGGGTGATGGTCACGGTGATCCACAAGGGGGGGCTGGGCTACGCCGCCACGAGCGACTTGACAGTGTCGGGATTGCGGCAGGCGGTTGGCCAGGCGGTCGAGTGGGCGGTGCTGACGGCGGGGCGGTCGGTCATGGACTTCGAGAAGGTGGGCATGCCGCACGCGGTGGGCGAGTATCTGGGGCCGGAGAGGACCCCGTGGGGGGACGTGCCGCTGGCGGAGAAGATGTCGCTGTTGCGGCGCGAGTGCAAGCGGCTGAAGGTGGGCGAGAAGATCGTGGACTGGGAGGCGTCGCTGTTGCAGCGGCGGATCGAGATCCTGTACCTGACGAACCAGGGCGGGCGGGTCTACCAGCGGTTCAGCCTGATGCAGCCGCACCTGGGGGCGACCGCCAACGACAAGTCGATCACGCAGAGCCGCAGGTTGGGCGGGCGGGGTCGGTGCAAGCAGGGCGGCTACGAGGTGCTCGAGCAGGTTGGTTTCGACCAGGCTGCGCCGCGGATCGGCGAGGAGGCGATCCAGCTGCTGAGCGCCCCGAATTGTCCGACGGGCAAGATGGACATCGTGATTGCCCCGGACCAGATGATCCTGCAGATACACGAGTCGATCGGTCATCCGCTGGAGATCGATCGGATCCTGGGCGATGAGCGGAACTACGCCGGCACGAGCTTTGTGACACCGTCGATGATCGGGACGTACCGCTACGGTTCGGATCTTCTCAATATTGTGTACGACCCGACGCGGCCGGAACAACTGGCGAGCTACGGGTACGATGACGACGGGTTGCCGGCGAAGAAGGAATTCCTGATCGAGAAGGGGATCCTCAAGCGGACGCTGGGCGGGGTGACCAGCCAGGCGCGCAGCGGCTGTCCGGGGGTGGCGAACAGTCGGGCGTCGAGTTGGAACCGGCCGCCTATCGACCGGATGGCCAATCTGAACCTCGAGCCGGGCCGCAGCACGGTCGAGGAGATGATCGGCTCGGTGAAGCGGGGGATCTACCTGCAGACCAACTGCTCGTGGTCGATCGACGATTCGCGGAACAAGTTCCAGTTCGGCTG
>JANYLN010000051.1 GCA_025357795.1 Planctomycetota bacterium
GGTACATCAACCCGTTCATCCGGGCCATCAAGAATGTATTTACGACCATGCTCAAGGTCGATGTGAACGTGCAGAAGCCGCACATCAAGACCGACGGCCGGACCGGTGCCGACGTCTCCGGTGTGATCGGTTTCACCGGGGATGCGACCGGCTGCGTGGTGCTGTCCTTCCCCAAGGACGTCGCCTGCAAGGTCGCCAGCACGTTCGCCGGCGTGGCGATCACCCTGGAGAGCCCGGACCTGGTCGATGCGATCGGCGAACTGGCTAACATGGTCGCCGGTAACGCCAAGAAGGACTTCGAAGGGGTGCGGATCAGCATCTCGCTTCCGAGCGTGATCATCGGCGAGAACCACGTCGTCGGCCAGAGCCGCATGGTGCCCCGGCTGGTCATCCCGTGCGCTAGCGAACTGGGCAGTTTCCACGTGGAAGTGGCAATGAAGGTCGACAAGCCTGTGACCATTGTGGCGCAAGGAGCTATGGCATGAAAATCATGCTGGTAGATGATTCGCGTACGATCCGGAACATTCAGAAGAACGTATTGAGCCAGCTGGGCCACTCGGACATCCTGGAAGCCGGAGATGGCGTCGAGGCCCTGCGGGTACTCCGGCAGGTCCGCCCCGACCTCATGCTGGTCGACTGGAACATGCCCAACATGGACGGCCTGACGCTGATCAAGACCATCCGCGAGACGGACAAGGACCTGCCGATCATCATGTGCACGACCGAGGCGGAGAAGTCCCGCGTGCTCGAGGCCATCAAGGCCGGCGTGAACAACTACGTCGTCAAGCCGTTCACCGCCGAGACCATGGCCGAGAAGATCGAGCAGACGCTCGCCAAGTTCGGTGCAACCACGGACAAGCCGACCTAGGCGGCGGCCGTTTCCCTTTGTTGTGGCCGTTGCTATGGTCTGCTCTTACTGCCCGTCGCCCACCGTCGTCGCCTGCTGCAGCCTGCGGATCAACTGCGGCAGGGCGTCGTATCGCGCCAGCTGGATGCCGGCCGCGCCGCCGCCCGCATGTGTCTCGACGAACTCCAGATCGGGATGGATCCCAAACCGCCGGTAGATCGCCGCCCGGATGAACCGCTTCACGTCCTCGGGGTCGGCCCCGAACGCACGATAGGCTTGGAAGGGGGCTTGTAACCAACGATAACCTGCGGATTCTGTCACGGACCTGGACCAGCGTCCGTTGGGCCGGCCCGTCTTGTCAACGCTGGTCCGCAGAGGTATCGTATTCGGCAATCAACTCGTCGCGGTACGCCGGGAACCCCCGGTCCCCGCCGCGACCCGGGTCGCGAGGCCTGCAGCCGGGCGGGCGACCAACCGTTGGATTCCCTAATCCAAAACGGCAAACAGTGGGGAGGCTGCCCCACGCATCGACGCAGGCGGGTGAAAGAACCCCGCCCGCTGGAGGTATTGCTATGGCTCGCAGTTTCGAGCTCGTGCCGCAGGATGTCGCTCGCGTTGAAACCAAGTACCGCCGCATCGTTACCAGGTTTCCCGTCCCTGAATCGATCCCGATGCTCGAGGATCTGCGCAGGTCTGAGCCCGTCAGCATGCAGGGGCAGCCCCTCGTCGTCTGGGACCACGCCGAAGGCTTCCAGGTCTTCGACAAGTGGGGCAACAAGTGGCTGGACTTCTCCAGCGGCGTGCTCGTCGCCAACGCTGGTCACGGCCGCAAGGAAATCATCGACGCCATCTGCCAGACCGCGCAACAGGGTCTGCTGACCCACTACTGCTTCCCGGGCGAGCCCCGCCGCAACCTGGCGAAGCTGCTCATCAGCATCGCCCCCAAGGAATTGAACAAGGCCTTCATCCTCTCCACGGGTGCTGAGACCACCGAGTGCGCGGTCAAACTCGCCAAGACCTACGGCCAGAAGGTCGGCGGTCCCGAGAAGGTCGTCTGCGTCTCGTTCGAAGGCGCATTCCACGGCCGGACGATGGGTTCGCAGCTGATCGGCGGCATCCCCGCCCTCAAGACCTGGATGGGCAAACTCGACCCGACCTTCGTCCAGGTTCCGTTTCCCGATGGCTGGCGCAACCCCGATATCTCGTTCGCCGGCTTCGAGAAGTCCCTGGCTGCCAAGGGCGTCAAGCCCGAGAACGTCTGCCTGGTCATCCAGGAGACCTACCAGGGCGGCAACGGCCAGTTCACCACCCCCGAGTTCGCCAAGGCCCTCCGCGCCTGGTGCGATAAGTACAAGGCCGTCCTCTGCTACGACGAGGTCCAGGCGGGCTTCGGCCGCACCGGCAAGATGTTCGGCTTCGAGCACTACGGCGTCGTGCCGGACTTGGCGACCCTCGGCAAGGGCATCAGCAGCAGCCTGCCGATCTCGGCCATCATCGGCAAGGAAGAACTGATGGACCAGTTCCCGCCGGGCTCGATGACCAGCACCCACACCGGCAACCCGGTCTGCTCGGCCGCCGCGGTCGCCTCGATCAACCTCGTGCGGAAGGAAAAGCTGGCCGACAACTCCGCCAAGGTTGGCGCCGTCATGAAGGACCGCCTCTGCCAGATCAGCAAGAAGCACCCGGACGTCGTCGGCCCGGTGATGGGCAAGGGCCTCATCAATGCCGTGCACTTCACCAGGCCCAACACCAAGGAACCCGACGCCGACCTGGCCTTTGAGGTCGTCTGCAAGTGCGTCGAAAGCGGCCTGCTGCTGTTCTGCCCGGTCGGCTTCGGCGGCGGCACGATCAAGGTCAACCCGCCCCTGGTCATCACCGAAGAGGCCATGCTCGAAGGTTGCGACGTGATCGAAAAGAGCCTGGAGGCCGCCCTGGCCGCCAGGAAGTAAGACAGCCGGATCCAGAACCCGGCAAAGACTCAGCAAAGAACAGGCCCTCCGGCCCCAACTCCGGAGGGCTTGTCTTTTCACCCAACGGCCGCTGGGCCCACCCCCTCAACGTCAACCCCTCAGGACCTGCCAGATCCAGCTCTGGAACATCTCCGGCGTGCTGTTCACGGCATCGAAACGCAGCAGCACCTCGAGGTTCTGCTGCAGGACGCCGGCACAGCCCTGCGGGGCGATCCCTTGCAGACACGTCCCGACCGTCAACGTCGCAAAAAAGAGCTTCAACCCGCGCAGCGCCTTGGGATGCATCTAGCGGCCCCTTTTCTATTGGAGTTGTCTTATATATTCGCGATATACTGTATCTGGTGGCGGCCCCCCGTGCCAGCGTACGCCGTCCCCCGCTGACTCTACCGGCCGTCCCCCTCGGCGGCAAGGTGGTTCGGCCGGCTTGAGACCCTCGCGGCCTTTCGCCTTGACGCCGGGACGGCCCGAAGTGAGTGGACACTTGGTCACCCCGCGCTCGGTTTTGCGCAATTGTTACAGGACGGATGGCAAGGGGTGTTCCATATAAGGACTGCGATGGCAGATGCTTACAGGATATATTGCGGCAGAACCCCGCAGAAGACCATTGACCGCAATTCCGAGGTTCAGTAGCATAGCGTAGGATACAGGCAGGCTCGTAGCCTATGCATCATCCATAAATAGACCCAGTGCTGGCTTGAAAGAGGGCTTTCCGATGAGAGCAAGGACCCACAGAGCGTTCTCCCTTGTAGAACTGTTGACTGTGATTGGCATTATCGCGCTGCTGATCTCGATCCTGATGCCGGCCCTTGGCCGCGCGCGGGAAGTCGCGAGAAGGACCGTGTGCCTGGCGAACCTTCGCGGTATCGCCCAGGGATGTGTCACCTACGCTGCCGGCAGCAACAGCCATTTCCCGAGCTGGGGCCAGACAAGACCGGGGTTCAACGGCATCGGCGACGCATGGGATTGGGACGGGATCAGCATCAGGACGTTTAACCCCGCGGTCGCTGCGCCGCCGGGCTATTCGCCCGTGAGCAACTCGCGGAACTTATGGAAACTGGTCCAGGCGCAGGCGGGCGACACCAAGACATTCCTCTGCCCCTCGGATGGTGAGGCGGGCGAGCCGTTTGCCCCGGCGGTGCTGAAGTCGCAGGATCCGTTGGCGTCCAGTATCAGCGACGTTCAGAACCGGTCGCAGCTCTCCTATGCGTTCCAGTATCAGGGGCCGGCGGCGGTGTTGAACGACGGGGATGTGCCCCGGGAATGGAATACGAATCTGAAGGATGACCCGAAGCTGGTAATTCTGGCAGATACGTCCCCAGCCTTCAAAGCAAAGAATTCCAGCGCGATGGGTACCGCTTGGTCCGCTCTGCCGGACGATCATACATTCGAGTTCGCCAGCAGTGCGGTGAGCGACACCTTCTCATCTGGTAACCAATTTGTTGCCGCCTTGGGCAGCGTTAAGGGTATTAT
>JANYLN010000174.1 GCA_025357795.1 Planctomycetota bacterium
CATCACGTCCAGCACGACCAGGTCGATCCCGCCTTGGACCAGCCGCTCGAGGGCCTCGGTGCCGCTGGAGGCCGTAGCGACGCGGAAGTCCGCCCGCTCCAGCGCCAGCTGGTGGGCGCACACGAAGTCCGGATCGTCGTCAACTACCAGGATGTGAGCCTTCTGTAGCCCGTTCACCGCCTCGACCTCCAGCCGCGCACCGCCAACCTACAAGCCAACCACCCCCAATATGGTTGGGGGTGGCACCTTTACATCATAGGTTCCAATCGGCCGGCGGACACCGGGACCACGCCTCGGCCGTCAGCAAATCCGCGGCAATTGCTCGCCGTAGGGCATCTGCACGACCCGCCGCCCGCCGATCACCGTCACCAGCTCCGCCAGCGCCGGCGTCTCCGGCGTCATGCGTCCGATAATGGCCGCCTGCCGGCCCAGGGGATGCGACCGCATCACCGCAAGGGCCTGCTCGGCTGCGTCGGCCCGGACCACCGCCATGAACTTGCCCTCGTTGGCAATCGTCAGCGGGTCCAGGCCCAGCACCTCGGCGGCGGCGCGGGCGTCGGCCGTCAGAGGGATCTGCTCCTCGTACAGTTCGATCGACTTGCCACTGGCCCCGGCGATCTCCGCCACGACCCCGGCCACGCCACTGCGCGTCGGGTCGCGAAGCAATCGGACGGCGTCCTTCAGCTCCCGGACGAGTTGATTCGCCAACCCCGCCAGCGGGGCGGCATCGCTCTTAAGCCGGCTGCCGAACTCCAGGCCTTTGCGGCGGCTCATGACCGTCAGCCCATGCTCGGCGATCCCGCCGTTGATCAGGATGACGTCCCCTGGCTCGATGCGCTCGTACCCCAGGCGAGCCTCCGGCAGGACCCGCCCCACGCCGCTGGTCGTGATGTACATCCCGTCGCCCCGGCCGCGCTCGATGACCTTGGTATCACCCGTCACCACGCGGACGTTGGCCTCGCTACCCGCCGCGGCGATCGAAGCCATGATCCGCTGCAGCGTCGCGATCTCCAGCCCCTCCTCCAGGATCAGGGCCAGCGACAGGGCAAGCGGCTCGGCCCCGGCCATCGCCAGGTCGTTGCTCGTGCCGCAGACCGCCAGTCGGCCGATGTCCCCGCCCGGAAACTCGATCGGCTGAACGACGTAACTGTCCGTGGTGAACGCCAGCCGCTGCCCGGCGAATTCCAGCACGGCCGAGTCCCCGAGCTTCGCCAGCACAGGGTTGTCCAGCGCCGGCAGGATCGCCTGCGCGATCAGGTCGCTGGTGAGTTGTCCACCGCCGCCGTGGGCGAGAACGATATACCGATGGTCCAGCTGCATGAAGCCGTTCTCCATTCACATCCCATGGATCTGACAGAAGGGTTGTAGGGCGGCGTGGGACGATTGTAAAGGCCCGGATGGTTCGACGTGCCCCGCTGGCGGTCAGGAGGAGTAATAGGTCGGCCCGGCGTGGCCGGGGGTTACTTCGGGTCCGGCCGAAACCGATGGTACTTGTAGTACGCCTGGCAACTGCCCTCGCTGCTGACCATGCAGGGCCCGATCGGCCGTTGCGGCGTGCAGGCCTTACCGAACAGCGGGCAGTCGTACGGGTCCTGCAGACCGCGGATCACCTCACCGCACTTGCAGCCGGGGGTCGCATTGTCCGGTCCGAACTGCACGCCGAACCGCTCGGCGGCATCAAACTTGCGGTACTTCGCGTTGAGCACCAGCCCGCTGCCCGGGATCACTCCGATCGACCGCCAGTCGGCGTCCCCCACCTCGAAGACCTCGTCGAAGAGGCGCTGCGCGGCGGCGTTGCCCTCGCCCCGCACGGCCGCGCCGTAGACGTTGCCCAACTCCGCCCGGCCGTCCGCGGTCTGCTCGACGATCTCGGTCAGCCCCGCAAGCATCTGCGCGGCCTCGAAGCCCGCGACCACGCAGGGCTTGCGGTACTGCTCGACGACGGGCCGATAGGCATTCGCGCCGATGATCACGCTCACATGCCCGGGACACAAGAACCCGTCCAGCTGCACCTCCCCACTGGCCAGCAATGCCAACATGGCCGGGACGACCAGCTTGTGCGCCGTCATCACGAACAGGTTCGCCACCCCGTCGCGCTCGGCCCGGATCAGCACGTCGGCCGTAGGCGGAGTCGTCGTTTCGAAGCCCACCGCGGCAAAGACCACCTGTGTGTGGGGCTCCGCCCGGGCGAGTTTGAGGGCGTCCATCGCCGAGGTCATCACGCGGACGCTCGCCCCCATCGCGCGGGCCTGCTCCAGGCTGCCGCGCTTGCCGGGCACGCGGATCATGTCGCCGTAGGTCGCGATGGTCACCTTGCCGCCCCGGGCCAGGTCCACCACCGCATCGATGTACGCCTGGCTGGTCACACAGACCGGGCAGCCCGGCCCGCTGATCAGTTTGACCTGCTTGGGCAGCAGTGACCGCAGACCGCTCCGGCTGGCCGCGACCGTATGCGTGCCGCACACTTCCATAATGCGCACGAGCCGGCCCACGCGGGTGATGGCGGTCTCCATCCGCTCGCGAAGCGCATCCATCTTCTGCTGACTGACAGGTATCGGTGTCATACAACGACCCCTTTCACGCCTGGGAGGCCTGCGGGGGTTCCGTCAGCACCTGCTGGATCAGGGCATACGTTTCCCTGGCGTCCTGTTCGTCCAGCCTGGTGATCGAGTAACCCGCATGCACCAGCACCCAGTCACCCACCTGCACTTCGGGCGTCAGGACCGTGCACACGTCGTAACGGTTCGTGCCGATGACCACCTCGGCCTGATCGTTCGTCAACGTATCGATACGTCCGGGGATTGCCAGACACATATTGCATCCTTCAATAGGGACAATCATCTATGATCTATCTATTTCACACACCGCGGCCGCATGCACCGCCTGCCCTAGCGCCACACCGCCGTCGTTGCACGGCACGACCTGGTGGCTGTACACCGCAAAGCCCACCTGCTCCAGTCGACCAACTAGTCGATCCGTCAGGTAGCGGTTCGCAAAGCACCCGCCCGAGAGCACCACCTTCCGCAGGTCTGTCATATCGCGGACGATCAGGGCCGCTGCCTTCAGCAGTTCGGCCAGCGTATTATGGAACCGCGCGGCAATTCGGCCAACAGCCACGCGAGAATCAATGTCCGCCTGCATGGCGCTGATCATGGGCCGGTAGTCCAGTTCGAACCGCCGGCCATGATGCTCGACCGCATGCGGATAGTACGAATCGTCAGCCGCGATCGCGGCCTCCAGGGCCATCGGCGCCTGCCCTTCGAAGCAGTTCTCGCAAGCGACGCCCACCAGACACGCAACCCCGTCGAACAGCCTGCCCAGGCTGCTGGTCAGCACCGTGCCGGCCTTATGCTCGAGCATCTCGCGCAAGGCGTTGCGCAGCGATTCGTCCAGCCCTCTGGCCAGCGGCATCTCGAAGGCATCGGCGCCAAACGTCTCATGCAACAGCGCCAGGGCCGGCCGACACGCCTGCCTGGCCGCCACGTCCCCGCCGGGCAGCGGGAAGTACCGCAGATGCCCCAGGCGGCCGTAACCCGTCCGCTCCGCGCGGAAGACCTCGCAGCCCCAGATCGCCCCGTCGTCGCCGTACCCCGTGCCATCCGCCGCGATGCCGATCACCGGCTCGTCGAGCTTGTGCTCGGCCATGCAACTGACCACGTGGGCAAAGTGATGCTGCACGCCGATCAGCCGCACGCCGCGCATCTGCTTGGCGTACTGCGTGGACAGGTACATCGGGTGCAGGTCGTGCGCGACGACCTTCGGCTCGGCCTGCAGCAACGTCTGCAGATGCTCGATCGCCCCCAGGAAATGCCGGTACGCACTCGTGTTGGTCAGATCGCCCACATGCTCGCTCAGCACCGCCTGGTTGCCGCGCAGCAGGCAGATCGTGTTCTTGAGTTCCGGCCCGACCGCCAGGATCTGCTCGGCCGCGGGCCGATCGAGAATCACGGGCTTGGGCACATAGCCCCGCGACCGGCGGAGCACCATGAGCCTCTCGCCGCGGGCCTGGACCACCGAATCGTCCACCCGCCGCTGGATATCGCGGTCGTGCAGCAGGAACGCATCCGCGATGCTGCCCAGCCGCTGCAGGGCCTCGTCGTTGTCCTTGCAGATCGGCTCGTCCGAGAGGTTCGCGCTGGTCATGATGAGCAGGTCGATCCCCTCGGCAAACAGCAGGTGATGCAGCGGCGTATAGGGCAACATGATGCCGTAGGTGTTCGTCCCCGGAGCGACCAGGTAACTCACCCGCGAGGGGCTCCTCTGCGGCAGCAACACGATCGGCCGGGCAGCGCTCAGCAGCGCCCGCCGGGCATCCTCGGGGATTTCCGCCACCTGCCCGATCTGCTCCAGGTCCCGCGCCATCATGCCGAACGGCTTGTGATCGCGATTCTTCCTCTGGCGCAGCAGGCCCACCGCCTCGTCGCTGGTCGCCAGGCACGCCAGATGAAAACCGCCCAGCCCCTTGATCGCCAGGATCCGGCCGGCCCGCAGCATCCTGGCGGCCGCCCGGATCGCGTCGTCGCACTCGAGGGGCCTGGCCTCGGCGTCGACCAGCCAGACCTTCGGCCCGCAGACCGGGCAGGCGATCGGCTGGGCGTGGAACCGGCGGTCCAGCGGGTCCTCGTACTCCCGGCGGCACGGCTCGCACATCGAGAAGACCGACATCGTCGTGTTGGGCCGGTCGTACGGGATGCCTGTTACGATTGTGTAACGAGGCCCGCAGTTCGTGCAGTTGATAAACGGGTAGCGGTGCCGCCGATCCTTCGGGTCCAGCATCTCCCGCAAACAGTCGTCGCACGTGGCCACATCCACCGTGACGTGCGCCTCCGCGGCGCCCGCGTGATCGGAATGCCGAATGGTGAACTCGTGCTCGTCGAGTACCGCCAGGTCCTCGCGCCGCACCTCGGCGATCTCCGCCAGCGGTGGCAGCTGCACGATCAGTTGCTCGCAAAACCGCTCGAGGTCGCCCCGGGGCCCCTGTACCTCGATCATCGCCCCGGCCGCATTGTTGGACACGTGGCCTGTCAGGCGCATCTCCCGTGCCAGGCGGTACACATATGGGCGGAAACCTACCCCCTGCACCTGCCCGCGCACCGTCAGCCGGCAGCGGGCCACCCCGTCGAGTTGGGTCTGAGCATTGGGTTGTGTACGTCGTTTCATCCGGCACCCACACCTGTCACGGCAGCACTCCAGCGGGTCCTTGCCCCCTCCGACGCGTCAGCAGAGTACTAGAGATTCCCGATTCCGCAAATCACCATGCAATTGGCTTGCCAACCGGATGCCTCCGCGCGGTATCAGGACGCCAAAGCGCTTATCTCAATACTATGGTTGCCTTTGTGTTATATTCAATGTCTCGCAAGCGTGCCTGCAATCTGCAAAGGACGGCCCGAACATCGATGGGACATTGCGGGAATTCGCGCAGCCAGTGTGGGGGCTCACCGCCAGCTCGCCTTCTTCGGCATGCCGGCCTGTTTCATTACGAGCTCGTAGCCGCTGTCCTAGCATTCCGCCTGCCCCGAGCGGTGCCCCTTTGGGGGCACGGTGAAGGTCTGCTTGTCCTTTGCCGGCACGACGTTGAATGCGGAATAGACCGTCGTGGGCGGGCAGGTCGTATCGATCAGCCCGAACGAAAAGAGCGTCGGGCACAATCCCGTTCGGCACTTCAATTGCTGGAGACGATCTGAAAGCGAAGCGAGGGGATGGCAAGCAGTGCAGCAGGCAGGCGCGGGCCAAGCAGTGGAGGGCCTCCGGCGGATTCGGCGCAGCATGCAAGGCCACGACTACGAGCATCTGCTACACCCGACGTGGTTCAGACGGGAATGGCCGGGAGTTTGGCCAGGTGGGCCTCCAACTCGTCCAGTTCCGCCCAACCGATGAAGTAGAACCGGATCATCTCGATCGTCCGCAGACTCGGCTTCTTGCCCGTCCATAGCGCAATCAGCATGCAGACGATGATCGCTAGATAGACCTGGATCTGGATCCCGTTGGCCCCGTGGCTCAGCAGGTGCTGTTCGACGACGTGCGGTACTTCTTCTACCTCACCAACGATCTGACCCTGGCGGCCGAGGAGGTGGTATTCCTGGCCAACGACCGGTGCAACCAGGAGAACCTGATCGCCC
>JANYLN010000215.1 GCA_025357795.1 Planctomycetota bacterium
CCAAGGGCAGCCAGTTCGAGGTGTTCTACGATGGCCAGCGCGTGATCCAGGCCGAGGACAAGACATTCGACGAGCCCGGCAAGGTGGGGCTATGGACCAAGGCCGACAGCGTGACGTATTTCGACCGCCTTAGGATCCAACAGCTCCGCTAGCCGCGGATATCCTGGCGACAATGGGCCTGTGGTCTGAGCCCAGGCCCGTGCCGGTCCGGCTCTGGCTGCAGTTCAGCGATCGGCTGAGGTAAATGTGGTCCAGCCGGATGCCTGGCACGTACCGGAAGAACGAGTGCACGGGCCAGGTGCTGCCTCGGCCAAAGCCCGCCAGGGCGTGCGAGTCGACCAGACCCAGGTGGTGCAGAAGGTCCGCGTTGGGGCTGCGGTCGGTGAAATTGAAGTCCCCGCTGAGGATCACTGGCAGTGGTTCGTCCGCCAGCCGGTCACGCAGGTCCGCCCGGAAATAGCCGGGGACGAAGCCCCAGGTGCGGACGAGGTGTTCCAGTTGCGGCGCCAGGAGCCGCCGCTCGTAACTGAAGGCCAGCACGCTCAATGCGATCAGCGCGTAGGTTACGATGGGCGTGGTACGGGATGGGATGTTGTCCTTGATGGGAATCACACAGGATCACCGCCATTGGTCGACGACGTCGGACTGTTTGAATGGCTGTACAGGCCGGCGGGGGGCCAGCCTGCTGCGGAGCCCCACGCCCAGCAGGGCAATACCGGCCATGATGAACAGCCCGCCGATCAGGAACTGCAGCAGCATCGGAAACAGGATGATCAGCGCGCCGAACGAAACCAGCATGATGCCCAGGAAGGTCAGGGCCGTCTGCAACATCCGGCTGGCACTCAATATCCCGAACAATAAGTTTGAACTCATTTCAGCCACCTCTTCACAGGAATCATAGGAGGTTCAACCTCACAATTCAGTTAGTATGGTCGCCTCCTGGATAAGAGGCCGTCAGGGTATAGTAAATGGGGCGTGCGGAGAAGTCGGCGCTGCTATGGCGGCGCCGCTTTCAGTAGAGGCCGTACGAGCCACTGGTTTTATGGGACCGTCAACGCAGCGGTGTCGGAGGATATAGCCTTGAAGCGTTCGGAGATCAACCGGCTGATTCGCGAGGCGAGCGACTTTTTCGGGCAGCACAAGTTCTTTTTGCCGGCGTTTGCCTGTTGGCAGGCGGGGCAGTGGAAGCAGGTCGGAGCCAAGGCCGAGGAGATCCGTCGGGCGGGGCTTGGCTGGGACATCACGGACTTCGGGGCGGGCGAGTTCGTCAAGAAGGGGCTGACGCTCTTTACGATCCGCAACGGCGTTCCGGGCGATGTCCGGGGCAAGACCTACTGCGAGAAGCTCATGATGGTGCGGGAAGGGCAGGTTACGCCGCTGCACTTCCACTTTGCCAAGATGGAAGACATCATCAATCGGGGGGGTGGCAAGCTGGCTTTGCGGTTCTTCTGGGCGGACGACAAGGAAGGGCTCGACAAGGGCCGGCCTGTCGAATTGAGCTCCGATGGGGTGGTTCGTATGGTTGCTGCTGGGGAGGTGGTGGTGCTGGGGCCGGGGGAATCGGTGACGATCCCGCAGATGCTTTATCACGACTTCTGGGCGGTGCCGGGGCACGGGCCGGTCATGGCGGGCGAAGTCAGCGAGGTCAACGATGACAAGACGGATAACCGGTTTTTTGAACCGCTAGGGCGTTTTCCGAAGATCGAAGAGGACGAATCACCCGCGTTTCTGTTGTGCAGCGAGTACCCGTAGCAGGGGGTGCGAGCCACAAATCGGAGCCGGCGGGTATGCCACCAACGGCGCCACCAAACAGGTCTGGGCCACGCGAGCGCAGCGTGAAGCTGGGCTGGATGGGCGAGCTGGGCTGGGTGCCGATGGCGGGTCGCGCCATCGGCTTGCAAAGCCTCCGCGGCGGACCTATCTTACCGTATTCTGGAGGACGCGGCCGATGAGTTCTGGCATGGAAGAGATGGCATCGCAGATCGATGATCTGCAGAAGAAAGCGGAATCTGACGCCCAGTCGGCTGGGAGTCTCGAGGCCTTGCAGGCGGTGCAGGCGGCGTTCATCGGCCGAGGGGGGGCGCTCAACGAGATTCTGCGCGGCATTGGCAAGATGCCGGCGGAGCAGCGTGGGCAGGTGGGCCAGATGGCCAACCAGGCGAAGAAGACGCTCGAGGAGCGATTCGCCTTGCGTCGGAAGGAACTGGAAGCGGCGGCGGGGCAGGCGGAGCAGAGCAAGGTCGCCCAGTACGATCCGACGATCCCGGCGCGGCGCGAGGCCGTGGGCTCGCTGCATCCGGTGACGATCGTGCAGCGGCAGATCGAAGAGGTCTTCAGCCGGCTGGGGTTCATCGTGGTCACCGGGCCGGAGATGGAGAGCGAGTATTACAACTTCGAGGCTCTCAATATCCCGCCCATGCACCCGGCGCGGGACATGCAGGACACCTTCTGGCTGGGCAACGGCAAGCTGCTGCGGACGCACACCTCACCCGTGCAGGTTCGGGCGATGGAAAAGTACGGCGCGCCGCTGCGGGTGATCGCGCCGGGGCGGTGCTTCCGGTATGAGACGATTGATGCAAGTCACGAGAACACCTTCTTCCAGCTGGAAGGGTTGCTGATCGACCGCAACATCTCGATTGCCAACCTGATCGCGGTGATGAAGCTGCTGCTGACGGAGGTGTTCCAGCGCGAGGTCGAGGTGCGGCTGCGGCCCGGCTTCTTCCCGTTCGTTGAGCCGGGGTTCGAGTTGGACATGCGGTGCGAGATCTGCGGCGGTGCGGGTTGCCCGACGTGCAAGCACAGCGGGTGGGTCGAGGTGCTGCCCTGCGGCATGGTCCATCCGAACGTGCTGAAGTACGGCGGCATCGACACGGACGTGTACACGGGCTTTGCGTTCGGACTCGGGCTGACGCGGCTGGCGATGATGAAGTACGGCGTGCGCGACATCCGCGTACTGAACAGCGGCGACCTGCGGGGCATCATCGCGGCGGAGAAACTGACCGGGCCGACTATTGTGAACGGCAGCCGGCCTTAACCAGTGGTCAGTGGTCAGCAACAGTCACCTGGACAACCACGACAAGGTCTTCAGCATAAGCAGATTTGACCATGAAAGTCTCTCTTAATTGGTTGCGGGACTATATCGACATACCAGCGGATCTCGATCCTCGCTCGCTTGGCGGGCAATTTACGATGACCACCGCGGAGATTGAGAGCATTGAGGAGGTCCGCGCCGACAGTGAGGGGCTGGTTGCGGCGAAGATCCTGTCGGTCGAGAAGGTGGCGGAGAACCTTACGGCTGTCAAGTTGAAGCTCAAGGACCGCACGGTCGAGACGGTCAGCGCGGCCAAGAACCTCTGGCCCGGGCAGATCGTTGTCTATGCGCCGCCCGGGGCGAAGCTGGCTGGGCAGGCGATCGTGGAGACGGCTGTGGCGGGGCGGGCCAGTTGCGGCATGATCGCGCCGAGCGAAGCGCTGGCGATGGGCGAGGTCAAGGGGGAGGCGGTGTTCCTACCGCCTCGGACGGCGGCAGGCAGCGCGATCGATGGGGCGCTGCTGCGCGACTGGATCATCGACATCGACAACAAGTCTATCACGCACCGGCCCGACTGCTGGGGCCATTACGGCATTGCGCGGGAACTGGCGGCGATGCTGGAGCTGCCGCTGAAGAAGTATCCGGTCACGCCGCTGAAGAAACTGCAGGACGAGAGTCTACCCGAGATTCCGATCGAGATCGATGACCCAGTGTTGTGCCGGCGGTATTCGGGGCTAGTGATGACGGGGCTGAAGGCGCAGCCTGCGCCGCTGTGGATGCAGGTGCGGCTGGCGCGGGTGGGGATGCGGCCGATCAACCTGATCGTCGATCTGACGAATTACATCATGGCGGACCTAGGTCAGCCGATGCACGCCTTCGACGGCGACAAGGTGGAGCGGATCGAGGTCTCCGTCACGAAGCCGGCGGAGCGGTTCCGCACGCTGGATGCCGTCGAGCGGGTGCTGCCGGGCGGGGCGCTGATGATCCTGTCGCACCGCAAGGCGGTGGCGGTGGCGGGCATCATGGGCGGCGCGGACACCGAGGTGACCGAGACGACGGAAAAATTGCTGCTGGAGAGCGCCAATTTCGACCCGGCGAGCATTCGCAAGACGGCGACGGCGCTGGGCCATCGGACGGAGGCGAGCACCCGGTTCGAGAAGTCTCTGGACCCGGAGTTCACGGTGCTGGCGATCCAGCGGTTCCATTACCTTGCGGGGAAGGAACTGCCGAAGATGCGGCTGGCGAGCCGGGTGAGCGACTGCTATCCGACGAAGCTGCCGCCGATCACGGTGGAGGTGGACCTGGACTATGCCAGCCGGTTCATGGGGCAGCCTGTGACGTTCGAGCAGGCGAAGAAGATTCTGGAGCGGATCGAGTTCAAGGTAGCCAAGGGCAAGAACCGCTTGATGGTGGTGAAGGTGCCGAGTTTCCGCTCGACAAAGGACATTTCGATTCAGGCGGACATCCTGGAAGAGCTGGCGCGGTTCATCGGGTACGGCAACATCCAGCCGGAGCTGCCTCGGGTGACGGTGCGGGCGCTGGAGCCGGACCGGATGCACCAGTTGCTCTCGCGGAGCCTGGCGATGATGTGTGAAGGGCGGGGCTACTGCGAGGTACACAGCTACATCTGGTACGACAGCGAGTGGCTCAAGACGATCGAGTACGAGCCGGGCAGGACGCTGGAACTGCGCAACGCGGCGGCGGCGGGGCAGGAGCGGCTGCGTCGGGAGATGGCGCCGAACATGCTGGCGTTTGTGGATCGCAACCGGCACTTCTTCGGCGACATTCGGCTGTGCGAGATCGGCAGCGTGTTCGAGCCGGGGCAGAGCGGACAGGACGATGCGCAGTACCGTCACATGATGCTTGCCCGGGCGGAGCGGACGGATGAGGGCTCGCTGCTGAAGGCGGTGAAGGCGGACGTGGAGACATGGGTCCAGCAGGTGACGGGCCGGGGCATTTCGTATCAGCAGGTGCCGGCGGACAAGGTTCTGCCCTGGGAAAGCCCGCTACAGACCGTGCAGGTGATGGTAGAAGAGCGGGTGGTCGGCCGGATTACGGTGGTGCCGGTGGAGTGCCGCCTGCGGATCGATCAGCACTTGCGGCGGCTGGGTATTGTGATGGCGGAGTTGCGGCTGAACAGCATTGTGGATCTCGAACCGCCTATCACGAAGCTGGGGCAGATCCCGACGTTCCCGGAGGTCGAGCTGGACTTTTCGGTGCTGACGCCGGCGGAGCGGCACTATGTTTCGCTGGCGGATCAGATCCGGCAGTTTGGCCATCCGCTGCTGAGGCGAGTGTGGTTCGTGGACAGTTACGAAGGCGCGTCGGTTCCGGTAGGGATGCGGTCGATCACATTGCGGGCGCGGCTAGGCGATGCACAACGGACGCTGGCGGACGAGGATTTGACGACGTTCCGGCAGGCGTTCGTGCAGCACCTGGAGAGCGCAGGGTTGAAGTTGCGGTAGACGAACGGCGGTTATTGGTTACAGGTAGTCACATGAGTCAGCGTTTCGTTCGCGCGGTGCTTTCGGTCGCTCTTCTGGCGGTGCTGCCGGGCATTTTCGGCTGCCCGGTCATCGTGCGCAACAGCAAGGGGCGGGTCCTGCAGCGAGAGGAGCCGGTTTCGGGGCAGCGGTATGAGCTGTATGTCCCGAGCACGTACCACACGGGGCGGAGCTGGCCTTTGATTGTGACGTGCCACGGGACAGCGCCTTTCGATACGGCGAGGCTGCAGCTGCGTGAGTGGATGGACCTGGCGGAGAAGAAGGGGCTCATTGTGGCGGCGCCGGTGCTGAAGGGCACCAAGGCGCGGGGTGACTCCAAGCCCAAGACCGTCGAGCAGCAGATCGATCTGCAGCGCTATGACGAGCAGACCATCCTGGCGACGATCGACCACGTGCGGGCGGGCTACCGCATCGACGAGGGCCGGGTCTTCCTGACCGGCTGGTCCGCGGGCAACTACGCCGTACTGTGGACGGGGCTGAGCCATCCGGAGGTGTTCCGGGCGCTGGCGGTGCGACAGGGCAATTTCAATGCCAAGTTCTTCGCGCCGATCGAATCGAGGCTCGACAGCCATCAGCAGGTGATGGTCTTCTATGGGCAGGTAGACCTGCTGCGCGGCCAGGCGGAGGCGTGCATCCGCTGGTTGAAGGAGCATGGCGTGACGGTGTTCTCGGACGAGATCATCGGCGCGCATCGGCGTGATCCGGGGCTGGCCTACCGGTACTTTGAGGGCATCGTGCAGGGGTATCCGTGGCTGGTGATCCGCTGGGAGCCGGGTTGGGGGGGCAGCCCGCTGACGGTGCGGCTGTGGGCGAAGACGGACCCTGTTAGCGACAAGATCGAGTGGGACCTGGGCGATGGCCAGACGGCGGAAGGGCCGGTGGTGACGCACACGTACGCCTTGGGCGGCAGCTACGATGTGTCGGTGCGGGCGGCGTATCCGAAGAAGCAGCGGCTGGATCGGCGGCTACGGATTGCGGTGGCGCCAGCGATGGCCCGGGAGGCGGTGGCGAGCCAGGGGGCGGCGAGTCAGCCGGGGCGTTGATGGTGGGTGGGCGGGGCTCCTTCGCCGGCGGGCCAAGTGGGCGCACGGTCGGCACTGGTCTTACAGGATAGCGTGCCCGCGGCGGCGAAGTAATTCGAGGCCTGAGACTCTGGGCCAGGGGATCGACGACAGCGGCGCGTGGCGCTGCGCGGCTGGTCAGATGGCTCCACACGGATGTGTTCAGGGGGCCTTTCCGGATTTCCATAGCTGGGGCGTTTTCAGATTATCTCTGGCGGGAGCGATCGCATGGTCCGGGTTGCAGGACTATGGCACCCGGCACGGCGCTTCAGTCGTCCCTACGGGACTCAACTACTACACAATAAACAACAACCATACTTGGGTCGGCGACCACCCAGGACTGAAAGTCCTGGGCTACGATCAATTGTCCCTACGGGACAGTAGAGGCCAACGGCATTCCGCAACGGCAACAACACGCGGCTCGCAAGCGAGCCGGCTAAATGGTACGTCCACCGGGCCTTCCATAACTGCAACAACCACGGCCACGGAGACAACAAAGAAAAGACACGGCGCAGGCGCCAAGCCTGGACTACGAACAAAGGCCACGGCCACGGCGGCTTATCCCGGAACGTGGCGCACGCCTTCGACAGGTTATGTTTCGTTTTCGCTGTAGCGTGGCAGGCGGAGGTTGGCGCCGTTGCTGGCGATGGTGCGGCCGTACCAGTAGGCGCTGTCTTTGAGGATCCGCTTGCCGGAGGGGAAGTCGACGTAGACGAGGCCGAAGCGTTCCTTGTAGCCTTCGGCCCATTCGAAGTTGTCGAGCAGGGACCAGTGGAAGTAGCCCTGGACGTCGACGCCGTCGGCGATGGCGCGGCCTAGTTCGATCAGGTGGCGGCGGGTGTAGTCGATCCGCTGGGGGTCGTGCACCTTGCCGTCGAGGGCGACCCAGTCCTGATTGGAGAGGCCGTTTTCGGTGATGTAGATCGGGAGCTTGTAGCGGTCGTGGAAGAAGCGCGGGCCCCAGTAAAGGCACTCGGGGGTGACCGGCCACTTGAGGGCGGTGAGCGGGTAGCCCGGGGGGAGCGGCACGTGCTCGGGTTCGCCCTTGTCGTTGGCCTTGATGAGGGGGCCGTGGTAGATGTTGCAGCCGAGGAAGTCCATCTTTTGGTGGATGGTTTTCATATCGTCGGCGGGGAAGGCGGGCATGTGAGGCTCGAAGATTTTCAGGCCGTCCTGGGGGTAGTGGCCGAACATGACCGGGTCGAGCCACCAGGTATTGGCCCAGAGGTCCTTGCTGGTGATGGAGAACATGTAGTGGCTGGCGGCGGCGATGTCCTTGGGGTCTTCGGTGGCGGGGATGCGGACGCCGCCTGCGTGGGCCCAGCCGATCTGGGCGACGGTCTTGCTGGCGGCGCGGATGGCTTGGACGCTACGGCCGTTGGTCAGGAGGATATTGTGGATCAGGCGGAGCATTTCGGGGTAGTCGTACTTCTCGCCTGGGGCGTGGATGCCATCGCGGTAGCCGAGGATGCCGAAGACGCCGGGCTCGTTGAGGGTCATCCAGTACTTGACGCGGTCGGAGAGTTTTTCGACGACGATGCGGGTGTAGTCGGCGAACCAGTCGGCGATGTCGCGGTTGAGCCAGCCGCCGCGGCAGTGGAGTTCGTAGGGCAGGTCCCAGTGGAACAGGGTGGCGTAGGGGACGATGTTGGCGGCCAGGAGGCCGTCGACGAGTTTGTCGTAGAAGTCGAGGCCCTTGGGGTTGGGCTTGCCGGTGCCTTCGGGCTGGATGCGGGGCCAGGCGATGCTGAAGCGGTAGGCCTGCAGGCCGAGCTGCTGCATGATGGCGATGTCTTCCTTCCAGCGGTGGTAGTGGTCGCAGGCGACGTCGCCGGTGTGGCCTGAGTAGACGGCCTTGGGGATGCGACAGAACATGTCCCAGACGGAGGGGGCGCGGCCGTCCTCTTTGGCGGCGCCTTCGATCTGGAAGCTGGCGGTAGCGGCGCCCCAGAGGAACGTGTCGGGGAACTTCACCTCGTAAACCTTTTCCGGCTGTTGCATGGTGACCTCGTCGATTTCGTGCCGTTCGGTTGGCTGCGTAATGTACAGAGTCATAGGATTGTTCCCACAGAATGGCGATCCTGCAAGAATGGGGGCGGGTTTTTCGGCTGCGCAAGAACAACAGGCAGGGGAACAAGGGGGCGGCGCGCTTGACCGGGAAGGGTTTGTAGGCAGAATCTGCACGAGCCTATTACGGAAGGAACGTGGAAGAGATGTCGGGAAATGACAAGACGATTTTGATGTTGTTCGGGTTGGCGCCTTCGGAGTCGGCG
>JANYLN010000245.1 GCA_025357795.1 Planctomycetota bacterium
GCCTTTTTCTTGTCCGCATCCGTCAGATCAGGGCTGATCTGCAGCAGCGCCAGCATGTTGGCGTCCGGGTAAAACTCCGTACCAGATCCTGGAGCAGTGCGTGCAGTGTTGGACGGCGGTGGCGCGGCAGGAAGAGGGGGCGCCGGTTGAGCCGGAGAACCCGTACAACCAGTACTCGGTTCGCGATTGGCATCTGCGGTACCAGCTGGCGCGGACGACGCAGGAGGTCGAGGTGCTGCTCAAGAAGCGGCGCAGCGCGGGTGCCAGCACGCCGGATGTGTCGGGGCTGATGACCACGCTGTCGACAGCCGAACAGGTCCACGGGGCATTCGAGAAATGGCAGGCGGTCATACAGCCGGCGACGGCGTCGACCCCGGCGGCCGCGACGCAGCAGGCCTTACAGAAGTGACGTGAGGCCAAGGAGTGATAGGGGTTGGGCGAGAAGATCGAGGGCCCGTCTGCTCGAAAGGCAGACGGGCCTGTTTTTTTGCGACCGGCGGGGCGATTGCAGCCTGGTGGGTTGCTCGCGACTGGCCGGGCGGGCCCGTTGTTGGAGAAGGGAGGCTGT
Organism: Planctomycetota bacterium; assembly: GCA_025357795.1. GTDB lineage: Bacteria > Planctomycetota > Phycisphaerae > UBA1845 > JANYLN01 > JANYLN01. The sequence continues at coordinate 569 of JANYLN010000245.1, forward strand.
TTTCGCGGCAGAAGGCGCGATCGGCCGACTACAGATTTGCCAGCCTGTCGCCGCCGAGGGCAGCGATACCTGCGGTCGTGCCTTGTGCCCGGATTGAGATAGTCGTGGTCTCGCCGAGCCAGATTATCTGCCTGTCGGGGACCATAGTGACGTTGATCAGGCCCAGGCTCGGGGCCGTCAGCAGACCAACGAGCAGCGTCAGCAACAGAAGACTCCGCATACACGTCCTCCCTTGATGTGTGTCCCTTGGATCCGAGGTGTGCAAGTAAAGGCTTATGGTGAGTCGGCTGTCCGATCGACCGGGGCAGGATCATCGTGCGACCGGAAGGACTTGGCGGGCAATGAGTAAGGGGCAAAAGGCAGAGGGTGAGGCAAGGGCGAGACAATTGGCGGGCGGGCTGGACGTTGGGGGATCGGCTATTGTAAAATCGCGACTTGTCCGCGCTGGCGATAGTGCTGCTCAGGAATTCAGCCGGCGCTTCATTGGGTGCAAGCATGACTGCATCACAGGCGACATCCGCTCCGGTTTCACAGGAAAAAGAAATACGCCTCGCTCGATGGTCAGCGGAGGCGGTGTTCTGGTGTTTCCTGGTTTCCGGCGGCACAAGTCTGATCCTCCAAGGCACGTTGACGCGGCTACTGCGGTTCGTCCTGGGCAATACGACCCTAGCCATCACCACGGTATTGTGCGCCTTCCTGGCGGGGCTGGCGCTGGGCAGTTACATCGGGGGCCGGTTGTGCGATCGGAACCGCCGACTGCTGAGGACGTACGGGCTGCTGGAGGGTTCGGCGGCGGTGTTCTGCCTGCTGCTACCGGTGTGCATCGAGGCGCTCGAGCCGGCGTACCGCTGGATGTACGCGAATCTGCAGGATTCGCCTTTGACGCTAAGCCTGGCGCGGTTCCTGTTGTGCGGCGCGCTGGTCATCGGCCTGGCCAGCGGGATCACGCTGGGGTCGGCCGCGTACGCGGAAGCCAGCCGGTTCGAGGAGGCTGTCCGTGTAGCCCAGGATGCCTTGAACCTCGCCCGTCCTTCGAGGCAGATGATGCTGGCTGGGGAGATCGAGACGCAGCTGTCGCTCTACCGCGAGGGTAAGGCATATCACCTGCCTGAGAGATAATGGGCGCAGTCATCCGGAACACGATCGCGATGCTGGGTTTGCTGGCGGGGCTGATGCCCTTGCCAGGTGGGCTCGTCGGGTGCGGCCGGGAGGGGCAGGTGGGCGAGGGGCAGCCGGTCCGGCCCCTGCGGGTGCTAAACCAGTCGGAGGTGCAGACGCTCGACCCGGCGCGAATCAGCTGGCAGATAGATATCCGGGCGGCTGACCTGCTGTTCGACGGGCTGACGCAGACGCACCCCAGGACGCTGGAGAACATCCCCTGTATCGCCGAGCGCTGGGACCTTAGCGAGGACGGAAAGACGTACACCTTTCATCTGCGGCGGGACGCTACCTGGAGCAACGGCGACCGGGTGACGGCGCATGATTTCGCGTGGTCGTGGCAGCGGGTGCTTGATCCGGAGACGGCTGCGGACTACGTCTACCTTATGTACGTCATTCGGAACGCCCAGCGATACAACGAGGGGCGGGCGTGCAGCCTGGAGCCGCTCCCGCGGCAAGCGGAACTGAAGGTCAAGGGCAAGTTCGTCGAGGCGATGCCATTCGATCAGGTCGGCATCAAGGCGATGGATGACTATACGCTGCGGGTTGAGTTGGTGGCGGCGCTACCGTACTTCCTCGACCTGACCAGTTTCATCACCTTCAAACCGGTGCATCGGCCAACCATCGAGAAGTTCACGATTCGCCAGGACGGCCGCGTCGTGGACGTTGATACCGATTGGTACCTGCAGCCCGGCAACCTCGTGTGCAATGGCCCGTACGTGCTGGAGAGTTGGGTGCAGCGGCAGTACATGCGGTACGTCAAGCGGGCGGGCTATTACGATGCAGAGAAGATCCCCAGCCAGCGGATCGAGATCCTGCCGATATCCGATCCATCGACCGCGTTCAAGATGTATGACCAAGGCGAGGCGGACATCATGCCGTTTCCGCCGTTGCGACGGGTGAGCGAGGCGCTCATTCGGCGGGCGGAGCAGGGGCGGCGCGACGATGTGCATGTGTCGCTGAAGTTCGGGACGTACTTTTATCGCCTGAACACGCAGCGAAAGCCCTTCGATGATCCGCGGGTGCGGATGGCCTTCTCGCGGGCGATCGATCGCGAGCTGCTGACGCGCAGGCTGTGCTGGCTGGGAGAGAAGCCCGCGACGTCGCTGGTGCCGCCGGGGGTTCGCGGCTACGAGAGCCCGACGATGGCGGGGTTCGACCCCGAGGCGGCCAGGAAGCTGCTGGCGGAGGCGGGCTATCCAGCGGGCAAGGGGCTGCCCGTGGTTGGGATCATGTTCAACAAGGAGGCCTCGCACCAGGCGATCGCCGAGTCGATCAAGGACATGTGGAGCAAGTATCTTGGGGCGACGGTGGAGCTGCTGAGCCTGGACCGCGGCTCGCTGCGGCAGAAGGTGCAGTCGCTGGATTATTCGGCGGCCCGGGCGGGCTGGTATGGGGACTATCTCGACCCGATCACGTTCCTGGACATGTTCATGACGGCCCCGGAGGGGGGCGGCGGGAATAACGACACGGGCTTTTCCAATCCGGAGTACGACCACTTGATCACCGAAGCGATGCGGGAGTCCGACGCGAAGCGGCGCAACGGACTGATGCGCCGGGCGGAGGAGATCCTCGTGGTTGAGCAGTTGCCGATCATCCCGCTGTACTACTATGCGGATATGTACCTGTTCCGGCCGGAGGTGAAGGGGTTCTGGCCGAACCAGATGGGGATAAACCCGCTGCGGTGGGCAGAGGTGGGAATGGCGGGGGACAGCAAACAGGGAGACAAGGAGGCAGGGAGACAAGGAGCCGCGACACAGGCGAAGGGAACGGCAGGGGGGCGGTCATGAGCACGTGGTTGATCCGCCGACTGCTTGCGCTGCCGGTGGTGCTGCTGGTGATCTACACGGTATCGTTCCTGCTGGTAGAGGCGGCGCCGGGCGATCCGGTGCTGGGGCAGCGGGATCGCATCCCGCCGCGGGTCGTGGTCGATCGGCTGCGGTACATGTACAACTATGATATGCCGATGTGGCAGCGGTATGGGGTGTGGCTGGGGCAGTACGTGAGGGGGGACCTGGGCACCAGTACCAGCTACGGCCATCAGCCTGTGGCGCAGCTGGTCGGGCCGGCGTTTGTGCGGTCGGCGGCGCTGGGGTTTATGGCGTTAGCGCTAGCGGTGGTGGTTGGGACGGTGGTTGGGATCGTCGCGGCGACGCATCAGAACCAGTGGATCGACCAGGCATCGCTCGTGCCGGTGCTTTTGGGGATCAGTCTGCCGAGTTTCGTGACAGCCGCGGTGCTGCAGATTCTCTTTGCGGTAGTGGTGCCGGTGTTCGCGCTGGGGGGCTGGCCGGATGGCTGGGGCGAGGTGCTGTATCATCTGACGCTGCCGGCGATCGCGCTGGCGATGCCGATCGTGGCGTACGTGAGTCGATTGATGCGGGCGAGCATGATCGAGACGCTGCGGATGGATTTCGTGCGGACCGCGAGGGCCAAAGGGGCCTCGCCCGGGCGGGTCGTGTTCAAGCATGCGCTGCGGAACGCCTTTTTGCCGGTGCTGAGCTTCCTGGGGCCGGCGGCCGCGGCGGTTATGACGGGTTCGTTCGTGGTCGAGCAGGTGTTCCGGTTGCCAGGGATGGGAGATTTCTTCGTCAAGGCGGTGCTGGACCGCGATCGGCGGATGGTGCTGAGCATCGTGCTGGTCTATGCGGCACTGCTGGTGACGTTCAATGTCGTGACAGACATGATGTACGGTGTGCTGGACCCGCGGATCCGGGTGCAGGAAGAGAAGGGGGCCGGCTCATGACGCTTGCCCATAGCGGCACGACCCTGCCGCCGTCATCCCCGGCGAGTGGGCCCCAGGCACAAAGTTACTGGTCAAAGGCGTTCAAACGGTTGCGGCGTAACCGCACGGCCGTCGCCAGCGGTGTGCTCCTGGTCGTGATCTTCCTGGCGTGCTTTGCGGCATGGCCCTGGGCGGCGAAGATGTATTCGCAGACCGACTACCAGCACACGTTCGCGGGTCCGAGCGTGAAGCATGTGCTTGGGACTGACGAGCATGGGCGGGACTACTTCGCGCAGATCCTCTACGGCGGGCGGATTTCGCTAACGGTGGGGTTCCTGGCGGCGAGCGTGGCTGTGTGCATCGGGACGGTCTGGGGGCTGGTGGCTGGGTACTTCGGCGGGCGAACCGACGCATTCATGATGCGTATAGTAGATGTATTGTACTCGCTGCCGTACATATTACTGGTTGTGTTACTTACACTTGTGTTCGGTCGCGACTGGAGAGTGCTGTTCCTGGCGATCGGGGCAGTCAGTTGGCTGACGATGGCCCGGGTGATCCGCGGGCAGGTGCTGCAGTTGAAGGCGATGCCGTTTATCGAGGCGGCGCGGGCGCTGGGGCTGCCGACCCGGCGGATCCTGCTGGTGCACATGCTGCCGAACCTGGCTGGTCCGATATTGGTCTACGCGACGTTGACGGTGCCGCAGGCGATCCTGCAGGAATCCTTTCTCAGTTTCCTGGGAATTGGAATGCCGCCGGATTACCCCACGTGGGGGGCGCTAGCCCAGCAGGTAACGCAGATCAATTCGATCGCCAACGACTGGCATTTGATCTTGCCGCCTTGTGTGGCCTTGAGCATTACGCTGTTGGCCCTGAACTTTCTGGGCGACGGCCTGCGGGATGCGCTGGATCCGCAGAGCAGGTAGAACAGGTAGAAGAAGGTGTTGGGCGTTGTCGGCGGAGCCCGGCATGGCAAGCGTTCGTTGCTATTTGTCAGTGGTTATTGGCAAAGGATCGGCGGGCGGCGTAGGCTATCGTCGAGGCAATGGCCGCAATCTGTTACAAATAACGATTAACAAGCAACAATTGAGAGCTGTTACAGGAATTCGCATGCGTATACGGACCATTCTTCTGGCCGCCCCGGTCGTGGTGTTGATGGCCTTCGCGGCTGCCTACCTGGTCGCCAGGCCATACTTCAGCCATCGCGTCGACCAGATGACGATGATGTACCCGTCCGAGCCGGAGACTCTCAACCCGATCCTATCGACGACGCTGTCGGCGGGCATTATCGAGAGTTTCCTGTTCGACGGCCTGACTGATCTGGATGAAAACCTCGAGATTATCCCGCAACTGGCGGAACGGTACGATCTGGCGCAGGGGAGCCGGCTGTACTTCTCGACGCCGGACGATGCGGCGGCCGGGGCGGCCAGGATCCGCGAGCACCAGGCCGACTGGGCGAAGGTCAAGATCCGCGAGGTGTCCGTTGAGGCGGATACGGTGAGCCTGCGGCTCGATCAGGCGGGGACGGCCTACCAGGAGACCGTTTTCGGCTGGATCGCGCCGCTGAAGACCGTGCCAGTGCGGCGCTGGACGGGGGGCTTTGCCAAGGACCTGTCGCTGCAGGGCAAGCCGGTTACCACCGATACGCTGAACCAGTGGGTCGAGAAGAACAAGGCGGCGGCTTCGGCCTGGCCGCGGGTGTTGTACGTCTGGAAGAACACGTCGGCCAGTTACGAGATCTTCACCGTTGGGGCGGACGCGGCGTTTGTCGACGACCTGCAGAGGCGGTTCGCGGAGTTCGTGGGTGCCAAGGTCGAGCCGGTCAAGCCGGCGGTTGTGACGGCAGAAGTGCCGGCCAAGGCGGTGGCGAGTGGTCCTGCGTCCGGTCCAGCGCAGGCTTCGGCGTCAGCCCCCGCGACGGTCCCGGCGAGTTCGGCGGTCCCGGAGGGCATGCGTCTGAACCTGGCGGGCCCGCTGAAGGTCCGCTTCGAGAGCGAGTGGCCCGCCCAGGACGAGCCGGTGATCACGTTCCATCTTCGCAAGGACGCCATCTGGCATGATGGCAAGCCTCTGACCGCCCGGGACGCCCGTTTCACCTACGAGGCGCTCATGAGCGAGCAGAACGCCTCGCCACGGCGGTCGGACTTCGAGCTGATCCGTCGCGTGGACGTGCCCGACGACTATACCTTCGTCGTGACGTACAAGGAGCCGTACTCGCCTTGCCTGTACTCGTGGGGGATGCCGCTGCTGCCTGAGCACCTGCTGGGCGACAAGCCGAACCTACGCAAACTCGAAGGCGACTACAATCGCCTGCCCGTGGGGACGGGGCCGTTCCGCATCGCCGAGTGGGTGACGGATCAGTACATCAAGCTGGAGCGATTCGACGGGTACTGGGAGGGCAAGGCGCACCTGCCGGCGATCACGTTCCGGGTGATCCCGGATACCACGATCAGCCAGATGGAGTTCCAGACGCGTGGCTTCGATTATACGGCCCTGGATCCGCACCAGGTCCAGCGGTTCAAGAAGGATCCGCAGTACGATACGCACCGCTACCCGAGCAACAGTTATGCGTACGTCGGCTGGAACCTCCAGCGGCCGATCTTCAAGGACAAGCGGGTCCGGCACGCACTGGCGCACGCGATCGACATCGATGCGGTGATCCAGTACGTCATGTACGGCAACGGCACGCCGTGCACGGGTCCGTATGCCCCGGTGACCCCGTGGTTCAACCCGGACATCAAGCCCCTGGAGTACAACCCGCAAAAGGCGAAGCTGTTGCTGGCGGAGGCGGGCTGGAAGGACACGGACGGCGATGGCGTGGTGGACAAGGACGGCCAGCCGTTCCACTTCACGATCATCATTCCCAGCGGCAACCCGATCGGCCAGGACTTCGCTGTGCTGGTCAAGGATTACCTGCGGGTGGTGGGCATCGGCGTCAACATCAACATCTACGAGTGGACGGTCTACATCGAGAAGTACATCGATGTGCGGAACTTCGATGCGTGCATCATGTCCTGGTCGCTGGGCTACGACCAGGACCTCTACCAGATCTGGCATTCCAGCCAGATCCAATTGCCGCGGTCGCTGAACTTCATCTCGTATGCGAATCCGGAGGTCGACCGGCTGATCGAGAAGTCGCGGACAGAGTTCGACCTGGAGAAGGTCAAGCAGTACACCCACCGCATTCAGGCGCTGATCTACGACGACCAGCCGTACTGCTTCCTGTTCTACCGGATGGCGAACGTCGCGATCCCGAAGAACTCGTACTTCGTCAAGCGGCCTGATCCAGAGCGGCCTAGGCAGTGGCTGGAAGAGCCGATCCGGCCGACGAAGCGCGGCGTGACGTTCTACCAGCGGTGGTGGGCGCGGACATCGCCGCAGATGGCGCCGGTGGGGGATGCCGTGAAAGTGATCGATACCGGAAACTAGCGTAACGCAAGGTGTGCGTTGCACACGAGGATGGGACCAGGCAACCATGCTGACGTTCATTATACGACGATTGCTGATCAGCATCCCGATTTTGATCGGGATCACGCTGGTCAGCTTCTTCATCATCCACCTGGCGCCGGGCAGTCCATATCCGGGCCTGGAGATGAACCCCAAGGTCAGCCCCGAGGTTCGGGAGCTGATGAAGAAGGCCTATCATTTCGACGAGCCGCTGCCGAAGCGGTACTACATGATCATGCGCGACATGCTGACGGGGGAGCTGCGGAGTTTCAAGGATGACCAGCCCGTGCTGCAGAAGATCGGCAACCGGCTGCCGGCGACGTTGGCGCTGAACGCGGTGGCCCTGATCTTCACGGTGGCCGGGGCGGTTCCCTTGGGGATCTACGCCGCCCGGTATCGAGGGACGTGGCGGGACCAGGCGGTGACGGTGATCAGCTTCATGGGCATTGCGCTGCCGGGGTTCTGGATCGCGTACATGCTGCTGCTGGTGGTGGTGGGCCAGATGCACGTTCCGGTGCTGGGCATGACGACGTACGGCATGCTCGTGCCGAATTCAGGCGTCGGCCTGGCGGACCGGATCTGGCACCTGTTCCTGCCGTCGCTGATCCTGTCGCTGGGCGGGATCGCGGCCGAGAGCCGTTACATGCGCGGCAGCATGACCGACACGCTGATCCAGGACTATGTGCGGACAGCGCGGGCGAAGGGGCTGCCCGAAGAGCAGGTAGTCTACAAGCATGCCCTGCGGAACGCCCTTTTGCCGATGATCACGATCCTGGGCTTGATGCTGCCGGGCCTGCTGGGGGGGGCGGTGATCATCGAGACGATCTTCGCCTATCCGGGCATCGGCCGGATGGCGTATGACTCAGTGCTCTCGCGGGACTATCCGACCATTATGACCCTGAATACGATTACCGCTGCGCTGGTGCTGACGGGCAACCTGATCGCCGACGTACTGTACGCCGTGGTCGATCCGAGGATTCGTTTCGAATGACGATTGCACAGACACAACCCGTATCCGACCCGATGGGCCTGCCGGCGACGCGGCGGTACTCGCCGTGGGACGAGTTCGTGAAGCGCTTCCGGCGGAACAAGCCGGCGGTGCTGTCGCTGGCGATCCTGGTGGTCCTGGCGACCTGCGCGGTGGTCTTCTTCACGATGGACGTGACGGGCCATTACTGGCCGTACAACCCGATGGCCCCGGACCTGAAGGCCAAGATGGAGGGGCCGAGCGCCGCTCATCCGCTGGGCACGGACAACCTGGGCCGCGACGTGATGACGCGGATGCTGCACGGCACGCGGATCAGCCTGACGGTCGGGTTTGTGGCTGTGAGTGTTTCGGTCACGATCGGTGTTTTGATCGGGGCGATTGCGGGCTATTTCGGCGGGATGGTCGACGGCATCCTGATGCGCTTCGTTGATATGATGATGTGCTTTCCGACGTTCTTTTTGATCCTGACGGTGGTGGCCCTTTTGGAGCCGAACATCTGGAACATCATCATCGTGATCGGCCTGACAAGTTGGACGGGCACCGCGCGGTTCGTGCGGGCGGAGTTCCTGTCGCTGCGCGAGCGGGACTTTGTACTGGCGGCGAGGGCGGGGGGGCTGAGCAACCGGCGGATCATCTTCCGGCACATCCTGCCCAATGCGCTGGCGCCGGTGGCGGTATCGGCGGTCCTGGGCATTGCCGGGGCGATCCTGACCGAGGCGAGTTTGAGTTTCCTGGGCTTTGGGGTGCAGCCGCCGGCCCCGACGTGGGGGAACATTCTGGCGGACGGGAAGAGCTACATCCTGGATGCCTGGTGGCTGATCGTGTTCCCGGGCGTGGCGATTTTCGTGACGACGCTGAGTTTTTACCTGGTGGGCGAGGGGATGCGCGAGGCGCTGGATCCGAGGCTGCGGATTGGTACGTGACGGCGAAGTCAGTTGTGAACGGCAACGATGATGACACCCCTGGACTGCGGCAAGGGGCTAGTTGGGTCGGTCAAGGTGCGAGGCGCTTGTGAACAACGATACGGTACTGGATGTTCGGAACCTTAAGACGTACTTTTTCGGCGACAACGGGACGATCCCGGCTGTCGACGACGTCTCGTGGTCCGTCAAACGGGGTGAGACGCTGGCGCTGGTCGGCGAGAGCGGCTGCGGTAAGACGGTTTCGGCCCTGTCGGTCATGCGGCTGATCCCGATGCCGCCGGGCAAGATCGTCGGCGGGCAGATCCTGCTGCGGACCGATGGGCAGGAGGCCGACCTGGTGCAGGTGTCCGAGCCGCAGATGCGCAGGATCCGCGGCAGCCGGATCGCGATGATCTTCCAGGAGCCGATGACGAGTCTGAACCCGGTCTTTACGATCGGCGATCAGATCGCGGAGGCGGTGCAGTTACACGAGAACGTCTCGCGGCGCGAGGCGTGGAACCGCGCGGTGGAGATGCTCAAGCGCGTGGGCATCCCTGACCCGATGCGCCGGGCGGAGGAGTACCCGCACCAGATGTCGGGCGGGATGCGCCAGCGGGTGATGATCGCGATGGCGCTTTCCTGCAGCCCGGACCTGTTGATCGCGGATGAGCCGACGACGGCCCTGGATGTGACGATCCAGGCCCAGATTCTGGACCTGCTGGCGAAGCTGCAGGCCGAGACGGGCATGAGCGTCCTTCTGATCACGCACGACCTGGGGGTGGTTGCCCAGATTGCGAACCGCGTGGCGGTGATGTACGCCAGCAAGATCGTCGAGATGACCGACGTGAACAACCTTTTTGCCGACCCGCTGCACCCGTACACGCAGGGGCTGTTCCGGAGCGTGCCGCGGCTGGGTGCCAAGGAAGGGCGGCTCGAGACGATCCCCGGCGTGGTGCCCAGTCCGACGCACTTCCCGCCGGGCTGCAAGTTCCACCCGCGATGCCCGTTGGGCAGCGGTGACAAGCGGTGCCAGACGCAGGAGCCGGCACTGCTGGAGGTCAAGCCGGGGCACTGGGTGGCCTGCTGGAAGACGTGCGGCTACGAGGAACTCCACAAGAAGATTGTTGGCGGTTAACTGTCGGCCGAGAACGGCGGACGGCTAACTGCTGAGTGTTGACGGGATCTTTAGACGATGAACGAATCTGATCCGCGTGGTGCCGCGACAATGAAGAATACGGAACATGCGTCCGCCCGCCCGCCGAGCGAACGGCCTCTGCTGCAGGTCGACGACCTGCGGACGTGGTTTCCCATTCGGGCCGGGGTGTTCAGCAAGACAGTCGGCCACGTCAAGGCGGTCGATGGCGTTTCGTTTTCGCTACAGCGGGGCAAGACGCTGGGCCTGGTGGGTGAGAGCGGTTGCGGCAAGACGACCGTTGCACGGACGGTGCTGCGGCTGATCCCAGCGACGTCGGGGCAGGTGCTTTTCGACGGACTGGACGTGCTTGCGCAGGGCCAGCAGGAGATGCGGCAGTTGCGCCGGCGGATACAGATCATCTTCCAGGACCCGATCGGTTCGTTGAACCCGCGCATGACGGTTGCCCAGATCGTCGGCGAGACGCTGCGGGTTCACAAGGTCGTCGGGCGAAGCGAGTGGCGCGACCGCGTGCAGGAACTGCTCCGCAAGGTGGGTCTGCCTCCCGAGGCAATGAACCGCTACCCGCACGAGTTTTCCGGGGGGCAGCGGCAGCGGATCGGCATCGCGCGGGCGCTGGCCCTGGAGCCGGATCTGATCGTCTGCGACGAGCCGGTCTCGGCCCTGGACGTCTCGATCCAGTCGCAGATCCTGAACCTGCTGCAGGACCTGCAGGACGAGATGAAGCTCAGCTACCTGTTCATCGCGCACAACCTGGCTGTCGTCGAGCATTTCTGCGACGAGGTAGCGGTGATGTACCTGGGCAAGATTGTCGAGCAGGCCTCCTCGGGTGCGCTCTATGCCGACCCGCGGCATCCGTATACCCAGGCACTGCTGATGGCGGTACCCGAGCCCGATCCGACCAAGCGGATGAAGCGGGCGACCCTGTCAGGCGAGGTGCCTAGTCCGGTTAATCCGCCATCTGGATGTGTTTTCAGCCCGCGGTGTCCGTTTGCGACGGATCAGTGCCGGCAGGTCCGGCCCGAACTGCGGCCGCTGCCGGGCGACCCGACACACCTGGTTGCCTGCCACTATGCCGAGCAGATGCGGCCGGACAGCCTGAGAAAGAAACTCGCCGAAGGCGCCCCATCTCAGCAATAAGATCTGTCGCCGGCCGACTACAGGCCGGATGTGAGATCGGTTGACCCAGGCAGCGGCGGCGGGGCCGTGCCTGGTGTGGCCGTGCGAATTTTGCGCTGGCGGTTCTGGCTTTCCAAGCCATTGGCGGATAACATTCTTAGCGATTCTGGCAAGACCTGTCGTTTACCGTTGCGCTATCAAGGAGCAGACAATGACCTCGAGAGGGAAGCTCGTTGCAGGGGTTGCACTTTTCGGCCTGTTGTTTGGCGCCAGTTGGGGCTTTGCCCAGACCACCCAGCCGGCGGAACGGGCGGTTGGCGCGGTGAGCCGCGCTGCCGGTTCGATTCTGGACGTGGTCCCGGCGGACGCCTGGGGCGCGGTGGGTGTGAACAATCTTGACGAATTCGATACGGAAGTGATGCGGCTGGGCCAGAAGCTTGGCCTGCCGATCATGTTCGCTCCGTCAGGCCTGATCCAGATGGGCCTGAACATCACGCAGGGCTTCAATCCGGCCGGGGGGATCGGCGCGATCGTCCTGAACGGGGCGAAGTACCCCGGCGCGGCCACGTGGGGCATGTTCCAGGGCTTCCCGGTACCGGTGGTGCTGGCGATCGCGGCGTCGGACAGCAAGGCCCTCATCCAGTCGATGAGCGGCAAGGAGACCGAGGATCCGAATGTTTCGGCCGTGACGCTGCAGGGCGAGTCGGTCTTTGCGGTGGTGAAGGGCGGGTACGTCCTGATCGGTCCGGACGTCGAGATCCTCAAGAGCTTGGTGGTCGAAGGTGCCGCCGCGACACAGATGGCGACCGAAGCCCTCAAGCCGGGCTTCGTCAAGCAGGCTACCAGCTCAAAGGTGTTCATCTACGTCAATGCCAAGCCGGTGCTGGCGACGTACGGGCCGGTGCTCAAGGGCGTGCTGGCCTTTGCGGCGGCGGCTGCGCAGGGCGCCCAGGCGGGCGCCGGGACGGGGCCGGCGCTGATGATGATGGGGAGTTCCTACATTGACGTGCTGAGCAAGCAGGTCGACAAGCTGCTGATCTTCCTGGACCTGGAGCCCAATGGCCTGCACCTGTCGGCGCTGGCGACGTTCCAGCCGAACACCCTGCTGGGGAAGGTCTTTGCGGCCGCCAAGCCGAGCGGCAAGCCGTTGCTGGCGGGCCTGCCGGGCGGGACGTTCATCGTTGCGGCGGCGCAGGAGCAGACGGGCACCGAGTTTGCCCAGCAGTTGGCGGACATGTTCCTCAAGCCGTACCTGGATGCGATGCGGGCTTCGGGCCAGCCGGCGATGGCGGCTGCCGCCAGCCAGCAGGCCGAGCTCACCAGCGTCCGCATTCAGCTGGCCAAATTGCAGAAGACCGTGCAGATGGCCGCGTACGCACTGCCCAAGGGCGAGGAAGGGTCACTGGCGATCGTGCTGACGGGCCAGTTCACCGATACCGCCAAGGCGTATGAGCTGATCAAGCAGAACGTCAACAGCGAGGTGCAGTCGGCGGGCGAGCAGCAGCCCAAGGTCAAGGACTTCCTGCAGGCCGTGACCTATACCGAGGCCGCCGAGACGGTCGAGGGCGTGAAGGTGCACACCCTGTTGGTGGATCTGACGCAGTTGCCCAAGCTTCTGGACGTCCCCGAGAACAAGGCTAACGAGGCCATCAAGGCTAGCGAGGCCATCAAGGTCATCAAGGTCCTGTTCGGCTCGGACGGCCTGAAGGTTCGGATCGCCGTTGGCGAGAAGAACATCATAGCGACCCTGGGTGGCGGCGAGACGTTCCTGAAGGACGCGCTGGCGGCGGCCAAGAGCGGCAAGGCCCCCTTGGCAACGCAGCCGGCGGTCGTGAAGGTCTCGGAGCGTCTGCCGAAGGATCGCGTGAGCGTAATGTACATCTCGGCCGAGAATCTGCTGCGGGTGGTCGATCGCGTCTCCAAGGCGGTCGGCGAGCCGGGCCTGCCGTTCCAGGCGGGCGAGACCAGTGCCCCGCTGGTGCTGGCGGTGATCGGCGATCCGCTGGGTCTGCACGTGACGCTGTACGTGCCGACGGAGCTGGCGGTGAGCGTTCGGGGTATGATCAACCAGGCCCAGATGCAGCAGCAACGGTCACAGGAACTGCGTGGCCAGACGACCGAGCCGAAGACTGCCGAGCCGGCGCCGGAGTTCTAACGGCGGCGGCAGGACTGCGAATTCGCAATCGATGAATTCCGGAGGGCGACGCCTTGTGCGTCGCCCTCTTTGTTCGTGCAAGAGTCCGTGCAACGATAATTCCGCAGCCGGGTGATTCAGTCGTCCCTCCGGGACGAACAGCAACAGCGATGTTGTTCTTGCACGGGTCCTAACTGGTGGGCTGTCGGTGACTGGCCTGCCAGTGGGTGCGATGGTAACATTGCTGATGCTCTGTGAAGGCATATCACGTGCAGGCGGTCGATAGGGCAGAGGTTTTTTCATGAGATCAACAAATTGCGTACTCCCGCGGATGCTTCTGGCTGCTATGCTCGCATGGCCCGTATGCCTCGCCGCGGCAGTTGAGGACAGGGCGGCGGGCCAGGTCGAACGGGGGCCGGCCATCAAGGCGTTTCTACAGGCGCTGCCCGCGGATGCCCAGGTTGTGGTCGCGGTGCAGGACCTGGAGAACCTCGATTTCGACTTCATGCACCTGACGCGGGCGCTGCGTTCGCCGCTCGGGGTTTTGCCATCGGGCCTGGTGCAGTACCTGCTGGGCAGCAGTGAGCAGGTGGACCTGGCGGGCGTGCACGGATTCGTCGTGCTGGACGAGTATCGTTTCAAGGACGCGGTGTCGTTCCAGTGGCTGGGCGATCAGGCTGCCCTACTGCTGGCGATCTCCGCCAAGGACCCGACCAAGCTGCTCGAGGCCCTGGGGGCGGAGCGGGCGGAAGCCAAGGACTACTGGACGTTCAGACTGCAGGAGCAGCAGGTCTTCGCGACGATCCGCGAGAAGGTCGTGCTCGTCGGCCCGGACTTGAAGGTGCTCCGCGAGGTCACCCAGCCGGTGAGGGAAAGGGCGCCGGCCGGGATGCAGGCTGACCTTGCCGCGGTAGAGGCCTGTGCGGACAGTGATGTCTGGATGCTGGGGAGCGTGCGGCAGATGCTGGCGGCGAATCGCGGGGTGCTGCGCAGCCTGTGCACGATGGGGATTGCGATGGCTCGTGGCCAGTCGGACGCGCCCAAGACGACCGGCGTGTGCGATGCGGCGTTTGCCTCGCTGTACGTTGAAATGTTGATGATGCAGGTGAACGACCTGGCGGTGACGGTGGACATCAGCCGGCAGGGGGTGCGGATGAGCTACGTGGTGACCTATCCGCCTGGCAGCGTGCTGGGCCAGGCGTGGGAGGCCGGGGAATCGATGAATCTTCGGTCGCTAGCGGGGTTGCCGGCCGGGAAGTTCATCTTTGCAGGTTGGATGGGCAAGCGCGCCGTGGCTGCGATGCAGACAGTCGCGGATCTTGCGATGCCGCTGTGGGGGATGATGGCGGGCGCCTTGGACATCGATCACAAGGAATGGCCTGCGAGCGGACCTGCCTGGCTGGGCTCTGCGCGGCAGATCCTCGAGCAGTTCGAATGCGCCGGTTTGGCGTGTTACACGCAGCCGGAAGGGGCCAAGGGGCTGTTGGCGGTGGTGGGTACGGTCGGCTGCAAGGACGTCGATAAGGCGCTGTCGATGATTCGGCATTACGCGGGCAGGGATCGCAAGGGCGACGACGCGCCGTCGGAGGATGCGGGCGGCAAGAAAGGCTCTGGTTTGCGGTACGTGGCGGATGCGGAGGAGGTCGAGTCGGTGCCGGTGGATCACGTGCGGTTTGGCGAGACTCCAGCGCCTGCGGCTTCCGAGGCGGCTTGCGACGAGGACCATGTGTTGCGGGTTCTGCTGGGCGAGCCGTCTTTCCTGGTCCGCCTGGCGCGTAAGGAGGGGCTAATCGTTGCCGGTGTCGAGGGCGAGCCGAAGATGCTGGCCCGGGCGCTGTCGCTCAAGGCGGGCGAGGGGAGTCTGGCGGACGACCCACGGATCGTCTCGGCTGGCGACGGCATGCCGACCCGGCGGGCGGTCGAAGGGTATCTTGCGACGGATACCTTCGCCGCGTTCGTTGCCCGCAGTGTGACCGAGGCGATGAAACTGGGTGGCCAGGCCGTACCCGGAGCCTGGTCTGAGCACAAGAGCGACAATCTCATTTGGCTGGCGGTTTCGGGTGATTCCGCTGCGACGCGGGCGGACCTGTACATGCCGACCCAGGAGATTCAGACGCTGCGAGACCTGGGTATGTGGGGCGTGGGCTACGCGACCCAGCGGGTCGTGCAGAAGCAGGGGATCCGCATGCCGAATGGGCCCGCCGAAGTGAAGGACGAGAAGGGGTCGGCGGCGCCGTTCTAATGAGCGGGGCGCGTGGCGGGGGTTGTAGCCGGGCCAACCGGCTGGCTGGCGACGTCGGGATGGGCGCCGGCCTCGTCGATCTTTGCCAGCAGGACCTTGTTCTGGCCGGGGATGTCGGTCACCTTGCCAATCACGTGGATGACCTTGCCGGCCTTGTCGATCAGGAAGGTGCTTCGCCGGCCGTATTCCTGGCCCACGCCGAAGGCCTTGGCGACATTGTCATTGGGGTCCGACAGCAGGGTGAAGGGCAGTTCGTACTTGCCGCAGAATTCCTGGTGGCTCTTCTCGGAGTCTTTGCTGATGCCGATGACGACGGCATCGCGGCCAGTGAACTTCGGGTAGTCCTCCGCGAATTTCTGGGCCTCCAGCGTGCAGCCGCCGGTGAAGTCCTTGGGGTAGAAGTAGAGCACGACGAATTTCTTGCCGTGGTAGTCCTTGAGATGGATGGTCTGGCCGGACTGGTCTTTGGCCGCAACCGCTGGGGTCGGGTCGCCGACCTTGATTTCGGCGCGAGCATGGCTGGTCGACCAGCCGACGGCGGCGAGCAACAACACACACATGGTTCCGGTTTTCATGCCAAGTTCCTCCGTCGCGATGCAGGGATGCAAAGCGAATCTTGTGATCCAGCCGCGATGCCAGATTCTTGGGGCTCTTCAGCATGCGGGCAAATTGGCGGCCTTCTTGTCCAAAAGCTGGCCTGGTCAGCCAAGCGAGTTCTGGTTGCCGTTGTCAGAACCAATCACTAACCCTGCCGTCTATAGCTGATCCCTCAGCATCTTGTAATAGCGGTTGAGGACCGGGCGCGGGACGTCCTGCAGGCCGGCGGGGGGTGGGTCGGCCATGGCGATCTTCTGCAGGGTCTGGCGGGCGGCGGCGCGGTTGTTCTGGAGCTGCATCATGGAGCGGTCGGCGTCGCCGAGGTCGCCGTCGGCCATCGAGCGGACCCACTCGACGATCATGGACTCGACGTCCTCGTCGTTGGCCGGTCCGCTCACGCTGGGCGGCGGCGCGGCGGGAAGATCGGCGGCGGCGCGGCTGGGGGCGGCGCCTTCGGCGGCGGCCAGTTTTTCCTTGAGGAGTTGCCGTTCGGTGGCGCGGGCCTGCTCCTCCATCTTGCGCTTCTTGCGCTCCTCGTGCTCGTCGACGGGGGCCAGGTCGAACTCCTCGACGGCGCCTTCGGCCATGGGCACGTAGAGGATATTCTGGCAGGTCGGGCACTTGCCCTTTTTGCCGCCGGCCTCGTCAGGGGCGCGGACCAGACTACCACAGAAATTGCAGTGGAATTCGATCGCCATGTCATTCCTCCAACTTCGAGTCTCGATGGTGCGACCGGAAGAACAATCTGATCGGCACCTCACCGTAGGGCAAGATTTCGCGCAGGCGGTTGAGCATGAACCGCCGGTAATCCTCGGCCAGCAGGCCCGGATCGTTGACGAAGGCGACGACCGTAGGCGGCTGGACGGCCACCTGCGAGAGGTAGTAGAACTTGGGGATCTTGCCGCCGAAGGCCCCCATGGGCTGGCGGGCTTCGATCGCTTTACGCAGGGCCTTGTTCAGTTCCGAGGTACTCACGCGGATCTGGCTCTGGCGGAAGAGTTCCAGCGCCAGGTCAACGACCTCCCAGACGCCGCGCTCGTCCTTGGCGGCGGTCAGGGCGATCGGGGCGTATTCGATGCCGGGCAGGGCGTCGCCGAGGTACTTCTGGTAGGCCTCGGAGTCGTCCTTGTTTTTATCTTCCACCAGGTCCCACTTGCTGACGACGATGGCCATCGGCTTGTAGAGATCGGCGACGTAGCGGGCGAGTTTCTTGTCGACCTCGGTGATCGGCTGGGTGGCGTCAATGAAGAGCAGGGCGACATCCGCCCGTCGGATCGACCACTGGGCCCGGCTGAAGCTGTAGAACTCGATGTCGCTACTGAATTTGCCCTTCTTGCGGACGCCGGCGGTGTCGATGGCGACGAAGGTTTGGCCATCGCGCTCGAAGCGGACGTCGATGCTGTCGCGGGTCGTGCCGGGGACCTCGCTGACGATCACCCGCTCGTGGCCGGCCAGGGCGTTGATGAAGGTGCTCTTGCCGACGTTGCGCTTGCCCACCACCGCCAGCCGCATCACCGGCTGGATCGGGGCGGCCTCGCTGTAGCCGACGTACTCCATGACGCGATCGAGCAGCTCTTCGATGCCGCGCTTGTGGGCGGCGGAGGTTGGCTGCGGATCGCCGAAGCCCAGGCTGTAGAACTCGCCGACCTGGACATCCATGTTGCGGTTGTCGGCCTTGTTGGCGACCAGGATGACGGGTTTGTCGATCCGTCGGAGCATCTCGGCGACCTGGACATCGAGCGGTTGGACGCCGGCCTGGTTATCCACGATAAACAGGATCAGGTTGGCCTCGGCGACGGCGTAGCGGATCTGGGCCTCGACGTGCTCGGTCAGCCGGTCGGAGTCTTCGATCCCCAGTCCGCCGGTGTCAACGAGTTCGAAATAGGCGTCGCGGTGTTCGACGATCGTGCTGACGCGGTCGCGGGTGGTGCCGGCGGTCGGATCGACAATGCTGATCCGACGGCGGGCCAGAGTATTCAGCAGCGAACTCTTGCCGACATTGGGCCGGCCCACGATCGCGATCACGGGCAGTTTGTGCATCGGTGCGGGTATATCAGCCATATCTTCCAGCAAACCTTCCGGGGCAGTCGAATGGCAGGCATAGGCCTGCCTTATGTTGAGTGGTGGGCAACAACCCACCCGATGGCCGGGGCAAACCGGCCCTTAGCCCTTTATTCTATCCGATTCCTGCGAGAGTGGCAGCAGGACGGGGGCTTTTCCGTGGCGCCGGCCAAAGCCGGAACCTCAAGATTGCCACTCCAGTTTCTATTATAGCGGTAGATCAACCGCCTTGCGGCGACGGGCGCTCTCGTAAATTGCCAGGATAATCTCGACGCTCTTGCGGGCCTCCAGGCCGGTGACGGCGGGCTCGCGGTTGTTTTCCAGGGCGTCCAGGAACTCGGCGATAATGCGGCGATGGCCCTCAAAACTCAAGCCGCCACCGGGGCTGGAGGCGCCCGTTGAGACCGTCGGGAAGGAGACCTTTTCCTGGCGGATCTTGTCGTCTGCCTCGGATTCGCGTTTGAACTTCCAGACGAAGAAGTTGGCGTCGGCCATGGCAACGCTGCCCTCGTCGCCGGCGACCTCGACGATCCGGAAATGGCCCGGCCACATGCTGGTCGTGCAGGCGATCGTGCCGAGGGCGCCGTTCATGAACTCCACCGCGGCCGAGCCGGTGTCCTCGACCTCGATCCGCTTGTGGGCGAGGGTCGCGACGAAGGCCTGGACGGATTTTACCGGGCCCATCAGCCACTGGAGCATGTCGATGGTGTGGATGCCCTGGTTCATCAGGGCGCCGCCGCCGTCGTACTGGATCGTGCCCTTCCAGCCGCCCTCGTCGTAATAGCTCTGGTCGCGCCACCATGGCCCGTAACCCATGCCGAAGGTGAGCCGGCCGAAGCGGCCCTGGTCGACCGCGCTCTTGAACAATTGGGCGGCGTCGTTGAAGCGGCCGTTGAAGATGCCGCCGATTTTGGTGCCAGCCTTGTCGTGGGCCTCGAGGATGCGGTCGATGCGTTGGAGGGTGATCTCGATGGGCTTTTCGATGATCACATGCTTGCCGGCCTTGGCGGCGTCGATGGCGGGCTCCATGTGCGAGCCGCTGGGGGAGGCGATAGTGACGACGTCGATGGCGGGGTCCTTGAGCATGTCGCGATAGTCGCGGTACATCTTTGCCTGGGGGAACTTCTCAGAGAACTTCGCGACGCTCTTGTCGGAGCGGGCACAGGCTGCGATGAGTTTGGCGTTGGGCAGTGCCTGGATCGCCTGGGCGTGATACTCGCCGATGAAGCCCGAGCCGATAATGCCGAAACCGTATGTCTTGGCCATAAGCCGTCTCCGCACCTGGACTGTCGAATACGTCGGTTGTTATGGGCGAAAGTATAGCAGCAGAAGGGGCTCGCCGCGAGGGATGCGTGGCCAGAGACGCTAACAACAGCCGTTACAGAGACCCGGCTTAGAGGCGGGGCTTTGTCTCAGATTGTCTACCTCTGCAGGGCGTACTGCCGCGTCGCCAGCAGTTCCTCCAGGGGCCTGGCGGCTTCGCCGGGGACGGGGGTGATTTCGACGGCTTCGAGGATCCGAGGATTGCCCTGGCGGAAGGAGGCGAGCTGGCCCGTACCGATCTCGACCATCTCCCCGCCCTGGTAGTTGAGGGACAGGAGGAAACGGCTGACGTCTTCCGTGTGGTCGGCTGGGTAGATCAGCACGGTCAGGAAGGGCCAGTCGCGGCCGGCGATCTCCGCCAGTTCCAGGCGGGCGGGACAAGGGAACTTGCCCTCGGCCAGATCGCGAAGCGTGTCGAAGTCGTCGCGGGCGAGGGGTTCATCATCCCGCAGGAAGAAGAGGGCCTCCTGGGCTTGCGAGCGGAACCGTTCTTTCGAGACGCTTACCAGCGATACGGTGCCGTCGGGCAGGGCCCTGTAAATGCGGAAGGCCCGCATCCGGGGGAACTGGTTGGTGTCGAAGAGCGCAGCGACCTCGGCGGCGACGTAGCCCACGGAGATGCCGTCGCCGAAGTCGATGACGTAGCGGCCCTGGTAGCGTTCGGGGTTGGTCAAACGCGGCAGCCGGCCAAGCGGTGGTTCATGATCTGCGTGGTTCATCAATGGGTACACGCGGTGCAGGCTTTTAGCCGATTTTCAGTTTCGCCATGCGGCGCTTGCCGATCTGGACGATCATGCCGTCCTTGATCTCGATCTGGGCGTTCGGGTCGGTGACCTTCCGCTCGTCGATCATCACGCCGCCACCCTGGACCGACCGCTTGCCGTCGCTGCTCGACTGGGCAAAGCCGATCACGTGCAGCAGCTTGGCGACCCAGATCTTGCCGCTATCGAGCTGGCTGGGCTGGACGGCGACCTCGGGCATATCCTCGCGGAGCGCGCCTTCCTTGAAGACCTTCACGAATTGCTCGGCCTCGTGGTCGGCGGCCTGCCGGCCATAGTAGGTCTCGACGATGTCCTTGCCGAGGATTTCCTTGGTCTTGCGCGGGTGGGTCTTCTCGCCGTCGCACAGGATAGCGATCTCCTCGGCCGGGCGGCTGGTCAGGAGCGTGAACCACTGCTTCATGAGAGTGTCGGGGATCGACATCGCCTTGCCGAACATGTCCCTGGCCGAGTCGGTCAGGCCGACGTAGTTGCCCAGCGACTTGCTCATCTTCTGCGTGCCGTCCAGGCCGGTCAGGATCGGCATGATCATGACGCACTGCGCATCCTGACCGGCGTCCTTCTGCAGGTCCCGGCCGACGAGGTTGTTGAAGGTCTGGTCGGTGCCGCCGAGTTCGAGGTCGCTCTGGATGGCGACGCTGTCGGTGCCCTGCAGCAGCGGGTACATGAACTCGTGCAGGTAGATCTCGACGCCGGCCTTGTAGCGTTTCTCGAAGGTATCGCGCTCGAGCATGCGGGCGACGGTCATCTTGCTGGCCATCTTGAGGGCGTCAGCGAGGTTCATCGGGCCGAGCCAGGAGCTGTTGCGGACGACCTCGATGGACTCTGAGTCCATCTTGAGGATCTTGCCGGCCTGGTTGAAGTAGCTCTGGGCGTTAACCTCGACCTGGTCGGGGGTGAGCATCGGGCGGGTCTTGTTCTTGCCGGTGGGGTCGCCGATCATCGCGGTGTAGTCGCCGACGATCAAGACCGCCTTGTGGCCGAGGTCCTGGAACTGGCGGAGCTTGCGTAGGACGACGCTGTGGCCCAGGTGGATGTCCGGGGCGGAGGGGTCCAGGCCGAGCTTGATCCGCAGGGGCTTGCCGGTCTTGGCGGACTTGTCAATCTTGGCCCGCAGTTCCTGCTCGGTGTAGAGGGCCTCGCAGCCCCGCAAGAGGACCTTCACCTGCTCGTCAACTGGGAGAAAGGCCATGTCGTCGCATCCTTCGTGCTAATAGGTCCGTCAAAAACCCACAATATCAATTGTATATCAGCCAGGCCCAAGTCCTTGGGCGTCCGGACGTCTAAGACCGAAATGGTACACGCGGACGGGCTGCGGTTCAACGCGGACGGGGTTAGACGGATTCGCCGCCCGGCAGGGCGGTCAGGATCAGGGTCCGCAAGTTGAAGACGGCGTGGAACAGGATCACCAGGGTCAGCGAGCCGGTGCGGGCGTAGAGATAGCCCAGTACCAGGCCCAGGGCGGTCAGGGCCGGCACCAGGTGCCACTGTGGGGCGTGGATGATCCCGAAGGCCAGGCCGGTAAACACGATTGCCAGCCAGGTCGAGCCGCTGGTCTTGCGGAGCCAGGACAGCAGCAGGCCGCGGAAGAAGACTTCCTCGAAGAACGGGGCGACCACGCCCGCCAATATCCAGGCCAGTGTGTTCCAGAGCAGCGAGATGCCCGGTTCCTTCAGGAAGACCAGGACCTTGTGCTCCGGCGGCTTGTAGGAGGGGGCCAGCAGTTCCAGCAGGACGGTGGTGCTTTCGGCCAGCAGTACGCAAATCGGCCAGAAGGCCAAGTAGCCCACGATCGCCCAGAATAGGTAATAGCCGAAGTGCCGGGTCCCCAGGCCAAGACCCGCCCGCCCGCCGGCAAACAGGCCGCGGGCAGCGCTGAGCATTACGACGATCAGAACAGCCTCCGTCACGGCCTGGACCACCAGGCTGAACATCTCGTTTTCGGGTGAGGGAGACTCAGGATTGAGTGACGGGCCGGAGTCGGACTGCGAGGCGGCGGCCTGGGACTCCGCAGCTTGCTGTGTGGCCGGGGCGAGCAGATCCTCGTCGGACTCGGGTTCGCCGGATTCGACCTCGTCCGGCTCGGCAGGGGCTAGCTGTGTCTGGGCCGGGGCGGTTTGGGTGGCGGTCACACCGGCTGTTTTGGTTGGCGGGCTCAGGCCGACGGCCTGGAGCGTCAGCGAAATCAGGAAGGTCACGCCGAAAAAGGCCGCCAGGATCAGCACGAGGTGCCCGCCTGTCAGGTCGTTGGGCACAGCCGGGGGGAAGCGGAACGCCTGTCGCAGCCGACCCGTGCCGTGCAGGTACGCCAGGACAACGCCGAGCAGGACCAAGCCGGCATAGACCTGGACCGCGCTGAGTTGTTCTGCCAATGACAGTGGGGTGGGCTGCATGGCGGACACTTTCGCCGGATTATGGGCGGCGTCAAGGGCTGGGACAGCGGATTCAAACGTTTGCCGCGCACGGCATACGGGACGGTTCGCATTGACCCGGTTGGGGCTGCTGATAGACTTCTGGCAGCGAAGTACCACTGGGGCAAGTTACCTGAGTGACGGAGGCCATTTGTGTCCGCCCAGACGAATATCCTGGACAGGATCCTGGAGAATAAACGGCAGGAGGTCGAGGCAGCCAAGGTCCGCACGCCGCTGGCGGATCTGAAAAAGGCCGTCGCCGACCTGCCCAGGCCCCGCAATTTCTACGCCACCATCGCCGCCAAGCCACCTTGCGGCATCCACGTCATCGCCGAGATCAAGAAGCGCAGTCCCTCGGCCGGGTTGATCCGCGAGGACTTCGACCCGGTCCGGATCGCGAAGATCTACTACGAGAACGGGGCCAGTGCGTTATCGGTCCTTACCGACCGGAATTATTTCGATGGCCAGTTGGAGTACGTCCAGCAGGTCAAGCAAGCGGTGCCGATCCCGGTCCTTCGCAAGGACTTCATCGTCGACGAGTACCAGATCTACGAGAGCCGGGTTGCCGGGGCGGATGCGATCCTGCTGATCGCTGACGCCCTGAATCCGCGCGAGCTGCTGGACATGCTGATCCTGGCCAGCGAGATGTACCTGACCAGCATCATCGAGGTGCATGAGGCCGACACGGTGATGAAGATCCGCAGCGTGGTGGGCTTCCCGCACGAGCGGTACAGCATCCTGGGCATCAACAATCGCAACCTCAAGACCCAGACGACCGACCTGGGGACGACCGGCCGAATCGCTGATATGCTTGAAGATCCGATGATGTTCATCTCCGAAAGCGGGGTGAAGACCCGCGCCGATGTCGAGCGAATGATGCGGATGGGCGCCCGCGGCATCCTGATCGGGGAGACTCTCATGCGCAGCCCGGACATCGCCGCGAAGATGAATGAGCTGTTTCCGGCCTAAGAGATGACAACCGACCCCGGTCCACTTTTCCCTTGACTCAGGTACAAATCTACGAGATAAGCAGGTACAGTTGTACTTGAACGAGGTGCAACCACGCCTTCCAAACCCGTGTTGTCCAAGGCCGAACTCGAAGTGGTCCGCGTGATCTGGGACTTGGGCGAGGCTGCCCGGATCAAGGCTTCGGTCTGATCCTCGAAATCGACAAAGAGCGACCCCTTGAGCGGTACTTGCTCACCGGCCGGGATCAGCCGGTCCAACGGGGCTCGGAATGCCTTGAGAATCCGATCCGGCGCCTCTTGCCGTGTGCTCCGTGCTGGCATGGTTCACTTCCTCCTTGAAGTTCCCTGGCGGCTGGCTCCCTGCCACTAACCCTGCCTGTCTTACCAGAAATGGCCCACGGAAACTGTCACGGACCCCGGACCGGACGAATTCGGATGTCGCGCTTGCGAATATAGGCCGGCTCGGGCAGACTGTGGGGCTATCCGTGCCGTACGTGCAGTGGAAGTATGGCCCGCGGGTATGGATGTGATTGGCCATGGGATTCAAGGAGTTGCACATGGCGACAGACCGGTTGAGTGGTCTACGGTCGTACGGTTGGGTAGTGGTGGTTGGAACGGCTGTGCTGGCGAGCGGTCTGCTTGCCGGCTGCGCTGGTGGTCTCAAGGCTGGCAACTCGGTCAGCCCCGTCGAGGTTGATCGGCTGCGGACGAACCTCCGCAAAGTCGTCGCCCAGAGCCGCGACCGCGTCTTTCCCGCCTTGGTCAACATCCATGTGGTCACGGTCGATTACTATGGCGGTAAGGAACACAAGAACCGCTCGGTCGGCAGCGGCACGATCATCTCCAACGATGGCTTCGTCGTCACCAACCAGCACGTGACCAACGACGGCAAGAAATTCCGCTGCACCCTGGCCAACGAGGAGGAGATCGGTGCCGCACTGGTCGGCGAGGACCCGCTCACCGACCTGGCCGTGCTGAAACTCAACCTCGCCGAGCGCAAGAGCAAGCAGCCCCTGCCGGTGGCCCTTTTCGGCAACTCCGAGGAACTGGAGATCGGCGACTACGTCATGGCGATGGGCTCGCCCTTTGCTTTGTCGCGGTCGGTGACTCTGGGCATCGTCTCGAATTCCAAGCGTGTCTTCGCCGGCGGGATGATGGGCGATGACGCCGAGGAGATGCAGCTCGAGGTCGGCCAGCGGACCGGCCTGTTCACCCAGTGGATCCAGCACGACGCCGCCATCAACCCCGGCAACAGCGGCGGCCCGCTGGTCAACCTCAACGGCGAGATCGTCGGTGTGAACGAACTGGGCGGTGGCAGCGGCCTGGGCTTTGCCATTCCGAGCAACCTCGCCCGCAAGGTCGTCGATGAACTGATCACCCACGGCGAGGTGCCGCGCAGCTACATCGGCTTGAGCCTCAAGCCGATTGAGAAGACGGGCCTGGAAAAGGGTGTCCTGGTCACCAGCGTCGTCAAGGACGAGCCCGCCTACAAGGCCGGCATCCGTGCGGGTGACGTCATCCTGGAAATCGACGGTGCGGCCGTGACCGTCCGCTTCGCCGAGGAGGTTCCCCCGCTGGCCAAGCGGGTCGCCGACCTGCCGATCGGGTCGAGCCTCCGCGTCAAGTTCGAGCGCGACGACAAACTCACCGAGACGAGCATCAAGACCGTCAAGCTGCAGAAGGACCGCGGCAAGGAAGTTGCCTTCCGGCTCTGGGGACTGACGGGCATGGAGATCACCGACAAAATGGCCTTCGATCACCACCTCGACAGCATCGAGGGCGTGATGGTCTCGGGCGTGCGCGACGGTGGCCCGGCGGCCATGGCCGAGCCGGCCTTGGCGGGCGGCGACGTGGTCCAGGTGGTGGATGGCCAGAAGGTCAAGGACCTCGATGGCTTTATCGCGACCTACGGGAACCTGACCGGCGCGGACAAGCCCAAGCCGATCCTCGTGCAGTTCGATCGCAACGGCAAGAACCACGTTACGCTGGTCAAGCCCAAGCCCAAGGACGAGGAAGACCCGCCCCGCGAGGTCGCCAAGGCCTGGATCGGCATTGACACCCAGCCCGTGCTCAAGGACCTCGCCGAGAAGCTCGGCAACGCCAAGGGCCTGGGCTTCCGCATCACCCGGATCTATCCCAACACCCAGGCCGCCAGGAGCGACCTGAAGGTCGGCGACATCATCGTCAGCCTCAATGGCGACGACATCAAGCCGCGCGGCATGCAGGATGCCGCCATGCTTGCCCGGCAGGTTCGCAAGCTGAAAATCGGCGAGTCCGCCAATCTCAATGTGCTCCGCGAGGGCAAGGCGGTCCAGGTGGCCATTGACCTCGAGCGGACGCGACTGACACCCGATGAGGCCCTGCACGACCAGAACCGCGACTTCGAGGTGTCGGTCCGCGAACTGACGTTCTTCGATCGTGACGACAACCGCTGGAGTGACGACGTGACGGGCGCGATCGTCTCGCAAATGGAACCGGCCGGGTGGGCAGGGCTTGGCGGCATTCGCCCCGGCGACCTGATCCAGCGGATCGGCAGCTATGATATCAAGGACATTGATGCGTACCGCAAGGCCATGAAGGCAATCACCAAGGCCCAGCCGGACCGCGTGGTCTTCGTAGTGCTTCGGGACCAGCGGACGCATTTCCAGTACATCGAGCCGGATTGGAAGCCGGTCTCGAACGATGACGCGTCCAAGACAAAGAGCAAGGCTACGCTCACCAAGGTAAAGGAGTAGAAACGCATGCGCGGATGCATCCAGGGTCGTCTGATGGCGACAGTCGTGGCGTTGGCGGTGCTGCTGGCCGGTACAGCCGGCGTACAAGCACAGTCAGCTGCCGACTACCATAAGCTGCTGCAGGAGAAGTCTCCGGCGTTCGTGACGATCAAGTTCGTGCTGAAGATGAAGATGGGCGGCATGGGCGAGACCGAGAGCGAAACCGAAATCACCGGTGCGATGATCGACCCCAAGGGGCTGGTCATCTGCTCGAATACGCAGCTGGGCGGCATCGCCGGCTTCATGCGCAGCATGGGCCGCGAAATCTCCGCCATCCCGACCGAGATCAAGGTCCTGGTCGGCGAGGATACCGAAGGCCTCGATGCCCGGTTGATCGCCCGGGATACCGAACTCGACCTGGCCTGGGTGCAGATCAAGGAGCCTGGCGAGAAGAAGTTCGCCCACGTCAACCTGGCCAGTTCCGTTGATGCCAAGGTCGGCCAGTCGGTGGTGGGCGTTCGGCGGATGGCGAAGTTCTTCGACCGCACGACCGTTGTCAACGAGAGCCGCGTGGCGGGCGTCACCAAGAAGCCGCGCAAGCTGTACGTCCCGATGCTGCCGCTGACGGGCAACCTGGGCCTGCCGGTTTTTGCGCCCGATGGCAAGGTGCTTGGCGTGGCGATCATGCAGATGCCCAGCGACGAGGACCAGGATGAAAGCCCGGCCGCGATGTTCTCCCGCATGTCCAGTCTGCAGGACATGATGGCCGGCGTGATCCTGCCCGCTGCGGAAGTCATTGAAGCGACCCAGCGAGCCAGGCAGACCGCCGCGACGCAGCCTGCGGACCAGGAAGAGGCCGCCCCGGCCCAGCCCAAGGCAGCCCAGCCCAAGGCCCGGCCGGCCCCCTCGGACGTGGAAGACGAGCAATAATCGGATGTGGCGTGCCAGGACTGATTCACCCTGAGATTGCCGAGGGGCCTGTCGGGCCGCGACCGTGCCTAAGATACCAGGACGGGCGTCAGCATCGCGAAACCCCAATGTGGGTGGCGGTGCCGGCGCCCGGTTCTTTTCCCTTCGTCACCACCTCGAGGCCGAGGCGCTCGTGTTGCAGCCGCTTCCTGCCGCCGCCTCCGCCCTCGACCCTCACTCCTTGCGCTGGATCCCGTCCTTGCCGTCGCCGCACTCCTGCACGGCTCCCGGCGCGGGGCGGATGTGCTCGATAAAGAGCGTCTTTCGCTGTTGGACGCATGCGGCCGCATAGAGGTACATTGCCGCCGACCAGGTCTGCCAGTCCCGCCCGCGAGGCGTGCCATCCTGGGCCCTGATCCACTCGTTGAAACCCCACTCTACGTCCGTCTCGTGCGCCGGCTTGACCAGGTCCGTCAGGGCGGCCAGCCTCTCCTCCGCCAGGCGGAACCGCCCGGTCGCCACGATCGCAGCGACGTAGAAACCGCAGATGAAAGGCCAGATCCCGCCGTTGTGATAGTCGCCCGGCATGTTGAAGTGCTGGTATCTGGGCCGCCAGTCCGCCTGCCCAGGCTGAATGTATGGGAACAGGCAGGGGGGCAGATCGACCGCGAGCAGCCCCTTTTCCCGCATCGCGTCGCACTCGGCTTCGGCCCAGGAGATCATGTTGTTCGCCCGGCAGGGCGCCGCCACCCCCGACAGGATCGCCAGGCTGTTGCCCAGGAGGTCGAACCGTTCGTCGTTGAGGACCTTGTAGGCCCACAGGGCGTAGTACGGCTTGTGCGGCACGACGAGTCCCTCGTGCGCGTGGTCGTGCCGATTGCCCGCCAGGATGTCGAAGCGGTTCATCATCTTGCGAAGGGCGAGGGCCTGCTTCTCCCGGCCGTACAGCCGCAGGTAGAGATAGACCAGCGTGTTGACGAAAAGGCCGTAGCCCAGCACCCACTGCTCGTCGCGCCAGTCGCTGGTGGGCTGCTGGGCGACCATGATGGAGTCGTCGGGGCTCTGGTAGTCCATCCAGGTGAGGGCCTTCCCGGCGGCCTCGTCGAGGAACCGCTTTTCGCCGGTGTACTGCCGATATAAGGCCAGGCCGACCAGGAACAGGGGAGTCGTGTCGCTGGCCCCCACGTCCTGGGGATCGTGGGCCAGAGAGGGGATGTGGCCCCGCTTGGTCTGGTTCGTGGCCAGGGCCTCCAGCGTGCGGCGCAAGGCGTCGATGAGTTCCTCGTTGCCGCTGGCCAGGATCCCGAAGGCGGAGATCATCAAATCGCGAGTGTACGGTTCCGGGTAGCCCGATCCAGCCGTCCGCGGCAACCCGTGGAAGGGGCCGCGGGCGTTGTGCAGTAATACCGCCAGCGCCGCCTGCTTGGCCTGTTCGACCGGGACGTACAAGTCCTGCTTCATATCTAACTTTATGCCTGCGCACGTGCCGGGGCTCGTTCGGTAAAACGAGCGCGCCCTTTTGGGGAGAGCCGTTCAACGGATCCCTAATTTGTCCTGCAGGATCTGCAGCAGCTTCGCGGCGACGACGCGGTAGTCGTAGCAATCGACGGCCCGTTTCCGGCCGGCCTGGCCCATCTGCCGGCGCAGGTTCGCGTCGGTCATCAGGTCCATCAGGTAGTTGGCGATATCGTGAACGCTTGCGCGGTAATCGGATGTACGCGGCGTGTCGAAGACGATGCGGTGGCCGTTCTCAAAGCCTGCCTCCTCGCCCAGCACCGTCTCGCCGATGCGGATCTCGGTGGCGACCCCCGCCAGGAAGGCCGTCTTGCCGTGGACCAGCGTGTCGAGCATCGCCATTGCCTTGATGCTGATGACCGGCTTACCGCAGGCCCCGGCTTCGATCTGGGGCATGCCGAAGCCCTCGATCCGGCTGGGGGCGGCGTAGATGTCGCACGCCGCCATCAGGTACGGCATGAAGTTCCGGCTGACGACGTTGGTGGTGTAGATCACCCGTCGCTCGATGCCCAGGTGGCTGGCCAGTTGCAGGTCCTCGAGGTTCTGCCGCAGCGTCCGCGGCTGGGGCCATACCTTGCAGACGTACCGCCAGTCCGGGGCCTTGTGGTCGATGATCGACAGGGCCTGCATGACCTCCTGGGCGCCCTTGCTGGCGGCGTCGCCTCCGACCGTGAGGATCATGCACTGCTCCGGCAAGACGCCCAGGGCCTCGCGGACCGTGGCGACCTGCGGGTCGCTGGTATCGCGGGGGACGAACTGGTCCGTATCAATTCCCACCGGCAGGACATGGATCTTCTCGCCATCGATGCCGTCGCGGATGTAGACCTCCTTGACCCATTGGCTGGTCACCAGGATCAAGGGCAGGGCGTTGAGCACCTCCCGGTAGTTGGCGATGTAGCCGTCGGCCACCAGCCACGGTACCGCCGCCACGCCGTAGCGCTGCGGGTGCAGCACCAGGTGGGGCACGTGCCCCCAGTAGCCGATGCCGACCACCACGTCCGGCTTGAACCAGCGGTAGTACCACTCCTTTTCCTGGCCCGACTCCAGGTGGACCGAATGGACGTCCACCCCCAGCGCCTGC
Source organism: Planctomycetota bacterium (assembly GCA_025357795.1). GTDB lineage: Bacteria > Planctomycetota > Phycisphaerae > UBA1845 > JANYLN01 > JANYLN01. The sequence goes on from JANYLN010000245.1 coordinate 30,792, forward strand.
AGGCCCTTGAAGAGCATGTAGCCCTGGGTCGCCAGCCCGCCGGGCTGCGGCGGGTATTCGTACAGCACGAGGATTTTCATGTTTCTCCCTCCGACTGTTGGATCCGGTGGATAGCGGCAGCCGGGGTGTCAAAGCACCAGTAGCCTTCCTGGCGGGGCGTTGCGCGCGCCTCCCAGCTGTCGGCCGCAAAACCGTAGACGTCCGTTATCAGACGGTACTTTTCCCGCCAGAGACCCTCGGGCAGTTCCTGCCGCACGTCAGCATCGCTGCGGGGTCGCGGCAGGTACCGCCGCTGGCCATCCTCGTAGGCGAACATCCACAGCCGCTCGGCTGTGAGTTTCTGCCCCGCCCAGAGCGCAACGACTGCTCGGCACACCTCTTCGTGTCGGCGGTGGCGCGTGTATTCGCCCGCGGGCCCGTGCGTGAAGACGTGCCGGAATCGCCCGCGCGGCAGCGCGGTCTCAATCGCCCGCTGCACGAGGTCGCAGGGGAGGGTGGCTTGTTCGGGGCCATCGTCGAGATCCGCCATTTTGCCGTTTGCCCGTAGAACTCGCAGGATCCTGGCGAATCGGCGCGCGCGGTCCGGGTCGCTCGCGCGGCACAGCGTGAGAATGAACCAGTCCCAATCCGGATGGTTCAGGATCGCGCCGCCCGCCCAGAGAATCTCGTCGTCCGGGTGAGCGACGATCACCGCTGCTGCGGCAGTGGCGCGCGATATGTGACTTTCTGCAGAGCGACGCATAGATTGCTCGAAAGATCTATTGAAATCGCGCCCAGTAATGGATATTAACATTATAGGTTTGCACGTCAGACGTGAGCGCGGGAATCTCTGAGGAGATCTGAGCGGCCGGCGGCAGACTTAGCGGAGACCCAGAAAGTGGATAGTCCTCCTCACTCCTGTTGACGCCGGAGGCTCGCAGCAGCCTCACGACCGGCGCGGCGCAAAGTTCGTCTGCCCTCCCGAAGAAAAACCATTGACATAGTTCGGCCGGTTGGCATTATGAATGCTGGCACATCTGCGTGGTGAGGGCAGGTGGGCGTCCCCCGTGCAGTGCGAACGATTCCAGACGGATACAATAGGGGCAGTCTGCACATTTGAACCCGCCTTGCGAGGTCCGCAGGGGCTACAAGGGGTTTGGGTAGACCGCAAGCAGAAAGAAAGAGGTTCCAGCAGACAATGGGCAAGAAAGTCGCACCAACCAATGGCGCTCCCAAGACCATCGGTCCGGTTGCCGATCTCGAGCGTCACCTGCCGAGCGACTGGTGGCGGACCCTGTTCAACTCACTCTACCTCAAGACCGATGGCGATGTTGTCGAGAACAACAAGAACACCGCCCAGGAAATCGACATGCTCGTCAAGCATGCCAGCCTGGAGATGAATGACCGCATCCTGGATCTGTGCTGCGGCCAGGGCCGGCACTGCCTGGAACTTGCGCGCCGCGGATTCAAGAATGTCACAGGCGTCGATCGCTCCCGCTACCTGATCCGCCTGGCCAAGAAACGCGCCAAGAAGGAAGGCGTGCCCGTCAACTTCCACGAGGGCGACGCCCGCAAGTTCCGCCTGCAGGAGAATTTCTTCCACTGCGTCACCCTGATGGGCAACTCCTTCGGCTACTTCGACCGCGAGGAGGACGATTTCCAGGTTCTCGACGCCGTTAAGCGGGTCCTGGTGCCCAGCGGCCTGGTCGTGATGGACCTAACCGATGGGGAGTGGATCAAGGCCCACTTCGACAAGCGGTCCTGGGAATGGATCGACGAGGACCACTTCGTCTGTCGCGAACGGTCCCTCTCGGCTGACAGTCGCCGGCTGATCAGCCGCGAAGTCGTCGTCCACGCCGAAAAAGGCGTCATCGCCGACCAGTTCTACGCCGAGCGGCTCTACACCCGCGATCAGATCAAGGACCTGCTGGAAAGCGTCGGGTTCGGCGCGGTGCGGTTCTTCGACTGGGTGACCACCGACTCGACCCGCGACCAGGATCTGGGCATGATGGCCCACCGGATGTTCCTGACCAGCCGGGCGCCCCGCGAGGTCAGCCTGCCGGCCCGCACCAGCCGCGCCCCCGTCTTCCCGGAGGTCACCGTGGTCATGGGCGACCCAGGCCTCTCCGACCCGGTGAAGCGGGAAGGCCAGTTCAACGCCGAGGACTTCGAGACGATCAACAAGCTCAAGGACGCCCTCAACGAGCTGCCGGGCTACAAGTACAGGTACGTCAACAACCATACCGGCCTAGTCAACGAGCTGCGCAGCAACCCGCCGCAGTTCGTCTTTAACCTCTGCGACGAGGGCTATATGAACGACCCGTTCATGGAGCTGCACGTCCCGGCCGCGATGGAGATGCTGGGCATCCCGTATACGGGGGCGGGGCCTGCCTGCCTGGGCCTGTGCTACAACAAGGCCCTGGTCAACGGCATTGCCCAGAGCCTGGACATCCCCGTGCCGCTCGAGACGTTTTTCAACCCGGATGACCAGTCGGCGACCCTGCCGAGCGTCCTGCCGGCCCTGGTTAAGCCGAACAGCGGCGACTCCAGCATGGGCATCACCCAGAAGGCCGTCGTCTACTCCGCCGAGGAACTGATCGCCTACATCGACGAGCTGCGGGCGACCCTGCCGGGCCGCGCCCTGCTGATCCAGGAATACCTGACCGGCCCTGAGTACAGCGTGGGCATCATCGGCAACCCAGGTCAGGCGTATCGCGTGCTGCCCGTCCTGGAGGTCGACTACAGCGGCCTGCAGGCCGGTCTGCCCAGGATCCTCTCGTACGAGTCGAAGTGGGAGCCGGACTCGCCGTACTGGACCCAGATCAAGTACCACGAGGCCCGGATCGACGAGGAGACCCGCCGCAAGCTGATCGACTACTCCAGCCTGCTGTTCGAACGGCTGGCCTGCCGCGATTACGCCCGCTTCGACTTCCGCGCCGACGCCAGGGGCGAGGTCAAGCTGCTCGAAGTCAACCCCAATCCCGGCTGGTGCTGGGACGGCAAGGTCAACCTCATGGCGGGCTTCTCCGGCATGCGCTACGCCGAGCTGCTGCGCCAAATTCTGGCCGCCGCCGAGGAG
>JANYLN010000246.1 GCA_025357795.1 Planctomycetota bacterium
TCCGCAGAATGCTTCCCTGCGTATCGCGGTATACCCCGACCGAGATACGGCCATCGTGGCATTGGGACGCGGCGTTCTGGCGGTAGCGATGGGACCTACCGGGATATCGGATCGCGTCGGTGATGTGGCCTACGTGTGGGGGAGCCCTCAGAATGACACCACAACCCTTCTGTTCCGGAGGGACAACGTTGTGGCGTCCCTCGATCTGCCCGTACCGGAGCAGAAGGCCATCGAGTTGAGTGCGAAGTTGGATGCGAGATTGGCCGCCGGCGGGCCCAATGTCGAGAAAGGTTCGCAGGTAAATGTCCCCCAAGTGGTGTTGCCTGCCTCGATACGGGTCGCGCTTAAGGAAAGGCGGCATGTCAAGCTAGAGTGGCGTGGTGGAGACGTGGCAGAGCTTCTTATCGAGACGGACGGCATAATCGTGAAGCGGTCCGAAGAAGGGAAACGTGAACTGATCTACCAGGCTCCGATGGTTGCCAGCGAAGCTGGGACGAAGAACATCACTATAACTGTGGCAACGCCGATGAACGTCATTGCCAGCCGGCAGATTGCCGTTGAGGTGGCTGCGGTGCCGTAGTACCAGTCACGGCACGCCGGGCGTCGTATCACGTGCCGACGGCAACTGCGGGCGTCGGGGTCCAGTGCTCCGCCCTGCAGACGGGTCCAGCCCCGCCAGGAGGCACTCGGCTCCATGTAAGTGAGTGCGCGACGAAGTAGTGGAGGACGAGCAGTGCAATCGCCTTTGTGTTCCGTTCTGCTATGCATAGCCCTTTCCTCCAGCGTGCAAGCCACCGCGCTGGAACCTGGCAGTTCATCTGGCAGCTCCAGTCCACGCGACGCCGCGGCGGCCGGCACCCGACCCGCGGCCGTCGGCAAACTGCCGACGGCCGCCAGCCAGGCTGCCAAGACCGAAGCTCTTGAGTTCGACTTCGGCAAGGCCTGGGCTGGCGATACCGTGACCCATACGTTCGAAGTACCTAACCCTTCCGACCGTGTACTGGGCATCCGCAGCGTCAATACGACCTGCGGATGCACCACCACCGGCACCTACGACCGGCAGGTCCAGCCCGGACAGGCCTGGAAACTCGAAGCCGCCCTCAACACCCACGGCCGCCAGGGCAAGATCAGCAAGGCCATCACTGTCACCACGGACGATCCCGGGCGGCCGCAGATCGAACTGGTCCTCCAGGGCGAGGTCCGCCCCCGGTTCGAGCTCTCTCCCGCCGCGGCCGGGCTGGGCGCCCTGATGGCCGGCAGCCGCGTCAAGCGCACGTTGACCATCACGAACAAGCAGGCCGCCCCGGTCGCGTTCACCCCGGGCGCCCCGGACCCTGGCGGCCTGAAGACGACGTTGCGGGAGATCGAGAAGGGCCAGCGGTACGAACTGGACATCGAGACGGTTCCGCCGCTGATGGAGATCGCATCCTTCCCGCCCATCACCCTGAAGACCGACCTGAAGGAAGAGCCCACCGTCACCATCCCCGTGTACGGCTACGTGCAGTCCCGCGTGATGCTGGCCCCCAAGATCGTGATGGTCGCCATGCCCATCTCCCGGGACGTCCGCCGGGAACTGCGGCTGCAATTGGCCGACGGGACGCGCGCCACCGTGACCCGGGTCGAGACATCCAACCCCGCCATCCGGGCGATCTTCGAGCCGTCCACGGCCGGCCAGCCGCGGCAGCAGATCCTGGTGACGATCCCCAAGGGGACGCAGTTGCCCGCCGACGGCGACACGCTGACCGTCTACACGGATGACCCCGAGTTCCCCTCGCTGACCTGCCAGATCCGGCCATTCAACGTCGGCCGGGCCAGCGCCTCCCGCCCCACCGTTACGCGGCCGAGCGGCGAATTCTTGCAGGGCATGCACTCCAGCCGGCTTCGGACGCCCGAGAGCCGGAGGACAATCCCTCAGGGTTGGCTGCGATCACCGCATGGATCGCCGGCCAGTCCAACATGCGGGCGGAGCCTATGGCTGATAGGGTGGGTCATTCTACACAGCCAGGGTCAGCTCGGTCTGGCATAATGCGAACTACAAAACAACGACAGACCAGAACAAGGCCATCACGGTGTTGATCGTGCGAAGGCTGCCGTGAGCCTGACCGCACCCGTCGCACGGGAATGACAGCAACAGCAATGCGGCTATTCCGGCTGTTCTGGCGCAAGCTGCTGGAGGATACTACGATCCCTCATATGGAACACCGGGAATGACCTCGGTGGACGAGGTATCACAGGGCGATAC
>JANYLN010000253.1 GCA_025357795.1 Planctomycetota bacterium
GTCGAAGTCGTAGCCGTCGCGGCAATTGGCCGGCCAGTCCACCAGGTTCCACTTCTCGCAGACGTTCGCCAGCAGCCCCGCCGCATCCTCGTACCGCTGAAAGTATTGCATCTGCCCTTCCAGCACGGGCAGCATGTCCCACAGGAACGCACCGTCTCCGCTGTGCTGGTAGTACTCCCACAGCAGCACGGGCCACAGCAGGCTCGCCTCGGCGATCTCCTGCATGACCGTACCCGGCGCGACCGCCATCAAGCCCGGGCAGATCGTCCGTGACAGCGCCGCGTCCTCCAGCACCTTCCGCGTCAGCCGCGTGTCGCCCGTCAGCAGCATGTGCGAATGGGCGGTGACAGCCGCGTCGTTGACGTACTGCCCCTTCTCCCGGCTGGGACAATCGACCATCGTCTCCTGGCAGCAGCCGCGGACCCCCGCCGCACAGATCGTCCAGATGTCATCGAGCCCGGGATGCGACGAGTGCAGATCCGCCGCCCGCTCGTCTAACGGATAGTGCCGCACGATCGCCCACGCATCGCCGCTGGCCAGCGGGGCCGGCACGTGCAGCACCTCCGCATAGCGGAAGGCCTTGTAGTCGAAGAACTCTATCGTCTCGCCCGGCGAGCCCGCCAGCGTCCAGAAGTCCTGGTACGTGCAGTTGCACCGCATCTGGTAGCGGACCGAGCCGTCCGGGTTCAGTTCCTCCCCGCAGCGCACCGCGATCCGATGCCCGCGCGGCCCCCGCACGCGCATCGCGATCCGGCCGGTGATCTCCCGACCGAAATCCAGCATGTACCGCCCGGGCGAAACCTGCCGCTGCGTCTTGGGTGCAAGGTTGTACACCGCCAGCGGCGGGGTGACCTGCGGCACGAACGTGTAGTCCGTGTCAGAAAGGGCGCTGACCGCCGGCCGATCCCACTGCGAATCGTCGAAACCCACCCCCTGCCAGTCCACCTCCAGCAATCGGCCGTCGATATCCTCGATGAACTGGGTGTCATAGCCGATGGTCCCGGCGGACTTGTGCGCCGGACTGATGCGGATCCGCCAGGTCTCATCGGAGGTGATAACGATCGCCCCACCCGCCTTGGTCGTGACCGCCAGTTCCGCGAACATCCCCTGCCGGTAGTCCGCGCTGTTCCAGACACGGTTGCGCAGGCCCTGGTAGTACACCTGCACGGCGATGACATTGCGGCCCTGCGCGAGGCTGCTCGCTACGTCCCATGTGTTGAAGTTGTAGTGGAAGGGGTACGCCGGCGCGGGGCCCTGCCCGACGAATTGGCCGTTGATGTACAGGTGGTAGTAGTCGTCCGCGGTGAGGATCAGCCGGGCGCTGGCGGGTTCGGCCGGCAGATCAAACACCTTGCGAACAAGCATGTGCACGTTCTGCAGGGCCGGGTCATGCGGAGGCAATTCCGCCGGGCGGTTCTGCTTGTGCAGCAGATTGCGCGGCGTGAGTCCCGCAAAGCGGGGATCCTGAATCCAGAGTGCCTTCCAGGGATGATCCATGTTCGGCTCCACCTACACTTGAGCGGTCCGGCAAGGTGCCTATCCACGGGTGGCACAGACGTGGTCCATCCGACAATCCCTATCTTGGCCGTTGGCGAGGGTTCTGTCGAGCTTATTTGCGACAGGATCAGCGCGACAGATCGACCCCGCACTGTCGCAGCGCCAAGACCGTTGTTCTCCGCAAATGCCATCGTCGCGGAGATTCGCCCGGCAAAGCCTGTCTGCAAAGGCAACTCGCAACCGGCTTACCTGGCACGAGTTACGGACCGCCGCGCAATCTGACGACCGGAAAATATGGCCGGACGGGGAACTTTCGGCGATCATGCCAGTTGTACTTGCGGAAGGACGAAGGCAAGGGCGCGGCGATGGAAACTCCGGAACTCCGGATCGACAACCTGGACGATGACTGCCTGGTGCGCGAGGCCCTCACGGGTGTTCGCCACGCGGCCGAAGTCCTGGTGCGCCGCCACCTCGGCCGCGTCTTCGGTCTGGCGCTGCGCATCCTGGGCAACAACGCCGACGCCGAGGACGCCGCCCAGGAGGCCATGCTGCGGGCGATGCGGTTCCTCTCGACGTACCGGACACAAGGGACCTTCGACCGCTGGATACTCAAAGTGGCGGGCAACACCTGCGTGGACCTGCTCCGGCGGCGAAAGACCTTCCGGGTCGACGCGTAGTCCGAGGCACACCTGGCGGGCCTCGCCCAGCCCCAACCCGACCCGTCCGAAGCGCTCGCCGACGAGCGATTGGCGTGGGTCGAGAAGCTGCTGCCCGAGTTGCCCGATCAACAACGAGCGGTGTTCGTGCTGTTCCATTACGAAGGACGGTCGTTGCGCGAGGTGGCCGAGGCGATGAACCTGCCCGAAGGCACCGTGCGCAGCAGTCTGCATCGGGCCCGCCGGAAACTGCGTGAGCGGATCCTGCTGGCCCAAGAGGGTTGCAGTCGATGAATCTGTATTGCGGAGATATCGAGGGACTCGTCCAGCAACTGCTGGCGCCGGCCGTGGCGTTTGCGCCCCACACCGATCCCCCTGCCTCCATTTCATTCTGCGGCCGCCTTCGGGCCGTCGCCGCTTCCTTGCCGCCCCCTCCGCCCGTATCATGTTGCCGTCAGGCGGCCCCTATGATCCGATCGGCCGAGCGAGCGGGAGATGGCGCGTGAGCAAGAACCACAGAAAGCACAATCACAGGCATTCGCAGCGTACGCGGGCGGTGTTCGAGAAGCAGCATCCCTCCGTCGGCGCCAGCCCCGGCACGCTGGTCATTTCCGAAGACGCCTCCAAGCCCGCCGTACGGCTGATACAGTACAACGCCGATCACGTGCGAGAGGAGGAGATCCACGACATCACGGCCCTGGCCGGCAAGGCCAACCCCGAACAGGTCACCTGGATCGACATCCAGGGCCTCGGCGATGAACAACTCCTGCGCACGATCGCCGAGATGTTCCAACTGCACCCCCTGGAACTCGAGGACATCGTCAACGTCCCGCAGCGCCCCAAGGTCGAGGCCTACAACGGCAACCTCCTGATCGTCACCCGCATGGCCATGCTGCACGATGCCCACCTGCTCGAAATGGACCAGGTCAGTATCGTGCTAGGCTCGCACTTCGTGCTGACCTTCCAGGAACACTACGGCGACGTGCTCGACGCCGTCCGCCACCGCATCCGCCAGGACATCGGCATCATCCGCAAGAGTGGCACCGACCACCTGGCCTACGCCATTCTCGACGCAACGATCGACGGCTACTACCCCGTGCTCGAGAGCTTCGGCGAGCGGCTGGAGGACCTCGAAGACCAGATCATCGCCTGCGCCCGCCCACAGGCCCTGCACACAGTGCACGATATCAAGCGGGAACTACTCTCGATCCGGCGCGGCATCTGGCCGCTCCGCGAGGCCGTCAACACCCTGGTCCGCGACGAGCACGCCCTGATCAGCCCGACCACGCGCATGCACCTGCGCGACTGCTACGACCACTGCGTGCAGATCATCGATGTCGTCGAGACCTACCGCGAGCTGGCCGGCGGGCTGATGGACCTGTACCTGTCCAGCATAGCCAGCCGCCAGAACGACATCATGCGCGTCCTGACGGTGATCGCCACGATCTTCATGCCGCTGACGTTCCTGGCCGGAGTCTACGGGATGAACTTCGACTACATGCCGGAGTTGCGAAAACAATGGGCCTACCCGACGCTCATGGCGGGAATGACGATGATCGCGGGGTGGATGCTGCTCTACTTCGGCCGCAAGGGCTGGCTGCGGCAACAGTAGCGGAGGCTGTTGCCGTTGTTGCCATCCAGATCAAGCCTGCCGCAGCAGGCGATGGGGCCTGGCTCGCACCACCCTGCCGTTAAGCCGCTTCGCCCGCCGGCACACGGGAAGCCTTCGACGACCGCCCCGCCCTTACGCCAGCCGCTGTACGCGGTACAATGTTCTGGCGTGCTATCGCGCTCTGTTCTGGAGACGCATATGATCGATATCAACGCCAGCCTGGGCGAATGGCCCTTCGGGGCCTTGCAGTACAACACCCCTCCGTCACTGCTCAACTGGCTCGGCGCTGCCGGCATCCAGCAGGCCTGCGTCGCACCGCTGGAAGCACTGCTCTACAAAGACATCCAGCAGGCCAACGTCAGACTGCACAAGGCCCTCCGGCCCTACCGCAACCGGCTCCTGCCGTTCTGCGCGATCGACCCGAGCTACCCCGACTGGCAGACCGATCTGGACCAGTGCCGCACCCAGTGGCACACCGCCGGCGTCAGACTCTTCCCCAGTTACCATAGCTACCAGATCACAGACGCCTGCTGCCTCGAACTCTTCGAGGTGCTCCAGGACACCGACCTGCCCGTGCAGATCGCCCCGGTCGTCTCCGACCCGCGAATGCATCACCCGCGTGCGGCAGTGCCCGCCGCCAACCTCGAGAACCTGCCCGACGTGCTGCGACGCTTCCCCCGCCTGCGAGTCGCCCTGCTCAACGTCCGCGCCGAGAACGACCCCGCCCTAAAGGACTCGGCCTTCGTGCGCTCCTGCCCCAATCTCTTCTTCGACATCGCCTGGGTCGATGGCGTCGGCCGGGTCAGTGAGCTGGTCGAGCGGTTCGGCGACGAGCACATCCTGCTCGGCACGAACGCCCCGTTGATGATCCCGCTCAGCGCGATCTACAAACTGCGCGAAGGGGACCTCTCCGAAGCGCAACGGGGCCGCATCACCCGCGACAACGCCATCCGCTTCCTGGGCGAGCATGCATTCGCGAGAGCCAACGCATGATCATCGACGTGCACTGCCACATCATGGACGACCCCGCCGACCGCGCCGCCGTCGATCGCACCCTGGAACTGGCTGGCCGTTTCGACATCCAGCGCCTGATCACCTCGATGGGCAAGGACCTCATTGTAGCCCCGAGCCCCGAGCAGATCCGCCAGGCCAACGATCACGTCCTCGCCCTGGTCAAGGGTTGGTCCGACCGGATCTCCGGGTACTGCTACCTCAACCCGCGTCTGGGCCGTGACGCCTGCCTCGATGAACTGCACCGCTGCCTCGACGCAGGCTGCATCGCGATCAAACTCTGGGTTGCCTGCGCCTGCGATCAGCCCGAGGTCTTCCCGATCGTCGAGCGAGCAATCGACCTGGACATCCCGATCCTGCAGCACACCTGGGTCAAGACAGGCGGAAACATGCCCGACGAGAGCACGCCGCTCCACATGGCCCGCCTCGCCCAGCGATACCCCCAGGCGAAGTTGGTCATGGCCCACTGCGGCGGCGCCTGGGAATACGGCATCAAGGCCGTGCGGAACTGCCCCAACGTCTACCCGGACGTCTCCGGCGGCAATCCCACGCAAGGCCTTCTCGAGATGGCCCTGCGCGACCTGGGCCCCAAGCGCATCCTCTTCGGCACCGATGCGACCCTCCGCAGCTTCGCCTCGCAGCTCGCCAAAGTCGACGCCGTCAAGATGCCCGCCCGGGCTCGCCGCCTGGTCCTGCACGACAATGCGATGCGACTATTCAACCTGCCTAAACCTGCGTAAATCCATGACCGATAACACCGCGCGCAGGTTGATCCCAAGAGGCAATCCAACAGCCCCGCCTCCCCACATTTAGCCGGCTCGCTTGCGAGCCGCGTGTTGCTACCGTTGCCGTGGTTGTTGTTGCTGTTGCTGTTGTTATCGTCGCCGTTAGCGGCCCCCGCCCACCACCTCCACATCCTCCACAACCAGCTCGAACTCATCCACCCCGGTCTTGCCCGCCAGGAACGAGATGCCGCTGAGTTGGTCCCCCGCCGCCAGCCGCCCCGCGCTGCCGTCATTGCGGCGAAACTCCACGTTGATGTTCACCCGCACCTCGGTCCACTTGCCCACTACCGGCTCTTTGACGTCGTACCGCAGGTTATCTTTCTGCGTGCGATCGAAGATGTAAATCGTCAGCGGGATGTCCTTGCTGATGAAGTAGCGCAACCGCAGCACGGTCTTGTCCGCCGCCTGCATCCGCTGCGTGACCGTCGCCCGCCTAGCCCAGTGCGTCTCATTGGCCACCGCCGCCAGCGCCCGCTCGCTGCCCGGTGGCACGTTGTCCGTGACGATCCGGCCGGACCAGTTGCCCTTCTCCGCCTCGAAGTCCTGGCGCAGCAGCGCCTGGCCAGATCCCAGCCCCGCAGGCTGACTGGCCACAGGTTGCGTTCCCGCCGGGCTCGTTGCCTGCCCTCCTGCCTCGCCGGTCCCAACCACCATCGTCAGCAATACAACCACGCGTACACTGGTTCTCATGGCCAATCCTCCGCTCCGGCTGAGCTGCCCACGATTTTAGCCCCCTGGCCATACACGCGACAGCCCCGCCCCCGGCAATCTGGCGTACCCCCTCGAATCGGGTACAATCGGCAACCAGCAGCGGCCCCGGAGCGACCGCTTCCCCTGACGCAACAAACGAGGCAGAACCGACATGATCACCCCCAAAGACCTCTACCAGTGGTGCAAGATCCCCTACGATCAACTCGAGAACCATCCGGCCCGCAAGGCCCCCTTCCGCCTGTGCAAGGACTCCGCCGACATGGGCCGCATCATGGCCCGCGAACTGATCGACTTGATCCAGGTCAACAACGCCGCCGGTCACACCACCCGCGCGATCATCCCCTGTGGTCCCATGGCCTGGTACAAGCCCTTTACCGACTTGGTCAACACCGAGAAGGTCCGCCTCCAGAACCTCGTCGTCTTCCACATGGACGAGTGCCTCGACTGGCAGGGTCGCGAACTGCCCCGCAACCACCCCTACAGCTTCCGCGGCTTCATGGAAAAGCACTTCTACGCCCCGGTCGATCCGGCCCTGCGCACCCCCGAGCCCAACCGCTTCTGGCTCGGACCCGACAACCTCACCGACGTGGCCAGCGCCATCGCGTCCGCCCCGATCGACATTACCTACGGCGGCTGGGGCCAGGACGGCCACATCGCCTACAACCAGGCCCGCCGCCATCCCTACAGCCGCCTGACCATCGACGACGTCCGCTGCTCCACCGCTCGCATCCAGGACAACAACATCGACACGGTCATCGCCCTGGCCCAGCGGACCTTCGGCGGCGCCTACCAGTTCGTGCCCCCGATGTCGGTGACCC
>JANYLN010000259.1 GCA_025357795.1 Planctomycetota bacterium
AACGGCAACAACACGCGGCTCGCAAGCGAGCCGGCTAAATGGTCTGTCCGCCTATCTTGGGTTGTCGGGGCAGGGAAGTCGGCACGCCCGCAAACGCCGCGGGCGTGGCAACCCGGCAGAGTCTCCACGGGACATGGATCAGGCATTGTGCGACATCATTTCACGCACATCAGGCAGTATTCGGCGGCGTCCTCGATATCCAGGAAGATGATCGTGCGGGCGGGGCCTTCCTCTTCCTGCTGCCAGTTGATGACCTTGAAGCGGCCACGCTCCTGCCAGACGAAGGCATGGCCTCCATCGCCTGTGCTGTGGGCGGTGTAGCCGGAGCGGACGGCGCGGTTGAGATGGTCCGCTGACTCGACGTCGACCACGGGGGTGCCGGCTTCGATCCGGAGTTTGGCGGCCACGGGGTAATCGATGGGGTTGAACGGGTATGGTTTGAATGTTGCTGCCATGTTGCACATCCTTCCACTGAAGGCAGTGGGTGAAGTTCACCGGTTACACATCACACCTTGTGTCATTGTTGTCGAGTCAGGGCGGGATTCAAGGCCAGCGAGGCGGTATCGGTGGCCGGGGCGGCCAGGCGCGCACGGCGGGCGTGACGAACGGCCAGCCAGTTCCAGCCGATCGCCTGGGCGATGACAACCAAGGCGATGGTGACGGCGAGGTAAGGGTAGACGCGGCTGGGGCCGAGGTGCTGGCTGAGCTGGTTGCCGCCGAGGCTGCCAGTGATGATGCCGATGTTGAGGCAGACCTCGTGGATGGCCATGCGGCGGATGCGCAGGGCCGGGGCGGCGCCCAGGGAACCGTGAAAGACGCTGCTGGCATAGAGCAGGCCGGCGCAGAAACCGACGGCCATCATCAGGACGATCATGACCGAGGGGGAGGTCGTCCAGGTCATGGCGACGGCCACGGCGACCAGGACGATCTGGGGCACGAAGATCCAGCGGGTGCGGCCATGCCAGCCCGTCCAGCGGGCGGTCATGAAGAAGGCCAGGGTGATCGCCAGGGAGAGGGCGGTGGCGATGCGGCCGAAGACGACCTTGTCGATGTGAAGGGTCTCGGCGAGGTGGGGCATCTGGAAGCGGTAGAGCCCGACGGCGAGGTAGCCTACGAAGGCCCCGACCCAGGCGAGGTAGCGGATGTATTGCGTCTTGAGGGGGGTGGGCAGCAAGAGGTCATTGGCTGGCGGGGCGGCGGGCAGGGGCTGGCCCGCGAGAGTGTTGTCGGATCGGGCGGAGGCGGGGAAGGCGTGCTTGCGGGCCTGGGGGGCCGGGGGTGTATAAGGGGTTGTCAGGACGATCAGGCTGGCGAGGGCCAGGACGATCATCATGGCGGTGAAGGGCATTTCGATGCTGTGCTTGACCATGTAGCTGGCGGCCAGGGGGCCGAAGATGATGCTGAAGGACCAGGCGATGTTGAACAGGCCGAGTCGCTTGCTGAGGGTGAGGCCCTCGGCGTCGCCGGAGAGCCAGCCCATCAGGGGGGCCCAGACCAGGCCGAGGCACAGGCCATAGAGCAGGAGCATACCGAACATCTGGGGGACGGTGGCGGTGAACTGGAAGCTGAACAGGAACAGGGCGACGCCGGCTACGGCGGCGGTGACGATCAGGCGGGGACTGATCCTTTGGGCGAGTGGCTGGCTGAGCAGGCAGGAGACGATGTAGCCGAGGGTGGAGGCGGCGGTGACGTAGCCTACGGCGTCGGCACGGCCGATCTTGGCGAGCACGAAATAGGGGACGGCGATGATGAAGCCCGAGGTGCCCAGCGCGATGATGGCGCTGGCCAGCAGGAGCCTGGTCACCGTGGCGTTGAGCACGTCCACCCCGGTTCGACTCATACGGCGTATGTCCTTCTCGGCCCGGCATTGGGGGCCGGGTCATTCCCACCCGGTGCATCCGGATGGCTGCACAAAGGGGCCAAGCTACCAAACCCGCGGGGAGAATCAATAGGGGATCGTATGGCGGGGACGGGCGGCCAGGAAGATACGGCGCCGGTTGAAACGGGAACTCCGAACACCGCTTAGGGGCGGAACTGCCAACATGACGGAGTGCTCGTTTCAAGAAGCAGGGGCCGGGACAATCATCCCGGCCCCTTCATTATGTCCGGTCAAGAAGGTGTGCGCTGCAGACCTTTCGGCTCTGACCGACGCGTATATCCTTAGACGATCTCCATGGCATTGCGGTCCGGCAGCGGCGGGAACGGGGCGGCTGGGAGGGTCTGGTACCAGTAGGCGACCGAGCAGATGTCGTGGGTGCCGGGCAGGAAGCGGCCTTCGCTGCGCCAGCCGAGGGCCTGGATGGTGACCTCGAAGTCCTGCTCGAAGCGGACCGGGTCCATGACGTGCCAGCGGTACATCGAGTGGCGGTGGTTGGCGCTGTAGGTACCGTCGGGGCGGATGACCTGGTGCATGCCGAGGAAGGGGGTGGTGTAGGTGGTGTACTGGCCTGCCACGTCCCAGTTGTAGGCGCCGCCGAAGTAGTCCTCGGTGCCGGTGCCGCAGATGGTGGGGAACTCGCCGTCGCCGTCGATGTGGAACTTGATTTCGCCTTCGCCCCACCAGCGGTTGTTGTTGATGCCCCAGCCCATGACGGTGCCGATGTAGTGGCCGCGACCCTTGACGCCGTCGAGGATGGTGTAGACCTGGCCGTAGGGCAGCGGGTTGGTGCGGCGCCACTGGGCGTGGAAGTAAGCGGCATCATCGGGGACATCGGTCAGCGTGTAGTTGATCTGGTAGTAGAGGACGAGTTTTTCCTTGGGGTCGCGGTTTTCCACGGTGATCTTGCAGTGCTTGCGGAAGGGCATTTCCCAGAAGCAGTTCAAGCCGCGGCTGGGGTTCACGCAGACGGGCAGCGAGTTCAGGACAATGGGGTTGCCCTTGGCGGAGAAATCGCCGGGGGCGATCCAGGGGGCGCCGAAGAAGTCGGCGACGGGGCACTCGACGGAGGGGGTCGGCTGGTTGTCCCAGTAGATCCGCAAGATCATGTCGCGGCGGAGGTGGCCGGTGCACCAGATGGACTGGATCGCACCGGGGCCGTCGACGTCGGCGAGGGTGACGGTCTGGCCTACCTCGATGGGGATCCAGGCGCGGCACTTCCAGCCGCGACCCAGCTCGCGGGCGGGGCCGTCGGGCGCGGCTTCGGCCATGGCGCCTTTGCCCTTTTCGCCGGTGGGATTCTCGGGGCTGATGGAACGGGACTTGGCGTTGGACAACTGCCAGAGGTTGCCCAGGTGCATACCGAGGCCGTTGAAGCCTGCCATATCGCCTCTCCTGTGATTGCGTCTTGCCTTGTATGTGCGGACCTGCCGCGGGAGGACATTATCTTCCTGGGAAGGGATTCGGCAAGGAGGGGCGGGTCAGCCTCCCTTGCGCCTTCGCCGGCCGATCTGCTTGTCTTCCTCGCCAAAGACGCGTTTGCGACGGAGGATGTGGTGGTGGTGCTGGGCGAAGCGGTGGGCCTCGTCGCGGACGGATTGCAGGAGGCGGAGGGCGCCGTCGTTGCGGGGCAGCCGCAGCGGGGCGGAGGCGGCGCGGGTGTAGATCTCCTCCTCGCGCTTGGCCAGGCTGATGACCGTCGCGGGTTTGACGTC
>JANYLN010000061.1 GCA_025357795.1 Planctomycetota bacterium
GCACGTAGCCCTGCTTGGGCCCGTTCTTGATGGCCTGCGGGTGGCTCGGGTCGTGCACGAGTCTGAAGTCCGACGGATCGGTCGTCACGCTCGCCACGTGTACGCCTGCTCCACTGGCCCCCTGGCTCGGATCACCTGGAGCAAACGCCGCGATCCGCCGGCGGTACGGAGTCGCCCGCCCGGCCGCGTCCACCGTCGTAAAGGCATTGGCAATGTTGCCCGCGACCACGTCCATGCGGACTCGCTGGGCGACCATGCCTGATGTGCTGATATTCAAGCTGCCGAACATGTCATTTGCCTCTTAAGCAAACCCTTACGTCGCCCGACCACGGATGGCCGTCTCAATCATGCGGTAATGATGCCGCACCATATCCACGCTCACCTGGTGCATCAGCAGGTTGCGGGCCATCTCGGTCATGTCCTTTTCGATCTGGCCGTTGGTCCCGTCGTGGAACGCGATGTTGTCAGCCGGCTCGACGTCCGGCTGGAGCACCATCTGGCCAGCGTCGTTGCGCTGCACCTGGTCACTGGTGACCGGGCCCAGATCCTGTTGGCTTGAGCGGCCCTGCATGGCTTCCGCCATCGCCTGCTGGAACCCGTCGAGATCGACCTTCTTGTGCTGGTAGCCAGGCGTATCGACGTTGGCGATGTTGTCAGCGATGACCTTCTGGCGGGCCTCCGTAAAGGCCGCCATCTGCTCCAGCGCCGAAATCGTCCTGTTGCCGATGATCCCGTCCATACCGCTCATCCTTGCACCACCAGAAACTCCACTGCCGGCAGTGGCCATTGGGCAATTGCCATGCCGGACCGATCGAAAAGCATAACCACATCAACGACAAGCACTTCGAAGTACACGTACAAGAGGCGTCCGCGCAGATGCTGCGCGTTGCAACACGCAAGAATTGCGCATGGCATCCACTGGGCGGGCGGTCCGGCAGCCTCCGCCCTGGATTCGTCATCCGCCTCCGGCGACCTGCTCCTGCCGCCAGCGTTTGAGCTTCAGACTCAGTGTCCGCAGGCCAATGCCAAGGGCCTTGGCGGTCTTCTCTCGATGGCCCTCGAACTGCTTGAGCGTCCGCTCGACCAGGTGCCGCTCGGCGTCCTCCAGCAGATGGCCCGGCCGCAGGGCGCTGGGCAGGGACGCCACCGAACTGTTCGTCCGCCGCAACCACGGCTCGAGCACCTCGCTACGGATCTCCCGCTCGTCGCACAGCACGCACGCTCGCTCGATGAGATTCTCGAGTTCGCGAACGTTGCCTGGCCAGTTGTACGCCTTGAGCAGGTCGATCGTCTCCGCCGTCACGTGCTGGATCTGACAGCCGGTCCTTTGCGCCCGGCGGTCCAGGAAGTAATCCACCAACTCGTCTATGTCATCAATGTGCTCGCGCAGAGCGGGGATCTGGATCGGCAACACACTCAGCCGGTAGTAGAGGTCTTGCCGGAAGCGGTTGCGGGCGACCCAATCCATCATGTCGCGGTTGGTCGTGGCGACCACACGGGCACCACTCTTGCGGGTGACACTGCTGCCGACCCGCTCGAATTCCCTCTCCTGCAGCACGCGAAGCAGCTTGCCCTGTAACGAGAGCGGGATCTCGCTGATTTCATCGAGAAGCAGGCTGCTGTCATCCGCCAGTTCGAAGCGCCCCTTGCGAACGCGGTCGGCCCCGGTGAAGGCCCCCTTCTCGTGGCCAAACAGCTCGGACTCCAGCAGCGTGTTCGACAAGGCCGCACAGTTCACGCACAGCATCGGCCGGGCCGCCCGCGGGCTGGACCGGTGAATCGCCCGGGCGACCAGTTCTTTGCCCGTACCTGATTCGCCCTGGATCAAGACCGTTGCATCACTCCCGGCGACGCGGGAGATCTGCTCGCGGACCAGCCGCATGGTCGAACTGTTGCCGATCAGTTCGCGCGGCAACTCGGCGTCCCGCAGCGATGCCCGCAGGGCCTCGTTTTCGCTCTGCAATTGCCGAACCTGGCAGACTCGCTCGACCATCTTGCAGAGCTGGTCGGCCTGGAACGGCTTTTCGAGGTAGTCGCACGCCCCCAGTTTCATGGCCTCGACGGCATTGGCGACGGTGCCGAACGCCGTCATCAAAATCGTGGCGGTGTCACACCCTGCCTGGCGGACGCCGCGTAGCAGATCCACGCCTGTCAGACCAGGCATCTTCAGGTCGGTGACGATCAGGTCGAAACTGCCGCCTCGTGCCGCCTCGAGGGCATCATGCGGATCGTCGAAGGCCTCGACGTTGTGCCCGGCCCGTTTGAGGATCGTCGCGACGCTGTCGCGCATCAGTTCCTCGTCATCCACCACGCAGACTTTTGCCATGCTACTCTCCGATGAACAACAGATCCGCTGTTAGCCGTCAGCAGTAACGCAAGCATACGTCTTCTGCCTACGCGGCCCGTGCCTTCTTACGTTGCTTCTTCGTCTCCGGTGTCGCTTTGGGCCCAATCCGCATCACGAACCGCGCCCCACCCAGCCGGCTCTTCATCAACTTGATCTTCCCGTTGTGCGCCTCGACGATCTGGTGCACGATCGCCAGGCCCAGCCCCGTGCCGCTGTGCTTGGTCGTAGCGAATGGCTCGAACACCTTCTCCGTCATCTCCTCCGGCACTCCGGGACCGTTGTCCTCGACCCAGATCACCGCGGCACCATCCCGTCCGGGGCGGACTCGCATCGCAACCTGGCCACCGGGTGCAACCGCCTCGGCCGCGTTACGCAGCAGGTTCGCCAGCGCCCGCGACAGGTCGTCCGGGTCGGCGAAGATCTCGGGGTTCTGACGGGGCAGCCGCAGGTCGATCCGTTTCTGTTCGATCAGTGGCCAGACCGTCTGGGCGGCCCAGGTCACTACGCGTGAGAGCGGCACCAGTTGCCGGCTTGACTCGCGGGGCCGGGCGAATTCCAGGATGCTCGTGACCAGCCGGTTCAGTCCGCTGACCGCCATCGATACCTTGCGGACGGTTGCGACCTGGTCCGGCCGATCCGAGAGGTCCTGCTCGAGCATCGATGCATACAGGGCAATCGCTCCCAGCGGATTGCGGATCTCGTGTGCCAAGCCTGCCGCCATCTGGCCCAGTGATGCCAGCCGTTCACGTCGGCGCAGTTCGCGGTTCTTGGCGGCCAGTTCATCCCTCATGCGGGCGACTTCGCCCTGCAGCTTCTCGTGCGACTCCTGCAGCTTGTTGGTCACCTGCGTGTACGCGGCCAGCATCTCCAGCAGGTCCGCCCGGGCCGTGTGCAGGTCCTGTTCGACGTTTTTGGCTGTGCTCGCCTGCG
This sequence comes from Planctomycetota bacterium, assembly GCA_025357795.1. Lineage (GTDB taxonomy): Bacteria > Planctomycetota > Phycisphaerae > UBA1845 > JANYLN01 > JANYLN01. Next base: position 3,278 of record JANYLN010000061.1, read on the forward strand.
TGGTCATTCCGCCGCCTCGTTCAGGTGACTACTCTGGCTGCCAGCCTCGTCGTACGCCCGCAAGGCGGTCCGGCCGACCCTCGACGTCTGCAACTCCTGCCCGATCTTGCGGCAGCGGAGCTGAAGCATCTCGCTATCCTTCTGATCGCGGTTCATGATCGTCTGCAGCCGCTCGTTGATCTCGTTGATCGCGGCAGACACCTGCGTCCGCTGCTGTTCATCAAGCATCTGACAGATTGCGTCCCACCGCTGGCGAAACGGCAGCAGGGCGTCATTGGTTTTCTTGACATCCTCCAGCAGCGTCTGCCGCTGGGCCAGTACCCGCAGCAGCCCATCGGGGTTGCCGGTACTGACCAGGTCGGCCTGCCGATCCGCCAGTGCCTGAAGGTTGCGGTACAGTTGCCGTTGCCGGTCGAGCAGCCCCAGCAGCACCTCCGCCGCCCGTCTTGCCTTGCTCTCTGCCATATGCATCGCACTCCTGACAACTGGATTCCGGGTTCGGGTTCCGGAATCCGGCTAACGGCAGCAACCATCAATGCCGTTGTCGTTCCTCAATCCTGCCGTTCACTGGCCACTGTTGCTTGCCAGCAACCCCGATTGCTCGACCCAGTCGAATAGCTGCGCCCAATAGGGGCGACCGCGGAAGTCCGGTGCCTGGTTGAACTGGGAATCAGGGATCTTCCGCATGATCCAGTGGGCCCGGGCCAGGGCGCTGCGGGCGGCGTCCGGCTCGCCGG
>JANYLN010000126.1 GCA_025357795.1 Planctomycetota bacterium
CAACGGCTTGTCTGCCTCTATAAAGCGGACGATTTCCTGCTGTTCCTGTTCGGTCAGACGCATGATGGCTCCTGTTGTCGCTGCCCAATAGAGAAACACGGCGGACGAAAGTGGGCATGCCGCTGATTATCGCCGAACGTATGGCCTCCGACAACCTCCGGCAAAAGGGGGTCAGAGCTGAATGGCCCTTCCATAAGGCGCAACTCCCAGCAGCCGGGGGTCAGAGCTTGATTAGTGATTAGCAGCCTGGCGCTCCAACGCAGCCAGCGCTTTGCCCAGATGCCCAAGCTGCTCCTCCACCCGCCGGATCGCCCGCGTCACGCTGTGACCGACTGGCCCAAACCCGTTTAGTGGCGCCGTTGGTGGCACCCGCACCGTGTCCGGAATTCCCCTCGCCGCTCCCGCCCAGCTCGCCCATCCAGCCCAGCTTCACGCCGCGCTCGCCTGGCCCAGACCTGTTTGGTGGCGCCGTTGGTGGCACCCACCCGGTGTCCGAATTGCCCTGGCCAATTCCGGAACATACGCCAGAGAACCTAGGGCGATCCGGTAAGTCTACTCCCCGTGAAATTTGTAACGAACGCCGCACAGGGACCCGCCCCTGCCTCGAATCCAGGGCATCGAATAACACGCCCGCCCGCATCGTCCAATACCCTGGAGCCATCCATTCTGCGGTGTACGCAGATGATATCCTGTGTCAGGATAGAAGGTTACTTGTCCGGGCCTTGGTCGATGGTTGACTGGTGTGAACTATACACAGCCTGTGCAAGACCGATATAATACTTGGCTCCACTAATGTCGCGTCTTTATACAATGAACCAAGCATCGTAGAGGTTCCTTGAGGGTTGAGTCATGGCAAGGTGTACATGGAGTAAGAGGCGGATGGTCCGCCTGCCAGTACTGATGTGCCTGTTAGCCGTCGGTCTGCTCGTCGCAGATGCCGACGCACGTGGTGGCGGCGACGGTGGTGGGCGAAGTGGTGGTGGTGGTGGGCGAAGCGGCGGCGGCATATCCCGATCGGGTGGTGGCGGCGGTGGAGGGGGCGGTCGTTCCTTCTCCGGTCCGAGTCGCTCCTCCGGTGGGTCAGGCCGATCGTTCTCCGCCCCGAGCCGCTCCTCCGGCGGGTCAGACCGATCGTTCTCCGCCCCAAGCCGTTCCTCCTCGTCGCCCGGCCGCTCCTTCGGCGGTTCGGATGCCAGCCGCGCCCCTGCAAACCGCAGCTACAACATGCCCTCGCCCGGCTTCTCCCGCAGCAGCCCGTCCGGTCGCGCCCCCGCCGACTTCCGCGGCAGCCAGCCCCGGGTCGGCAGCGACGTCGGGCCGCGCCGCGGTTCCGGCGACAGCTATAACTACTCGCCCAGCCGGCGTATGGACAGCGGCGCCCTCAGCCGCCCCGGCACCGGCGACACCTCGGGCTTCTCCCGCTCAGGCCGCACCGGCTCCCGCGACCTCGGCCTCGGCCGGCCCGAATCCCTCGGTCGCAGCTCCGTCAGCCGCGGCGACTTCGGCTCTCGCGGCCTCGGCGGACTCCGCTCCCCCGCAGGCGATCGTGGTAACGTCTTCCGCGACAGCAGCCGCTCCAACATGACAGGCCGCGATTCCATCGCCCGCCAGATCGCCCGTCCGTCCACAGGCGACGGCCTCGGCCGCGGTTCGCTCGCCGACGCAGGCCGCACCGGCTCGACGGGTCGCACCGGCTCCATCGATCGTACCCCCGTCAGTCGCGATACGGGCCGCTCGTCCGCCGTGGACCGTTCGGGTGTCCGTGGCACCGACTCGGTCGCTCGCCAGATCGCCCGGCCCGACATGGCCGGTCGTGGCACCGCCCGTTCGACCGATGCAACCTCTCGGACTCGCGATATCGACAGCAGCCTCAGTGGTCGCAGCGGTATCGGCCGCGGCGACTCGCCCGTCTCTCGCGGCGCCAGCCGGGACGCTACCCGCTCCGGCGGTGCAATGACCCGTGTCCCCGAAATCGGCTCGCGGACCCGGACGTCCGACGCCTCCAATAGCCCGATCAGCAGGCCCCTCGACCGCACAGCCCGCGGCTCGACAGGCGATCGTGCTGCCGTTTCCGACCGTACCCGCTTGAATAACCGGGCATCCGCCGACGCCCTCTCCCTGCGGCGCGGCTCCTCCGACCTGGGCCGTTCCCTCGGTCGCACCTCCGGCTTGCGGACCCCGTCGGATATCAGCCGCTCAGGTTCGTCGCTCCGCCGCTCGGCTGACTCGCTTAGCCGCACCAACTCGCTCAGCCGCACCAACCGCGGCGACTCCCTCGCCCGCAATACCACCTTCGCCCGCAACGCAGGCAGCCAGTTCGCCCGCGCGGCCCGTTCCAACGACCGGTTCGGCGCGACCCGAAATGGCTGGCACAACTGGAACGGCAACACCTTGGCCCACGGCGGCCAATGGCGCGACTGGGGCCACGGCGGTGGTTGGGGTCATGGTGGTTGGGGCCATGGTGGTGGATGGGGCGGGGGCCACGGCGACTGGGGCCATCACGGCTGGTACAACAACTGGGGCGTGCACGCCGGTGTCTACAGTGGCTGGTATGGTCACGGCTGGGGCTTCCACGACTACCACTGGTACCGCCCGTACTGGTCGAGTTCCTCGTTCAGCTTCGGCTACTGGGGCGGTCCGTCCTACGTGGACGTCGGGTTCCGCTACGCTTACCCATACTCCTCCACCTACTGGCCGCCGGCTGTAATCTATTACGACTACAGCTATGCCTATCCGCCGATCATCTACTCGCCCGTGGTCTACTCCTCGATCTACAGCCCGGTCTACTACTCCGCGCCGGTCGTCCCCGTCTTCCCGACCTACTACTACCCGGCGTACTCGGTGATGTACTACTACCCGTCACTGTACTACGCACCTCCGGCCAGTAGCCTCGGTTTCTCGGTGGACTGGTCAGCCCAGAACAATGCCGGCAGTGCCCCCGCTGAGGCGGGGGCATCCGGGCCCGAGGTGGGCGATCTGCCCTCCCCGGCGACAGCTGACGCGTCGGCTGCCCCCGGGGGGGGCAGCAGCCTCGACTTGGGCCTCAAGGCACTGCGGGCCGGGCAATCTGATCGCGCCCACTCCTACCTGCAGGCCGCCGTCAACGCCAACCCCAATGACGGCGTCGCCCGCATGCTCTACACCGCCTCCCTCGTCGCCGATGGCCAGTACACAGACGCCTCGCTCTCCCTGCGGGACAGCCTGCGGATCTGGGGCGACGTCCAGCTCAAGGACTTTTACCTGCCCAGCGTATACGGCGACCAGCAGGTCGAGACTCGCTACCTCCAGGACCTCAGAGCCTTCCTCTCCGATCACCCCGACCGGCTCGATGGCTGGTTGCTGACGATCTGGTCCTATGCCTTCAGCGGCCAGACCGACCAGGCCCTCAGCCTGCTCGACGAAGCCAAGAAAACCTGGCCCGACGATCCCAGCATCGTCAAACTCGAGGCCATCGTAAGAGTCGGCTAGAGCCTGCCCTATGCAATCCGACATCGATGCGATCCTGCTGAAGCTGAATGCTCTGGGGTTCTGCACCCGCTATGAAGGCGACGGCCAGACCGTCAGCTTCATCGCAACCCACCGCCTGTACGGCCATTTCTTCGCCTACACCGCATCTGTCGGCAATGAGTACGAAGCCGCCTGCATCCTGGCCGAAATGTGCGGCCTCGAACAGATCCAGGACGGTTGTGCCCCGCACCCCATTTAGCCGGCTCGCTTGCGAGCCGCGTGTTGTTGCCGTTCGTCCGCGGAGGGACGGTATGAATTTAGATCCAGGCAGCCCAAGAACTTACGTTCTTTTCTTTGTTGTCGCCCAGTCCCGCCAGGGACGGCGGAAAGGCCCGCCGGTGGAATGATTGTTGCGCGCACCCTTACCTCAGCGTCTCCTCCCCGTAAAACGCCTCCTTGATCGCCGCCAGGTACGCTGTCCCGTGTACCGTGTCCGGCTCGAGGTAACTTCCCTCGGTCCACTCATTCCAGGCGTTGATGGTCACGATCCGCTGGCCAGTCGGCCGGCGCTCCAGGAACGTCTTGGCCTGTATCAGGGCCTCGCCGAAGGCCACCGGCGTATTGCCGTTCAGCACCGATGTATACGGATAGCCGCTGTTGGTGTAGCGGTCAGACTGCACCGTTCGCGGGCTCGGGTCCCAGCCCATCGTCACGTTCGGGAAGTAGAACAACGGGAACTCCCGCTCGAACTTGCGCCACTTCTGCAATACCCGCGTCAATACCTGCCGGTAATCGACCAGCGGAAATTCCTCCAGCGGCAGGTAGTGGACCCAGACGTAGCTGGTCACGCTGTCCAGTTCCAGCACCGACGCCACCTCCGCCGGGTTCATCGTCCCCTTCTCGCCAGGCAAGGCCCGGATGCCCCAGATCACCCCGTTGATGTGCAGGCCAGGCAGGCCCGCCGCCCGGGCCTTCTCCCGGAACCGCTGCAACGCGCTCCGCGCAGCCTGTAGCCCCCCTAACCCCTCGATGAAATTGGAGATCTCGTAGATCGAAAAGTAGGGCCGATCGTCGATCCGCCAGTACGACGGGTGGCCAAAGTACGTGCCAATCAGGACATCGGTCACCCGCTCGAAGGTCTGGGCGTTGACCCGGCCCGGGTAGACCAGCGGGGCAGGGCAGTGCTGCTTGGCCGGGTGAATGTCCAGCCAGTCGTGGTTGGCCCACATCAGCGCGAACTGGATGCGGTCGTTGTTGGGGGCCCGCAGGAAGCCTTTATCCAGGGCGGCATTCAGGAACGGTCCATCGTACCAGTACCAGTCGAACAGAAACGTGTCGATCCGGTGGTCAGCCGCCGCCTGTATCTTGCGGGCCATCGCCGCCGGGTTGGACTCGTCCTCGTAGCCCCACAGCGGGATCTTGGGCTGGAAGTGTTTCTCGAATCGAGGCTTGGCAGCCTTGACCAGGTCCCACTCCGTCCAGCCTGCCCCGTGCCGTGCATCGTTCCGCGGGTCGGAATGGTAGCCCGGATAGTAGTAGCACACGATGGTGTAATCGGACGCCATGGACGAGTTCCGCCTTATCTGCCTGTTTTCGGACTGTGCATCGTGGTAGTGAGGCTCCCAATAGCCGTGGGATTCAGCCAGCTGCGTCCCCCCCCAGGATCTGCACCTTATTATTCACCCATAGTCACGGGCGGGCCAAGGAATTTCGGATTGCTCTGGCAGTAGAGGCAGATTCCGCAGGGCGCACGGGCCTCTTCACGACTAGGGTGACCTCGGGGCTCCAGAGTAGGTCCCGCCCTGTAGGCTCGCCGCCTGCCGTGCGCCCAGCCGGAACGACCAGATATAAGGCGTCCTAGGACGGCTGGTCAGCCATGGTGTCCGCCAGGGCCTCGTACTGCAGTCGCACCACATCCGCCCCGTACACCCGCTCCAGCCGCCGCACGATAAAGTGCCCCCGCGCAACATCCTGGAAGTGATCGATAAACACGGTATTGATCACTGCCCCTCCCGCTGCGCCCAATATCGGAACCGCCTGCGCAGCGGCCTTCTCGGTCACCACCGCGCTGAAGCGATTGGCCAGGAGAGTGATCATGCGGACCAAGGCAGGAGCCCCCTTTTCCGTCAGCCCCCGCTCAGCGATGAACTGGGCGGCCTCGCTGATCGTGCGGGCCATAATCCCCCGAACCGCGAAATAGCCGGTCTCGCTGGCCATATCGGTCTTCGCCCGGCTGCCCAGTGCGAACACCTCCAGGCATGCCAACCGGGTTCCCAGGTCCTCCAGCGACTCCCCTTCGCTTCGGGCAATGTCCGCGATCGACCGCAGCATAATCGTCGTGGACACCGGTAGTTCCACTGCCAGTGCCGCCAGGCCGAACGCCCCGCCCACCGCCCCGGTGCTGGCCACTAACACCCGGTGCAGTACGTCCGCCGAGGACTTCGTGCCGCGGTTGCCCAGGGTCTGCACCGCGACGTCCAGGGCCTTGCTCAGCGAGGTTCGCGCTACGCTGGCGATCTTATCCGCCCACTCCGCCGGCAGCATCGCAAAGCCCCGCTCGATCGGAGCCCCCAGCAGATTGGTAATCCGAGCCGATAGGCTCGGGTTTTCGAGTAGCTGCCGGGCCCGCTCGAGATCCTTTAAGTCGCTTTCGCTGAACGCCATGGCTCACTGCCTTTCCATACATCATAGCCCCTAAGGCCTTCAGCGTACCAGCCCTGGGGCCGCTACCTAATCATACTATCGCCGCTCCAGCGCCTCATTCAGCAACCCTCATGGGCAACCGAAGTTAAGCCGCACAAAGCCCGGCCCCGAGAACTCCACGCTGTTGGACAGACCTACGCCTGCGTCCTCGAAGAACCTGTCGTGACTGTCCCGGTAACCCCGCCAGCGCAGCTGAGCAGCCCATAGCGAGACTGGAACAGTCCGGCGTTGGCGTATTCTACACCCTCTGGCGTACTTATGTCGCAGCCCATCAGGGCGCTTGCAGACGAGGTCGCCGCGGCGGGCCTTGAATCGCCCCTGGAACTCCTTGACCTGCTCGTACGTCTTGCGACGATCGCTTCCCGTTCGGCCGTCGTTCGTGTAGTACTTGAGCCCTAGGTCGGATTCTGTTTATGTGTAGCGTCAGGCATGAGCGCTGGGTGCCATTGGTCCTGCGCTGTTGCAGGACCATGCTGTCGCTCCCGCTAGAGGTAATCGGAAAACGCTCTAAGACCATGATGGCACCGCTGGCCGCGCCGCACGTGTTGCCCATACGCATGCCGCCGGCAAAGCTCGCGGCGATTTTCAGGGATGTGTGTCGATCGACGCCCTGCGACTCGCTGCAGGCGACCAGGATTGCCTGGGAGCAGGCGCATCCGGACCGAAAGAGAGACACGGCCTCGTCCACCCTGCTCATGGTGCACTCCTTGTGTGAGGGTGCTTGGGCTCTCGCTTCTGGAACGACAGGATCTTCTTGTTGAGGACCCGGCCGTCGCCGATCTCGATCGCCCGGCGGATCGTCTCGTTCGTCTCCCATTGGGTCCGGCCCGCCAGTACGATCGGCAGGAAGGGCAGCAAGGCGGCCGAGATCTCCCACGACGCGCTGTCCCATAGGTACGACGGCGTGTGATCGACGGCGTAGTAATGCACATGGCCCACCGGGAACATCGGTTGCCCGAAGGTCGTCGGCCGAGCGAAGGCGAAGCCCATCCCGGCGTCGCAACTGACGTCGATGATCAGGCAGCCTGGTTTGAGCCGCTCGACCTCGTCGGCGTGTACGAACATCAGCGGGGCATCCGTGTCCTGCAGAATGCCGTTGACGATGACGTCGGCCTCGGCCAGTTCGTCGATGAGCGGACGCGTCCCCAGGGGATCGCTGGTGCAGAGCCGCTGACCAGGGTCGCTACGCAGGATCTGGCGATAAACCACCCCGACTACGGGGTTGGCGATCGTGCCCGGCGGCTGCAATACCAATGCGATGATCGGCCCGAAGCCGAGGTCCTGCAGGGCTCGTACCGCCCCTTGGCTGACCGATCCGTGGTTGATCACGACCGCCTTGCGGGGCCTGCCGTAGTGGCCCGCGATGCCCATCAGGCCCGTCGCGTGCAGCACGCCGGCATAGCCCGCAATCTCGTTATTCCTGCGAAAGATGTGCGATTGCCAGCGGCCCTGCGCGTCCCAGGTGTTCATGGATTCCCAGGTCATCAGCGTCAACTGGCTGTCGATCGCCATCTGCGTCAAGGTTGCGTCCTGCACCACATGGCACCAGCCCCAAAGGACCTGGTGCGGCTGCATCTGCTGGACATCCTCGTGCACCGGCTTGGACAGGGCGAGAATATCGCACGTACGGAAGAGTTCCTCGCGAGAGCAGACTCCGGCCGTCTCCGCGGCAATCTGCTCGTCAGGCACGCCGAAGGGCTCGCCGTATCCGGTCTCGAAGACCATCTGGCGGCGCAGCGCCTCAGAGATCTGTGCGAGATGGCCCGGGTGGATGGCCACTCGCCGCTCGTGCTCCTTGAGCGATCTCCCAACGATGCCCAGTCTCCGCGAACTCATCCGGGACTCCCTGTGGTGACTCGACCCGGCACGCGACGCCTGCGTGCAGGGTCTTGCCGTGCCAACGGTTCGGCACACAGGCATTGAGATTACCGTGCCGCAGCGGCAAGTCCAGGCCCCGGTGATAGTGCGCTGGCGAACCGTCAGATCATCCGCGTGTCATGCGAGAACAACGGTTCCTTCTCGTCCTCGAACTCGGGTTTGCCGAGCACGAAATCCCCGCCTCCCTGACCTGGCGGCCAGAGCTGGAAGTGCACCAGCAGGCTGCCGTCCTGCAGTTCGCGCAGCTCCAATTGCGAGTAACGCGACAGGTCGAACGTCAGCCCCAGTTGCTGGCTCATGCCCTGCAGTTCCTGGCCGCTGCTCGGCCAGCGCTCGTTCTGGGCGTAGAATAGGTAGAGCGGGGTCATCAGGCTGAACATCGAATTGTACGTTTCGTTGACGATCTGCTCGAGGTCGGCAGTCGGCTCGGCCCTATCATGGGTAAGGCTGGCCTTCACACGGGTCTTGTCCGGCGTACCGCACGCGCCGATCAACACACTGCACGCCGCCACGGTTAGGATCGCTATGCCGGCAAGGTGGCGATTCATGGTTTTTCTCATTTCGGCGGGCGCTATTGCCGCGTCGGCCTGA
>JANYLN010000151.1 GCA_025357795.1 Planctomycetota bacterium
GCGGAGGTGCTGCACAACCTCAACCAGTCGATGTCCATGCACAACCTGCCCAACTGCCAGTACGTCACAATGTGCTACAGCGTAATCAACTTCCGCACCCGCCGCGTCCAGATCGCCCGCGCGGCCCACCCGGCGCCGATCCTCCTGCAACGCCAAGGGTACCAGGAAAGTGTCGAATGCGACGCCGGCTGCGTCATCGGCGTCTTCCCCGAACAGGAATACAAGCAGGCGGAGTTCGACCTCCAACCCGGACAACGCCTGATCATTCACTCTGACGGCCTCGAAGAAGCCTTCGGCCGCGCCGACCATCAGCGCAACCGCTGGCTGCGGATCCTCAAACGCAACGCCGGCCGCGACATCCACGCCATCTTCCGCAAACTCCAGCAGGTGATCGACCGCACTAGCGGCAGCCTCCACCCCGAGGACGACATCACTGCCATCGGCGTCGAAGCCGTGGAAGTGCCGCCGGCACCCGCACCTGCCATGTAGGATCCCTTCCGTGAATATGGCGACTGCACCACGGCGGCCGCGGGCAGTCGTGCGCCAAGACCTCGTGGAATTCGCTTGACAGCCCGCCCACCAACCACTAGAATAAATTCGCTAAGATCGATGCGCGGATCGCCCTCTGAGTCGCAGGCCGGCGGCAGCTGGCAGGCGGACGTCTGTGCATCCGATCACCAACAACGGTTTCAAGTCCCCTCCGAACGTGCCACCAGGCTCGTGCGGCCATGGGGAAGTGAAGACCGTGCTCCTTACGCCGCCGGCGCCAGGGGCACGGTCTTTTTGTGCGCTCTACCCGGAGCCAGTCGCAAGGAGCATAACGGTGAAGACCCAGGGGCGGATCGAGGCGGAGATCAGCGAAGCGCTGATCAAGTTTGAGAAGGACTACATGGGCCGCGGGCCTTCCGAAGCCAAGGCCTACATCATCGACGACATGGTGCTGGTCCGACTCAAAGGGGTCCTCACGCCTGCCGAGCGCAGACTCGCCTCGGATGACCCCGGCTTCGAGGGCCGCGAGTTAATCAAGCAGGTGCGACTCAAACTGCTGGAGCGCGGCCGGACACTGCTGGAAAGCCTGATCCAGACGATCACGGGGGCCACGGTGGTCAGCCTGCACACCGATATCAGCACGCGGACCGGCGAACGGGTGATTGTCTTTGCATTGGCCAGCCCCCTGCGGCTGGGAGGCACGCAGGTCCGCAAAGAGGGAGCATAGCCATCATGGAACAGGCATCCTGTAGAGTATTCGATCTGCCGGCCGACGTGCAGGCAGTCCTGGATCAGGCCCCCAGCGTCGTGATGCCCGAAAGCCGCTCGGAACTTGTGGAGATGGCATTGGGCAGCCGGCGGGCCGACCGTTTCGATGTGGTCTACGACGTGCCCGGCAAGGGGTCGGTCCACGAGGCGACGGTCGTGCGCTGCCGCAACGGCATGGCGGTGAACTACACCGAAGCCTACATGCGCCGTCGCGACCCGGATTGCTTGGTCGTCGGTGACGAGCGGCCCACCGATAAGATCCGGTTCGACCAACGCTTCGGCAGTTCCTTTGCCGACTTGCGCTCGGCCGTACTGGCATGGCTCTGCCGGCAGGACTTGGTCCTGATCCCGTTCAAGCCGGGCGGCTCACAGTTGGGCATCGATGCCCTGCTGATCGCCCCGGCCAACGCGGCGTTTTTCGCGGCTGCCCTGGCCGACCTGCAGAAGATGATCCCGCTGGCCCAGCTACCGGAGAGTTTCCGCCCGCGGGCGATCATCTTTCTCGCCCCGCCGTTTCGCCATACCCACTGCCACGGCCGGCAGGTTGTCGTCCACAACCGCCTGAAGGATCTCCACGAAGTCTTCTCGCTGAACCTCTATCCCGGTCCCAGTGCGAAAAAGGGCATCTACGGCGTCCTGCTGAATATCGGGGAGGACGAAGGCTGGATCACCGCACACGGCTCGACCGTGCAGGTGGTCACGCCCTACGACAACATCCTGACGATCATGCACGAAGGCGCCAGCGGCGGCGGCAAGAGCGAGATGCTCGAATACCCCCACCGCGAGCCCGACGGCCGACTGCTGATCGGCGAGAACCTCGTCACCGGCGAACGGCGACACGTCGCCCTGCCGCAAAGCTGCGTGCTGCGCCCGGTAACCGATGACATGGCCCTGTGCCATCCGAGCCTGCAGCGCAGCCGCAAACTCGTGGTTAAGGACGCCGAGGACGCCTGGTTCATCCGCCTCAACCACATTGACGGGTACGGCACCGACCCAAGCCTGGAGCGGATCTGCATGCACCCGAGCGAGCCGATCATCTTCCTGAATATTGAAGCGGTCCCCGGGGCCACCTGCCTGATCTGGGAGCACACGGAAGATGCCCCGGGCAAGCCCTGCCCTAACCCCCGCGTGATCCTGGGCCGGCACCTCGTGCCAGGCGTGGTGGACGAACCGGTCGAGGTCGATGTCCGCAGCTTCGGAGTACGCTGCCCGCCGTGCAGCCGCCAGCAGCCGAGCTTCGGCATCCTGGGCCTGCTGCACTTCTTGCCACCGGCCCTGGCGTGGCTGTGGCGACTCGTCGCGCCGCGCGGATACGCCAACCCCAGCGTCACCGACTGCGAGGACCTGGTCAGCGAGGGCGTCGGCTCGTACTGGCCCTTTGCCACCGGCCGGCGCGTCGTGCACGCCAACCTGCTGCTCCGTCAGATCGTGCAAACCCCCGCCACACGCTACATCCTCGTACCCAACCAGCACGTGGGCTGCTGGCGAACGGGCTTTATGCCGCAGTGGATTACTCGGGAATATCTCGCCCGCCGCGGCGGTGCGCGCTTCCGGCTGGACCAGCTCAAGGCCGCCCGCAACAGCCTGCTGGGGTACGCCGTCAGCAGCATGCACGTGGAAGGCACGCAGATTCCACAGTGGCTGCTGGAGGTCGACAGCCAGCCCGAGGTCGGCGAGGACGGCTATGACGCCGGCGCCGCCATGCTAACCGCGTTCTTCCGCCGGGAACTCGAACCGTACCTGGCCCAGGTCGACCTCGACCCGCTCGGCCGGCAGATCATCGCATGCTGTCTGGATGGCGGCACGCTCGAGGAGTACCTGCGCCTGCTGCCGCTGGGCTGAGAGGATCAGACATACCGCCGCCCTCACATTGGGGATTGTTACAGCCCCTTGCCGCGGCAGGAATCACGTGACGAGCAATGCGCCGCGGACTGACATGGGCGTTTCACCGGCAAGCGGCCCTTCGTTCGCGGTCCAGGCTTTGGCCTGCGCCGTGTCGTTGTGATGACTGCCGTTGCTCTCCGGCGAGGGAAATGGCGACAGGCAAGGAGATACCTATGCCCCACAAGTACGTCGTCCTGCTCTGTAGCATACTCATACAGATCTGCCTGGGCGGCATCTACGCCTGGGCTGTCTTCGTGCCGGCCCTGCGCCAAACACACGGGTTATCCACGGCGCAAACGCAGGCAATCTTCGGCACAGCCATCGCCTTCTGGACGCTGGCGATGATCCCCGCCGGCCGGGCGCTGCCACGCATCGGCCCGCGAGCGGTCGCCGCCCTGGCCGGACTGCTGTTCTGGTCGGGCAGTGGCTTGGTCGCGATCTCAGGCGGCAGCTTCTGGCTGCTGTGGCTTGGCGTTGGCGTACTGATCGGCCCCGCCATCGGCTGTGGCTACGTCTGTGCGCTCACCCTGTGCGTGCAGTGGTTCCCGACCCGCCGCGGCCTGGCGACCGGTCTGGCCGTCAGCAGCTTCGGCGCCGGGGCCATCCTGGAGGCAGCCCTGGCGGAGCTGTTGTTCAAAGCAGGCTGGGATGTGCTGCCGACCATCGGCTGGATCGGCCTGGGCTACGGCCTGCTGATCGGCCTGGCGGCGATGGGGCTGACTGCCCCCGCCGGACAAATCCGCCAGGAATCGACTCCCCCCATTCCGCTGCGCCGACTCCTGGCGGACCGCCCCTTCCGCCTGGCGACCTTGGGACTCTCCAGCGGGACCTTCGCCGGCCTGCTGGTCATCGGCAACCTCAAGTCGATCGGCTTGGCCGGCGGGCTCGACCCAGCCGTCTGCACGATCGGCGTGGGCCTGTTCGCCGTAGGCAGCGCCACCGGCCGGATCGCATGGGGCTGGATCAGCGATTGGGCCGACCCGCGGACCATGCCGCTCTCACTCCTGCTGCTGGCGGCAGCGGTACTGCTGGTGTATCCAGCATCGTTCCTGGCAGGGCTGTTCCTGCCGATCTGCGCGATGGTGGGCTTCAGCTACGGCGCCTGCTTCGTGCTCTACGCCGCCTACATAGCCCGCCAGTATGGCAACGCGCAGGTCGGGGCGATCTACCCGCTCGTGTTCCTGGCGTTCGGGTTGTCCGGAATCACCGGGCCGATGATCGGCGGCTGGCTGTTCGATGCAAGCCACAACTACCTCACGTCGATCCTGGTAGCCACGTTCGTCACGCTGACCGGGGCAACAGCCGTCTACAACCTCCTGACCGTCCGCCGGCCCGCACACCCGCGCCGTTCGCGGCCCGACCCGGCCACGTACCCGGATTAGGAGACTGCTTCAGAGAGGTCTATGCCCTGGCTGCCTGCCCCTGGATCAGCGGCTGGCCCTGCTGGATCAACTTCTCAACCAGTTGCTCGCCCGGCAGCTCCGCCGGCTTGCACCCGCTCTTCAGGCACAGCGCCGCCGCCGTCCCCGCCGCCTCGCCAATCCCCGCCACCGGCGGCATCACCCGCAGGCTCGAATGCGCCACGTGATCGCTCGAAATGGACCGGCTCGCCATGAGCAGATTATCGATCTTCTGCGGCACCAGGCAGCGGTACGGAATCTCGTACCAGTCGCCAGCCGGCACATGTTGAATCACCGTCCCCGCACCCGTCGGGCTGTGGATGTCGATCGGATAG
>JANYLN010000162.1 GCA_025357795.1 Planctomycetota bacterium
CGGCGGCCGAGGCCGAAGGACCGTGCTCTTTTTCACGCCCAAACGGGAGGACGAGGAAACCACCCCACCCTTGGCGACGTTCCACCAGGCCTGCCTGGTCCTGGTTCGCGAGACGGAAGGGCTGGATCGCAGGCTCGCCCAACTTGCCTGGGTGCTGACAGGGGTCTTCGGGATTACGATGCTTGTGTCCGCAGCCACTATGGCGTGGGTGGTGCGCAGGGGCTTGACCCCTCTCAACGCGCTGGCCGACCGCATCCACGCTATCGGCGCCACGGACCTGTCGGAGCGGATCGCCCTGCACGAATCGCCGCAAGAAATGTTGCCGGTGGTACAGCGCCTAAACGAACTGCTGGTCAACGTCGAGTCTGCCATCGCCCGGGAGCGGACCTTCACCGCGGATGTGACTCATGAACTGCGTACCCCGCTGGCCGGACTGACGGCAGCCCTGGAGGTGTGCGGTTCCCGCAAACGGCAGCCGGAAGAATATGAACAGGCGATCGGCAAGTGCCTCAAGGCGGCTCGCGGGATGCACGCTATGGTGGAGAACCTGCTGATCGTCGCCCGGGCCGATGCCAACCGGTTGCACCCGCAATACGAGCCGGTGAATGCCGGGTGGTTGCTTCAGGAAGGCTGGAGGCCCTTCGAAGGTCGTGCGGCTGCTCGCGGCCTGGCAATCGACTGGACCGTCGCGGACGACCTTCTTGTCCAGACCGATCAGTCGCTCCTGCGAATCGTCGTCCGAAATCTCCTCGATAACGCCGCAACCTATGCCGGCAGCGGCGGAAGGATCTGCATCGAAGGCCGGCAGGCTGACGATCGCATTGTGCTGCGGATCTCCAACACCGGCAGCCAGATCCACTCAGAACAGGTGGCGGATGTCTTCAAGCGATTTTGGCGGGGTGACGCGGCCCGTAGCGACGTCGACCAGCATTGTGGGCTGGGGCTGGCGCTCTGTCGCCGGATTGTGACACTTCTTGAAGGGACGATATCGATCGACACGGTACTGGGCGGCACTTTCTGTGTGACACTGCATCTGCCGGCGAAGTGCTGACCGCAAGATCGATTCTGCCTACTGTTAGCCCGTGGCAGCCAATCCGCTGTGGAGGCGGAAGGCGGCGTTGGGGAAAATCTGCTGACGCAGGATGGCTCAGCCAGAGAGCGCAGTTGCTAAGTGCAGTTTGAACCAACTAACCAGGAAGGGCAATCGTAAGTGCTTGCGGCGTAATGAAAAAGCCTTCCGCTTTGCAGCGGAAGGCTTTTTATCGGGAAGACTCGGGGCGAGAGGATTTGAACCTCCGACCTCTGCGTCCCGAACGCAGCGCTCTAAACCAGGCTGAGCTACGCCCCGTCACTTGTTGGGAAAGCCTATTATGGCCTTTTGTCCAAATCACGCAAGACTTGCAACGGGACAAGCTCGCAGAACGTACCGATTTACATGCCTGAGGGGTTATTATAAGACGCTCCGCAGGCGTATCTGGGTGTACTGCAGGCTTACACTGCTGCGACGGACTTGACGGCCGGCACGCGCTCCTTGAGCCGCCGCTCGACGCCCAGGGACAGGGTCATCTGGGACCGCGGACAGCCCACGCAGGCCCCGTGCAGTCGCACGAAGACGTTGCCTTCGGCATCGATATCGACGAGTTCGATGTCGCCGCCGTCGTTCTGGATCAGTTCGCGGATTTCGTCGATGACCTGCTGGACCTGCGGCCGGATTTCGGCCGCGATATTTTGCCCGTTTTGCCCTTCAGGCATAATGTCGTTACCTCCATTTGGTTAGGGGGAAGCTTCCACTGCGGTCTTCCCACTCCCGCCGATTATACACGCAGGGCGGCCGCTTGGCACACAATCAGTATCTAAAGCGTACCAATTGCCTGCCAGCCGTGCCGCATTTGAAACACTCAGGATCGGACATATCCTATCGTATAGGGACCATTCAGGCGGCGAAGGAATGTGGTCGCTGAGTGCCCTTGTCATCTGGCACCAAAGGAATTACTGTATCGCGAATCCCTCTTGGCGTCGTTGGAATCTGTCATGGCAGGCCAGAAGCAGCCAAGCGTGGACGGGCCCATAAAATCACCATTTTCCGTGTTGGGATGAGGAAAACAGACAATGGCGCAGAGTAGCAAGGATTCCGCAACAGGCATGTCCGCCTTAGTTCAGGCCATCGAGGCCAAGGCCGTCAAGCTGGGCAAGTACACGATCGAAAGCACGACCAAGGCTGAGTCCGGCCACCCGTCCAGCGGGTTGGCGCTGGCCCACCTGGTCGTCAGCCTGATGTACAAACAGATGCGCTGGGATCCGCAGGACCCGTGGAACCCCAACAATGACCGGCTGGTCCTGTCGGAAGGTCACGCCGTGCCGATCATCTATGCGGCCTTGGCGGACATGGGCGCGGTCGCGGGCAAGAGCAAGGCCGAGGCTCGCAAACTGAGCCCCGCTGACCTGCCGACCCTTCGCGAGATCAATAGCATTCTGGACGGGCATCCGAATCCGGCGGAAGGGATGCCGTTCTTCGATGCCGCAACTGGTTCGCTGGGCCAGGGTTTAAGCGTGGCGGCGGGCCTGGGGCTGGCGGCCCGGGCGCGGGGCATCGACAAGCGGATCTACTGTATCATTGGTGACGGGGAGAGTCGGGAAGGGCAGATCTGGGAGGCCGCAGACTTCCTGATCGACCACAAACTCACCAGCGTTATTCCGATTTTCAACTGCAATGGCCAGGGGCAGGCGGACTATGTCAGCAAGCAGCAGTCGGCGGACGTGCTGGCGGTGAAGCTGAGCGGGTATGGGTATGCCGTCGAGGTGATCAACGGCAACGACCCTGAGGCGGTGTTGAAGGCTTTGTCCTGTGCGGCCCAGGCGGGGAGCCCGACGGCGATCGTCGCCCGGACGGAGAAGGGCTGGGGCGTCTCGCTGCTCAAGGACAAGGGCAATCACGGCAAGCCCGTGCCGGCAGACAAGGTTGCGGCGGCGGAGGCGGACCTGGATTCGATCCTGGTCCAGCAAGGCATCGCAGCGGAGCCGAAGGTCACACTGGCCCCGGCGAAGCCGGAGAATCAGGCCAAGTCCTTGCCCACAGGGCAGATACAGATCATGCCGTTCGAGCAGGGCATGGACTTTGTGGGCCTCTCGAGTGCGCTGGCCAAGGGCAAGCTGGCGACCCGGCGGGCGTACGGTGCGGCCCTGGCGGCACTGGGTCAGGCCGATGAGCGGATCGTTGCCTTGGACGGCGATGTGAGCAACTCGACCTTTGCGGAGTACTTCCACAAGAAGTTCCCGAACCGCTTCTTTGAGTGCAAGATCGCCGAGCAGAACATGATCACGGCTGCAACGGGTTTGGCGGCCGGTGGTTACATCCCGTTCTGCAGCTCGTTCGCCAAGTTCATCAGCCGGGGTTACGACCAGGTGGAGATGGCGAGCATCAGCCGGTCGAACATCAAGATCGTCGGCTCGCATGCGGGCATCTCGCTGGGGGCGGACGGGCCTAGCCAGATGGGCCTGGTGGACGTGGCGTTCTTCCGCTCTATGTCATTGACTGACAATGGGTTCGGTGAGCCTGCGTGCGTGGTGTTCCAGCCTTGCGATGCGGTAGGGGCGTATTACTGCACGCAGCTGATCGCCAATCACGAGGGCATGGCGTACATGCGGACGTTCCGGCCTGACACGGCCCTGCTGTACAAGCCGACGGAGAAGTTCGAGATCGGCGGGAGCAAGGTGCTGGCCGAAGGTGATTGCCTGACTGTAGTTGCGAACGGTTACATGGTCCACGTGGTCAAGAAGGCCCTGGAGCAGGTCGCCAAGGACGGGATTAAGTGCACGCTGGTGGATGCGTACTGCTTCCCAATGAAGGGGGAGCCGATCCTGGCGGCGGCGAAGAAGACGGGGAATTTGATCCTGACGGTTGAGGACAACTACGTCGGTGGGCTGTGGTCGGCGGTGGCGGAAGCCGCGGCTGAGCAAGGAGATACGCGTGTAGTCGGCATGGTCGTGCGACGGATTCCCAAGAGCGGCACGCCGGACGATGTGATGAAGTACTGCGGTCTGTCGCCGGAGGATGTGGCGGCGAAGATCAAGGATCTGGTTAGGTAAAGCCAGTCGTACTGATGAAGTGATTCCGGCACCCGGTAGGGGGAACCCTGGCCGGGTGCTTCTTTTTCGGGCGGAGTTGCTAGGGCTAGGGGGCCAAGGGTAAAAAGGCCACAAGGTTTTGTATGTGCTACCCTAACAGATTACTACCATGCGGCTTGGGTGTCGTGTATAATTATCGGCAGGTGTGATGGTTATGGCCTGTGGGGGCGTGCCGGAGCGAGGAAGTTGCCGGGCGCATCGTGGCCAGGGGTGTACGCCGGGCGAAAGTTTTGATCTCAGGATTGGCGAATATAGATTTACCGGTCCTGAGGGGTGCAAGAGCAGCCGTGTTTCGGATAGGCTATCGATTGATTGTTACTGCTGGCGAGGCGGAAGGATTCTGGAGCCGGCTGGTATGCCACCAACGGCGCCCGTGGAGAGGTTCTGGCCAATCGACGCCGGCGTGAAGCTGGGCTGGATGGGCGAGCTGGGCGGGGCGGCCTGGCGGGTTGTGGAGCGGTAGTGTTGTAATGGCGTGCTGGTTCGGGTGAGGAGTTGTCAGTCAGGTTTATCTATGGCGAAACGCATGAATCAGACAAAAGGTGATCAGTTAACTTTGGACATGCCGGAAGTGCAGGAGCCAAAGCGTCACGATACCGCTGTTGCCAAGGCCACGGCAGGGAAGGCGCCCAAGGGTAAGCAGGCGGTGGCCGAAGAGGGGCCGAGTCTGCTGGATCTGCCTGTTACGGTTACGGCGGCGGGTGGGGGCGGGTCGGTTGCGCCCCGTCCGGCTGTTCTGACGGCGGGCGAGGCGGGTGGCCTGGCGGCGGCCAAGGCGGCGAAGCCGGCGCGGTGGAAGGCGGTGGTCGATCACTCGATGGCGATGAGCTTGGCGACCAAGCAGCGGGAGATCTCGGTCAGCGAGTTCTTCGCGAAGAACCGGCACCTGCTGGGCTTCGACAACAAGCGCAAGGCGCTTCTTACGAGCGTGAAAGAGGCGGTGGACAACAGCCTGGACGCCTGCGAGGAGGCGGGGATCCTGCCGGAGATCGAGGTCGAACTGATCGAGGTGGCGGACGAGCGGTTCCGCGTCTGCATCCAGGACAACGGGCCGGGGATCGTCAAGGCGCAGATCCCGAACGTGTTCGGCAAGCTGCTGTACGGCTCGAAGTTCCATCGGCTCAAGATGAGTCGCGGCCAGCAGGGGATCGGCATTTCGGCGGCGGGGATGTACGGGCTGCTGACCACGGGCAAGCCGGTGGTGATCGTCTCGCGGACGGGCGAGAGCCAGCCTGCGTACCACATCGAGCTGCGGATCGACACGGCGAAGAACAAGCCGGACATCATCAAGAACGTGCAGGTCGAGGTGGACTGGCCTCACGGCACGCGGGTCGAGATCGAGATGACCGGCTCGTACAACAAGGGCCGCCAGAGCGTCGATGAGTACATGCTGCAGACGGGGATCGCGAACCCGCACGCGCGGTTCGTCTACAAGAACCCGGTGGGCGAGACGTTCACGTACGAGCGGGCGGTGGAGCAGTTGCCGCCGCTGCCTGCGGAGATCAAGCCGCACCCGTATGGGATTGACCTGGGGTTCCTGCTGAAGCTGCTGAAGGAGACGCCAGAGAAGCGGCTCAATGGGTTCCTGCAGGAGAATTTCAGCCGAGTGAGCCCGGCGGTCGCCCGGGAGATCTGCAAGCACGCGGGGCTGGAGGAGGGCGAGAAGCCGCAGGGGTTGAGTCTGCCGGAGGCGGAGGCCCTGTACAAGGGGATGCAGAAGACCAAGATCAAGAACCCGCCTACGGACTGCGTGAGCCCGATCGGGGCGAAGCAGATCCTGGCGGGCCTGCTGCAGGGGGTGAAGGCGGAGTTCTATACCGCGATCACCCGCGAGCCGTCGGTGTACCGCGGCAACCCGTTCCAGATCGAGGTGGGGCTGGCGTACGGGGGGCAGTTGGCGGGGGACGAGAGCGCGAAGGTGCTGCGGTTTGCCAATCGCGTGCCGCTGCTGTACCAGCAGAGCGCGTGCTCGATCTTCAAGGCGGTGGTGGACACGAACTGGCGCAACTACGAGATGCCGCAGCCCAACGGGTCGCTGCCGGTGGGGCCTCTGATGGTGATGGTACACATGGCGAGCGTGTGGGTGCCGTTCACCAGCGAATCGAAGGAGGCGATCGCGGATTACGACGAGATCGCCAAGGAGATCCGGCTGGGGCTGCAGGAATGCGGGCGGAAACTGTCGGGCTACCTGCGCAAGCGCAAGAAGCAGCAGCGGGAGGGGCAGCGGCGGAGCGTGTTCGTGCGGTACATCCACGAGGTGGTGGAGGCGATCAACAGCATCCGGCCCATCGACCGGGAGAAGTTCCGGGACGATCTGCTCAAGATGGCGCAGGAGCGCACGCAGACGGCGGACATTCAACTGGATGACGAGGGACGGCCCATCGTGCCGGAAGAGGTGAGCGCGGAGCCGACGGAGAACGGGATCATCGACGACACGACGATCGTGGTGGCGCAGAGCCAGGCGGAGTTGCCGGCGGCGGAAGACCCGGACCTTCTCAGTCTGGCGGAAGAGGCGGCGGGTGCCGCGGAGAAGGACAAGAAGGGCGGCGGCGATGATGGGACGGCCAAGCGGAAGGCGAGTTGAGCGGGCGGGCCGGTCGGGGGGCCGGTGGGCCGTTGGTAAGAGGAAACAACTAAACATCTGTCGGCGAGGGCTGTTGGCGGTGCTTTCTGGCTGGTGGTGAGCGGGAGTGATGGCAGCAAGGGACTGGTTTTGAGGAAGCGATAGAGGCATGGCAAAGAAGCGAGAGAAACACGCGAAGACGTCGGCGGCGGATGGGGCGGCGAGCCAGGGGCCGGCCAAGCGGAGCAAGCGGTCGACGGATGCGTCGGGCAAGATCATCCGCATGGCGGAGCAGATGGTGAAGTACGCCCATGGCGGGATCGACCCGTTTTTGGAGATCCCGATTCGGGCGCTGTCGAACGTGGCGTTCGACCCGAAGAAGCGCATCATCGAGATGGGCGACGCCAAGCAGAAGCGGAACTTCTTCAACCTGGGGCAGGCGAAGAAGTTCATGCAGAGCATGCTGATCGCGTCGTTCTGCAACGAGCTGGCTGGGGCGGGCAAGACGGCGAGCATTCGTCAGGCGTACTACTCGCGGAAACACACG
>JANYLN010000227.1 GCA_025357795.1 Planctomycetota bacterium
GAGCCCCTGCAGCTGATCGAAGAGGCCGTGAAAAAGGCCGGCTATAAGTTTGGGCAGGACGTGTTCGTCGCCCTCGACCCAGCCGTCAGCGAGATGTTCGACAAGGCCACCGGCAAGTACAAATTCTTCAAGTCCGACCCCAGCCGCATGGTCACGTCCGATGAGATGATCGACCTGTGGGCCAGCTGGTGCAAGAAGTACCCCATCCGCTCAATCGAGGATGGCCTGGCCGAGGACGATTGGGACGGCTGGGTGAAGTTGACCAAGACGCTGGGCCAGAACATCCAGCTCGTCGGCGACGACCTGTTCGTCACCAACGTCAAGCGGCTGGAGATGGGCCTGGCCAAGGGCGCGGCCAACGCGATCCTCGTCAAGGTCAACCAGATCGGCTCGCTCAGCGAAACCTTCGCCTCCGTCAACCTCGCCATGCGTAACGGCATGGGCGCGGTCATGAGCCACCGCTCGGGCGAGACCGAGGACACCACCATCGCCGACCTCGCCGTTGCCACCAACTGCGGCCAGATCAAGACCGGCTCGGCCAGCCGCACCGACCGCATTGCCAAGTACAACCAGCTGCTCCGGATCGAAGAGTGGCTGGGCGACAACGCGGTGTATGGCGGGAAGTTCTGGAGGAAGTAACGGACCGGGCGCAGGCCCCAAAGGAGAGAAGACTGCTCCAGAGTCCGGGGCTTTAGCCCGCGCCGTTGTTCTCGCAGGGAAGTTATAGTCGTACGAATCCAGAAGGCCGCGGATCGACAATATCCGCGGCCTTTTTCTGTATTGCGGCCTCTCATGTCACGTCCAATCCGTGAGCCTC
The DNA here is from genome assembly GCA_025357795.1 of Planctomycetota bacterium. Lineage (GTDB taxonomy): Bacteria > Planctomycetota > Phycisphaerae > UBA1845 > JANYLN01 > JANYLN01. Next base: position 818 of record JANYLN010000227.1, read on the forward strand.
CGGATCATCCCGGAAACCCGTTGAATCCCCTTCCTGAAAACTGTATCCTGAATAGGTGCAATTCGCGCATTTGCAGAGAGGGAGGCCTCGGGGCAGGCGCCCAGGGGGCCCGAACAGTCAAACAGAGTCTTTGCGGCAGTCTGGCAGGAGGGACGTGGGATGCGCGGTACCGCATGGGCCTATTGGCGTGTGTGATACTCTGCGCGGTGACGTACACGGCGAAACCGGCGCCGGGCACAGGCAGTGCCTCCATCGTCGGATGGGCCCAGCAGGTCGTCGGGGTCGATCTGGACGGCGGGTTCAAAGCCCTCGCCGGCAGCTACCACAGCCTGGAACCCGCGATCGAGCGGGTTTTCAAGATGGCATGGCCATCAGTGGCTGGCGGACTGCAGGAATTCCAAGATGGCCTTCTGCTCGTCGCCGGTCAGGTTGGCCCGCAGCCGCATGTGGCGCATGACGACCTCCCACTGCGTGGGACTGAGCTGGTCGGGCGACCAGGCATAGTGGCAGCGGTTGCACGTCTGTGTCCACAGCTCGGCGTGGCCCATGGTGGCTGCCCACCCTTGGGGGCCCTCCGCCGGGCGGGTCGTCGACGCGGCTTGCCCCGGCGGGCCAGCGCTGACGGTCTTGCCGGCGGCGCGGCAGCCCAGGAGGACTCCCCCGGCGGTCAGGCTGATAACCAGGACTACTAGTACTGGAATGGCGGGATATCTCTGGATTCGCATGGGCGGTTGTCCTCTACAGACCGATAGCGAACTGGGCTAGGAACGCATCCTGGTCCGGCGCGTCTTTCATATTGTCGCACTCGTACGCAATCTTGAAGACCGCGTTGGCCTTGACCCAATAGTCCAGACCCAGTGTCAGGCGGCACTCGTCGCCGCCCCCCGGCGCGTGGCTCGAGCCCTCCAGGGTGTCGTACCGGATGACCGGCTCTATGTTCCGTAAATACTTGTTCCGCAGCACCGTCGGGCGGTACGACACCTGCACGTAGCCGCCATTGCGGTCATTGTTGAAGCGAAGCGGGCCGAACATCAGCGCCCCGGTCGGATCGAACGTCGCCTTGCTCACGTTGGACCAGACCCACTCTGCCCGCGTATCGATCGTGCCGTAAAGCCGGGCGATTTCCTTTCTGTACTGGGCGTCCACCGCCTGCAGCACGCCATCGACCCGCTGGAAGCCGTTGGGATTGACCCGCCCGCCCATGATCGAATATCCGATCTCGCTGCCGGTGGTCGGCTGCCAGCCGATCCGCCCGCCTACCGCCTTGTTGTTGTTCAGATCGTCGAAGCTGTCGAAGTTCAACGTGCCCGCGTTCTCGCCGCTATTGGTGATCTGACTGGGGCCGTTAATCACGTAGGCGGCGTAGTTGATCTGCGTCCGCCCCAGCGGGGCGGCACCCTCGGCGAACAGGCCCATCCCGTTGCCGGGGGCAATGCCACGGTCCCCGAATGGCAGGGGCTCGTCCGGCAGGCGGTTGATCCACGATGCGTCGTAGTTGTTGTGGAACCGCGCGAACGGCAGGGTGAACCAGCCGCCGCCGACGGCCAGGTTCTTGTTGACCAGGTAGGAGATGTTTGCCTCCGTGAGGCCGACGGTGGTGCTGCTCTGGTCGTCCGGGTTCGTGCTGCCGGCGATGTCCAGCCCGCCCTCGAAGAACAACCGATCGTCGAGTTGGACCAGGAACAGCGGATTGAACTTAGCCCCGAAGGTGCTCGGCGAGCCCCGCGGGGACGTGAAGTTGACGGCAGCATCGCCCGTCAGGAAGAACTTGGTCGCCCCCGACGTGAGAAAATTGGTCTGATGCTGTAGCGTCTTGATCTGCTCGGACATCTCATCAACCATCTCCAAGCGATCGGCGTTGACCGCCGCATCGACGTTGGTCTTGCGCATCTCGGCGACTTCTGCCTGCATCGCCGCCATCTGCTTCTTGAGTGCTTCGTACTCCTCCCTGGAGACGTACTTGCTGGCGTCGACGGCCTCCTGCGCCCAGGCCCAACTGCAGGCCAGCGCCAGGAAGATCGCCACGTTCACCCCTCGCGGCACATTCATGGAGACTCCTCCTTATCCCGCCCTGTCACCTGTCGTCTCGCAACCGCCTGTGGCGGCCTATTTCGCGCCTGCGGGCCGCGTGGCGCTGGCCTGCGTGGCGGCCCCTTGGGGCGCGAATCCGCGTATGTAATCGACCACCTGCCACCGCTGCTCGTCCGTCAAGGTCTTATCGAACGAGGCCATGGGTTTGCGTCCTTCAGTGATCTTGTAGTAAAGCGCGCCGTCCGATTGCTGCTGCACCTTCTGGCTGGACAGATCCCCCGGCGTCTTGGTCAGGTCCTTGGCCCCGGGGCCATTGCCCTTGCCTGCATCACCGTGGCACGTCAGGCACTCCTTGAGGTACACGGCTTTGCCGGCCGCGATGCTCTTCTCGTCCGCCGGAATGGGATTCTTCTTGCGCGCCGCCCGCAGCGGAACCTTCCATTCCTCGGTGGACTCCTGGCTCCAGCAGACAGCCGCCAGAAACGTTCCCGTCGCAAACAAGCAAGCAGCCGCCGTCAGCGGGTATCGCCAGCGACTTCTCATGGCTATTACCTCCTTTGCCGGATTCGCAGCAGTTGGACCCCGACGTAGACGTAGGCCAGCCACACCGCCGCCAGAATCGCCAGGATGATCACGATCAGCATCAGCGGCGCCTGGGGCGCCCACAGGGCCCGCGGGAAGGCATCCGCGCTAGCGGGCACGACCGGCGCCCCCGTGAACGTCGCCGCGGCGTTACCCGATGTGTATTGCGGCGGCGCGGTTACCACCGCCGTCACCTGCAACTCGCCCTGCGGCATGCCAGGCAGGTCTGTCGGGAACGGTATCGCCGCCGTCCCGTCATCGTCCGTCTGGTCCTGCCCCAGCAGCATGTTGCCGAAGGTCCGTCGCACATAGAACGCTACCGTCGCGCTCTGTACCGGCTTGCCGTCGACTGTGACGGCGGCGTGAAGGATCTTCTGGCCTTCCTCCATCGTGCTTTCGAGAGTCACCCTGGGGGTCATGGCCGGCGCCGTCTGCGCGGCTGGCGTTGGTTGCGTCGCCGGCGACGTTGCCGGTTCCGTCATGGTCATCGTCATCCGTGAAGGTGGCGCCTGCGCCGATACCATCGCGCAAAGCACCGCCGTCTGCAGGAGGGCCGCCAGGATTGGTGTCTGCATCCTGCTGCTCATGCAGGCGTCCCTCCTTGCTGTGGCCCGGCCATGCCTGGTTGCGCCGCCAGCGCCTCCTTCACCTCCCAGATCGAAACGATCGGGAACACCTTCGAGAACAGAATGCACAGCAAGGCAAACAGCGCAAAGCCCCCCGCGGTGATCGACCATTCCACCCACGTCGGCACGTACGCCAGCACCAGACCCTTGCGCGCCGGCAGGTACGGGCTCGACAGCGCCGGGATCACAATCACGTATCGCATCAGCCACATGCCGATGTTGACCAGCACCGCGGCCGACACGATCCCCGCAATCGTGCGCGTCCACGGAATCACCAGCAGCGAGATCGGGATAACCATGCCGATCCCCGCCATCGCCCAGAACTGCGTGGCGTACGAGCCCTGGAATATCGAGGCCAGCAGTTGCGTCTCGACCACCTCGGTCACGTACTCCGAGCCGATGAACCCGTTGACCGTGAAGTACAGGTAGATCAGCCCCACAACCATCAGCAGCAGCCCGAGCTTCCGGAAGTGCTCCACCGTCAGGTACCGCTGCAGCCCGAAGAACGTCCGGAACAGCGCCATCGCCGTAATCACCGCCGCGATCCCTGAGTACAACGCACCCACGACAAAATCCGGTCCCAGGATCGTACTGTGCCAGCCCGGCCGAAGCGTCATGCCGAAGATCCACGCCGTGACTGTGTGGATCGAGATGGCCACCGGTATGATCACCACGGCCATCACCACCACACCACGCTCCAGGAGCCGATGCTGCAGCGGTGTGCCTTCCCACCCCAGCGCCAAGGCACGGTACATCCGCTGCCGCCACAGGCTAAACCGCCCGGACTGGTCGCGCAGCAGCGCCAGGTCCGGGATCAACGGCAGGTACAGGTACAGCAGACTGCCCACCAGATACGTCGTCAGCGAAAGCACGTCCCACAGGATTGGCGACTGCAGACGCCCGTAGCGGAAGACACTGAAAAACCGGTCCGGCCGGCCCATGTCGATGATCACCATCGGCCCGGCAATCATCAGCGCAAACAGCGTGATCCCTTCGGCCATCCGCGTAATCGGTTGGCGCCACGAGGCCCCCGTAAGCCGCAGCATCGCCGAGATGAGAGTACCCGCCATGCTGATGCCGATGAAAAACACGAAGTTGATGATGTAGATCCCCCAGGAGAAGTAGTCGTTCATGGCCGTCACCGCCAGGCCGTAGCGCAATTGCCACACATAGGCGATGGCGCCCCAGATCACGACCGCGGCCAGCGACGCTACGCAGACTTTGCCTGCCGGGCGCAGTGGGCCGATGGTGGCGAGCAGGTCGCCGGCCACCCCGTCGGGCGGGCCGGATGCATGAGATAGTTGTTGCCGGCCGGACGCCTGACTCATATCGCTTGCGGCTCCTTCTTGACCTGGTCCGGTGCGGGGTATTGCCGGTTCACCGGCGGCAGGTAATAGGTCCGCGGCGCAGTCCCGAGTTCCTCCAGGTACCGGTAGCCGGACTTGTCTCGCAGCAACTTGCTTAGTCGGGCCGTCTCGTTGAACGAGTTGGTCACGGCGTCCTCGTTCTGGTCTCCGAAGTAGATCGCCCCCATCGGGCAGCCCGCACTGCACGCCGGAAGTCTCCCCGCCGCTGCCATGTCCGGGCAGAAGTCGCACTTTTCCACAGTCCCTAGCTGGCGAGGGTAACCCCACTCCGGCGAGTAGCCGCGCTCGACGGACGGCGGCGGGTTGGCCGGCCGCGCCCAGTTGAAGCAACGGACCCCATAGGGGCAGGCTGCCATGCAGAACCGGCACCCGATGCAGCGGTTACGATCCACCAGCACCGTGCCGTCCTGGGTCTTGTACGTGGCATCCACGGGGCAGACCTTCGTGCAGGGAGGGATGTCACAGTGGAAGCACGGGCGCGGGAACCAATACGGGGACGCCAGCGACGCGTCCCGCATTGCCAGTACGGGGATCCACGCCCGGTCCGGCGGGATGAAGTGCATCTTTCCGCAAGCCTCCGTGCACTTGGCACAGCCATCGCACCGGGCCAGGTCGATGACCATGATCCAGCGGCGGCCAGGCACGCCTTTGCGGCCTGTCGGCTCCCCCATTGGTGGCATCGCCGGCATTTCCGGCTTGCTGGTAGCGCCTTGGCTCCCCGGGACCATGACCACCCGCCCGTCGGCCGTCAGTGCCGGAGTCCCGGGGGCGTTCGGGTGGCTCGCGGGTGGCTCCTGACCTGCTACGGGATGTAACGGGTCTGTCGCGGCCGCCCCGGCTGCCAGCATAATGCCCTGCAGGAAATCCCTACGGCTCATGCCCATAGTTTTATCCCGACCAAAGGAAAAAGAACGGAATCGCCAGCTCCTGCACCTGCGGTGCATGCGGTAGGGAGAGACCGGGAAAGGAACACGCCGCAACCACCCTCTACCTGGAGCATTTTAGCGCTTAAGTCTAGGCAGTCAATGTGTTCCGCAAACCGCCCCCGCGTCTCACCCGGGCGAAACCACGTTGTCGTTGACCTTTAGTGACCGCCAGGCAAACCCTCGTCCGCG
>JANYLN010000257.1 GCA_025357795.1 Planctomycetota bacterium
CGAAGAGCAACATAGGAAGGAACTGGAACGGCGCGGCAAGTTCGGCGAAGGTCGACCCGCAGTTCATGCCGACCATAAGGGATATAAGGTCGTGGGTGTCGGCAACGAAGTTCTCTTGTCGAAGAACTGGCGGACGTTTCCCGACTTCCTGCAGGACTACATCAAGTTCATCCTGACGCCAGAGTGGGGCAGGGCGGAACTCGCCAAGCCTTTCGATGAACGCCACCAGATTATGAACTGGTATGATGGCATGTGTCGCTACCAACAGAAGCAGCAGCGCGGCCCGGACGGACTCTACGGGGCCATTCCCAATGGTCCGTGGAGGGCATACCTGCTTCTGTCGTACGCCTTGTACACTCTGAGGCATCATGGCGCTCTGCAGGCCGCTGTTGTGGCAAGGCTGAAGCACAAGGATCAGTTTCAGGGTGCCCGGCACGAATTGTTTGCCGCGGCCACATGCATTCGGGCGGGTTACGACATCCAGTACGAGGACGAGGGCGACGGTTCTCGCAGACACCCTGTTGGGCGACAATTAGAATTCCCTGTCAGCGACAATTAAAACTCCCTGGCTTTTGAGAGGTTGTCGGCTATTCAGGGTTCCTTGGAAAAGGAGCCTGGATGGTCACAGATCAGCAAGTCAGGAGGTTGTATAAGTTGTTACAAACAGAGAACTCACAGGCGGTGGCGGCGGCAAAGGCGGGAATGGACGTTACGACTGCACGCAAGTATCGGCGGTTGATGCGGTTACCCGGCGAAGTCATGGCTGCTCACACGTGGCGGACACGGGAGGACCCTTTTGCGGAGATCTGGGAGGAGGTTCGCCAGGATCTGGCGGTCCATCCGGGGCTGCAGGCCAAGGTGCTGTTCCGGGCGTTGCAGCGTAAGCATCCGGGCCGGTTCCAGGATGGCCAGTTGCGGTCGTTTCAGCGTGGGGTCAAGATCTGGCGGGCGTTGGAGGGACCGCCTCGGGAGGTGTTCTTCGCCCAAGTGCATGAGCCTGGTCGTCTATGCCAGTCGGACTTCACCCACCTGTCGGGGCTGGGCATTACGATCGCCGGCCAGCCGTTCGACCACCTGATCTACCACTTCGTGCTGACGTACTCGAACTGGGAGCACGGCACGGTCTGCTTCTCGGAGAGTTACGAGAGCCTCTCGCAAGGTTTGCAGAACGCCCTGTGGGTTTTGGGCGGGGTCCCGGCCGAGCATCGGACGGACCGGTTGTCGGCGGCGGTGAACAACCTGTCCCGGTTCCAAGAGGCAGAGCCGGGCAGCGAGCCGGAGTTCACGCGGCGCTACCAGGGGTTGCTGGGGCACTACGGGCTGGTGGGGCAGCGGATTCAGGCCGGCAAGGCCAACGAGAACGGCGATGTGGAGCAGCGTCATCACCGGTTCAAGCAGGCCCTCGAGCAGACCCTGCTGATGCGGGATGGGCGGGACTTCGCCAGCCGGGAGCAATATGAGGCCTTCCTGGGCGAGTTGTTCGAGCAGCTCAACGCCGGGCGGCGGACGCGGTTGGCGGAGGAACAGGCCCTCCTGCGCGACCTGCCGGATCGGCGGCTGGAGAGCGGCCAGCGGCTGGATGTGATGGTCGATACCGGCAGCCTGATCCATGTGGATCGCAACATCTACTCGGTGAACAGCCGGCTGATCGGCGAGAAGGTGGAAGTCCGGCTCTACGCGGAGCATCTGGAGGTCTGGTACGGCCAGCGGCTCATCGAGCGGCTGGGGCGGCTTCGGGGCCGACAGCGGCACCAGGTGTCGTACCGGCACATTATAGACTGGCTGGTCCGCAAGCCCGGGGCCTTCGAGCAGTACCGCTATCGCGAGGACCTGTTCCCCACGAGCCGATTCCGGATGGCCTACGACCACCTGAAGGACACGCAGGCCGAACGGGGAGTCAAGACCTACCTGCGGATCCTGTACCTGGCGGCCCGCCAGACGCAGGACGGGGTGGAGGAGGCGTTGCGGTACCTGTTCCAGGAAGGTCAGCCGATCTCTTTGGAGGCGGTGGAAGGCCTGCTGGATCGTCGGCAGGAGATCCCGCCGGCCACGCAGGTCCGGATCGAGCCGGTGGACCTGGCCGAGTATGACGCGTTGCTGATCGGCCAGGAGGTGACCGTATGAAACGTCCCGAGGAAGAGAAGGACGCCCTGGTAAACCACCTCCGGGAACTGCACCTGCCGACGATCCGGGAGTGCTTCGAGGAACTGGCCCGGCAGGCGGAGCAGGAGACCCTGAGCTACGAGCGGTTCCTGCTGACGTTGGTTCAGCGCGAGTGCCAGGTTCGCCGGCAACACCGGATCGAGCGATGCCTGCGGCAGTCGCGATTGCCGGCCCAGAAGGACCTGGCCGGCTTCGACCTGAAGCGGCTGCCGGCCAAGGTCGCCCGGCAGGTGCGGACGTTGCTGGAAGGCAGCTTCGTGGATCGCCGGGAGAACGTACTGGCCTTCGGCAGCGTGGGCAGTGGAAAGACGCACCTGTTATGCGCGTTGGCGCAGGAACTGATCCGCCAGGGCCGTCAGGTGTACTTCAGCACGTGCAGCCGGCTGGTGCAGGACCTGTTGGCGGCCAAGCGGGATCTGAAACTCAGTCGGCTGATCCAGAAGCTGGGCCGCTACGAGGCGGTGATGATCGACGACCTGGGATACGTCCAGCAGAGCCGGGAAGAGATGGAGGTGCTGTTCACCCTGCTGGCCGAGCGGTACGAGCGGGGCAGCGTGATGATCACCAGCAACCTGCCGTTCTCGAAGTGGGAGGCGATCTTCAAGGACCCGATGACCACGGCGGCGGCGATCGACAGGCTGGTGCACCATTGCGTGATCCTGGAACTGAACGTCCCGAGTTACCGGATAGAGCAGGCCAAGAAGAACCGGCCCGATCCCCTCGTCCCACCCGACCCGGCCCCCGAGTGATGACCGGCCGGGCACGACGGACAATCTCACAGGAATTCACAGGAACTCACAGGCATTTACAAAGAAAGAAAAAGGAACAAAAAGAAAGAAACCAACAGCCACGGCTACGGCGGCGGAATTGGGAGATCTAATTGTCGTTAAGGCGGAAGAATAATTGTCGCTTGACACCCACGCCTATCGGCCCAAGTGGGCTCAGGTTACACTGGGCAGCCTGGTCGTGTGGCGGATCAGCCCGTCCTCTGTCTTGTTTGGAGCAATTCCATGGCTGACGATGCAGAAGCCTGCGGCGTTCAATGCGGCGTTCAATGCGGTGAAAGCACGATCCGTGACGCGTTCAAGTACTACCAGCAGCAGTACGTGCAGGGCAATCGGAAGTGGGATACGAAGCCCCATGTCTCAATGTGGGTCTGGGGCGAAGAGGCATTCAGTCATGGATCACAGGAGGCCTTCGACCGTA
>JANYLN010000192.1 GCA_025357795.1 Planctomycetota bacterium
TCCAGGCCAGGGTCGGCGGCGGCTTGCAAAGGGGTAGCCGGGTTCTGGGGCAGGAAAGAGACCTCGCCGAGCCCTCGGTAGTAGAGGCTCAATCCGGCGGCCAGCAGCAAGGCGGCGGCGATCGAGCCGGCCCAACGAAGCTGAATGTTGCGTTTGGCCTGCGTACGGGCCTGAGTCCGTAGCCGGGTCTTGATCCGCGCCAGGACCTGGGGGTGGGGCGCGGGGGTCTGCTCGAACCGGCTGCGCAAGAGGGTCTCCAGTGCCTGGATCTCCTGCTGCAGGGTTTCGAACTGGTCTTGCTGCTTATTGTGTCTGTTCACGGTTATCGCTCCGCCGCCCGTCTGGCTGGGCGGCTCAGGGCTGGCTTGGCCGCATTTTCTCTCTCAAGTGCTTGAGTGCCCGGTGGGCCCGGGCCAAGGCCGTTCCCAGCGGGACTTTCAGCAGTGCGGCGATCTCCTTGAAGGGTAGATCGGAGAAGAACCGCAGGGTCAACACTTCCCGCTCGGCCGGCGACAGGTCCGCCAAGGCCTGCTGCAGCTGGTCGGCATCCTCGGTTGCCAGCAGTCGGTGCTCGACGGCCGGCTGGTCGGAAACGGCGGCTGTTTCGGGGTCGTTCTGGGACCCGGCGGCGGCCGCCACGGCCATGCGGGACTGCCGCCGGAGCCAATCGCGAGCCAGATTGGCCGCGATGCTGAAGAGCCAGGGCTCGAACCGGCCGTCCTCCCGGTAAGCCGGCAGAGCCCGGAGCATCTTGATGAAGGCCTCCTGGAGCAGGTCCTCGGCATCGGCGGGCGAGCCGGTCATCCGGTACAGCAGTCCATAGAGCCTTGGCGCGTAGAGATCAACCAGTTGCTCGATGGCGTCGGGCTGGCCGGACTTGGCGAGTCGGACCAGGCCGGTCAAATCGCATGTTTGCCCTGTACGTTCCAAGGTTCTATCCTGTATAACGCTCAGCAGCCGCTCCGATTGCCGACCTTTGATTGCGAGGGTGTCCGTCCGGTTGCGGGGCTTGAATTTCAGTCGCGATACGATACCATAGTCTTTTTCGACGTGCGAAGCTTCGAGAGAATTACAGTGGAGTCCTAGCGATGCCTAGAGTTTGCGCATTCACAGGTAAGAAGACGGTGTTCGGCCGCAGTGTCGCGCGCCGCGGCAAGGCCAAGTATCTGGGTGGCGTCGGCCTCAAGACCACCGGTGTGTCCAAACGGTCATTCCAGCCGAACATCCAGAAGGTCAAGGCCGTGGTCAACGGGTCCGTGGTGCGCATCAAGGTGTCGGCCAAGGCGATGCGGATGGGCTTGGTTGTCAAGCCGGTCAAGCGGACCTGGAAGCCCGAGAAGGCCAAGGCCTAAGAGCGCCTGGCTTTACGAACATGCTTGCGAGCGTTACAAAACGAGGCTGTTAGCGGCCTCGTTTTTGCTTGCGCAGCAGTTATGGGTATCCGGCAAGAGGGCGCATCATGGCGAACGACAAGAAGATCAGTGCCGACCTTGTGCGGCACATCGGGTTTCTGGGGCGGCTGAGGTTATCGGACGACGAGGTGGCCCTGTTCTCCGAGCAGCTCTCATCGATTGTCGAGTACTTCGAGCAGCTCAATGGACTGGATACCTCGGCCGTTGCGCCGATGGCGCATGCCCTGCCCATCCACAATGTGTTTCGGCCGGACGAGCCAGGGCTGACGACCCGGCCGCTGGGGCCCGACGGCGTGCTGGCGAATGCCCCGCAACGCGACGGCAGTTTCTTCCGCGTGCCGAAGGTGCTGGAGCAGGATAGTGCCTGACCAGAGTGACCCTTGCGAGCCTCATGCGGAGTGTGCACCGCAGACTGCGGTGCTGGGGCCCAAGATGAAGAGAACGAGCCGGAAATACCTGATCCTGACGATTCTGCTTGGCATCGTTGGTGCCATCATCGAAGTGACCGATGTGAGGTAGTTACTGGGCGGAGTCGTGGTGAGCCGCCAGTAGCGCCCAGCAGGATCTTGACGGCGCTCTGTGCTAAGCGTATCTTCAATGTAGATACGCCGCCCACGGCAAGGAGGGCCAAAGATGAGAACTCGCGTGCAGAAGTGGGGAAACAGTTTGGCCTTGCGCATTCCCAAGTCCTTCGCCGACGAGGTAGGACTGCACGATGACTCTGCCGTTGAGGTGTCCCTGGTCAGCGGCAATCTTGTTGTCACCCCTGTCGCTAGGCCCAAGGTGACCCTCGAGCAGCTTCTGACGCAAGTCACGGACGACAACCTGCACCATGAGGTGAATACAGGGCCTGCGGTCGGGAACGAGGCATGGTAAGGGCCAAGACCTATATTCCCAGACGCGGCGATGCCGTATGGATCAATTTCGTTCCCCAGGCTGGTCATGAGCAGGCGGGGCGCCGGCCGGCGGTCGTGCTTTCGCCGGAGGCATACAACGGCAAAGTGGGATTGGCGGTGCTGTGCCCCATCACCAACCAGGTTAAAGGCTACCCGTTCGAGGTTCTCGTCCCGGCCGGGCTGGCTGTAACCGGCGCCATCCTGGCAGATCAGGTGAAGAGTGTGGATTGGCGCGCCAGGAATGCCGAGTTGATCTGTGCTTTGCCGCCCGAAACAATCGCAGAAACGTTGGACAAACTCGGCACCTTGTTGATGAAGTAACTCGCAGCACTTGGCGATGAGGTCATAGCCCAATGCAAACAGCATATGAACTGTGCCGGGCGATTCGCAGCCGGCAGATGACTTCCGAGCAGGCCGTCACCGAGTGCCTCCAGAATATCCGCACCCTCGATTCGCAGGTGGAGGCGTTCCTGTGGGTCAACGAGCAGGGGGCGCTCGCGGCTGCACGGCAGGTCGATAAGCGGATCGCTGGGGGCGAGGTCGTTGGCCCGCTGGCGGGGTTGCCCATCGCCGTCAAGGACAACATCTGCACGAACTTCGGCCGGACGACGTGCGGCTCGAAGATCCTGGGCAATTTCGAGAGCCCGTACAACGCCCATGTGGTTGACCTGCTGCAGCAAGCCGGGGCGGTCATCGTGGGCAAGTGCAACATGGACGAGTTCGCGATGGGTTCGTCCACCGAGAACTCGGCCTTTGCCAAGACGCGAAACCCTTGGGACCTCGGCAAGGTGCCGGGCGGTTCGTCGGGCGGCTCGGCGGCGGCGGTGGCGGCGCGGATGGTCCCGGTGGCACTGGGCTCGGATACGGGTGGCTCGATCCGGCAGCCCGCGAGTTTCTGCGGGGTGACGGGCATTAAGCCGACGTACGGCCGAGTCAGTCGGTTCGGCTTGGTCGCCTACGGCAGCAGCCTGGACCAGATCGGCCCGTTCGCGACAGATGCCCGCGATGCGGCGATGGTGCTGCAGGCGGTCGCGGGGCACGACCTGCGGGATTCGACCTCGGTGAATGAGCCGGCGGGGGATTACCTGCAGGAGCTGGAGACGCTGCGGCTGCCGCTGAAGGTCGGCATCGCGGCGGAGTACTTCGGGGAAGGGCTCGACCCGCAGGTCAAGGCATCTGTCCTGCAGGCGATCGAGGTCCTGAAGTCCAAAGGGGCCGAGATCGTCGAGGTGCATCTGCCGCACTTGAAGTACGCGGTGGCGACCTACTACATCGTGGCGACGGCGGAGGCCAGCAGCAACCTGGCCCGCTACGACGGCGTGCACTATGGCTACCGGACGAAGGACCCCAGCGATTACATAGATATGTATTGCTCCAGCCGGCAGGAGGGGTTCGGCCAGGAGGTGAAGCGCCGGATCATGCTCGGCACGTTCACGCTCTCCAGCGGCTATTACGATGCGTACTACCTCAAGGCCCTTAAGGTCCGCTCGCTGATCAAGCAGGACTTCGATACGGCGTTCGAGACGTGCGATGTGGTCGTCTCGCCCACGGCGCCGGGGCCGGCGTGGAGTTTCGGCCAGATGACCAACGACCCGCTGGCGATGTACCTGGCGGATATATACACGATTTCGGCGAACCTGGCGGGCATTCCGGGCATCAGCATCCCGTGCGGCTTCAGCGAGGCGGGGCTACCAATCGGCATGCAGTTGATGGGCAAGCACTTTGCCGAGGGGCTGCTGCTGCAAGTGGCCTGGGCATATCAGCAGGCGACGGAGTGGCACAAGAAACAGCCGCAAGGCATCTCTGTAACCGTATGAGAGACAAAGGAAACGAGATCAGGGCCAGCGGGTGAGAGGGCGGGGGTCATGAAGGACGCCGGGCAAAGAAAGACAGCGAGGTAGAAGCATGATCCGACTCATTGAGGCCATGAACTATCGATGTCTGCATCGGGTGCGACAACCTCTCAACTCGTTCCAGGTTCTTGTCGGGCCTAACAGCAGTGGCAAGAGCAGCTTTCTGGACATACTTGGCTTCCTTGGCCGACTCGCCTCTGACGGTCTTGAGGCAGCCATCAGTGAACGGGCCGCCAGCATTCACGATCTATTCTGGCAGCGCAGTGGCAGCCGGTTTGAGCTCGCAGTTGAGGCTGTATTGCCTGAAGATAAGTATCCCCCGATCGACCTTGTGCTAGAGGGCGAGGGGTATGCGATCCGTTACGAAATTGCGGTTGGATTGGACGAAAGTGGCGAGGCTCGCGTCCTGGATGAGCAGATCCTGCTGTCGAGGAACTATTTTGGGCCAAACATTAAGGTTGAGTATCAAGGCGCCGACACAATCTTCCTTCCCCCCAATGCGAGAATGTGGAAGGACTTGATCACCTACAGTAGGCCAAGGAACGAATACACCGTAAGGCCAGAGGTGCCTGGCGAAGAAATAGCGGGTGCATTACGAGATAGTTACCGGACCCTTCATCGGCCTACAGGTAATCGGTTGGTTTTTCAGGGACTGTCTGAGGGCGAGTTCCCAACCGCAATCTGGCTGGAAGATATCCTCCGACACCATGTAGTCAGCATCGACCTGTCATCGTCGGAACTGCGAAAGCCCTCTCGTCCAGGCCAGGCAAAGGAGTATTCCAAGACAGGCTCCAACCTGCCTTGGCTGATCAGCGGCTTTGAGGAGCAGTCGCCGGAGCGATACCAAAAGTGGATTGCCCATGTGCGTCAGGCTCTGCCTGGCGTGCAAGGCATTCGTGTGGTGGAGAGGCCAGAGGATCGCTATCGCTACCTGATGCTGCGGTATACCAACGGCCTTGAGGTGCCTTCCTGGATGCTCTCGGACGGCACGTTGCGACTCTTGGCGCTGACCTTGATCGCCTACCTGCCAGGGGAAGGAACGATCTACCTGATCGAGGAACCGGAGACCAGTATTCATCCCCTCAATATCGAGGTGGTAACGCAATCGCTGAGTTCGGTCTACGAAGGGCAAGTCCTTGCCTCGACGCATTCACCTACCGTGCTGTCCGTGACGAAGCCCGAAGATGTCCTTGTGTTCTCACACAGTGAGGAAACCGGCACGCAGATCGTCAGAGGGAGCGAGCATCCGGGTCTGCGGCAATGGAAGGGGCAGCCTAACCTCAGCGTGCTCTATGCCAGTGGGGTACTGGGATGAGTCCTGATGGCATGCTCGGCGACCTGATTGTGCTTGTTGCCGACCGGAACATGCAGGCAACGGTAGAGGGAATCCTGCGCCAGCCAAGAAAGATTGGCATACGCCGTATACGTTTTGATGTGCGGCGACATCCTGGAACAGATGCGGGCTGCCGCGACGCGGGGGCGACTTATCTCGCTACCTTCGTAGGGCAGTACCAACGTGCAATCCTCATGTTTGACCACGAAGGTTGTGGCCAGGAGGACGTGGCACCGAAAGACCTGGAAGCGCGAATCAACAAGGATCTTGCTGATGCGGGCTGGGGAGACGGTGCGGTTACAATTATCCTCGTACCGGAATTGGATGTCTGGGTATGGAGCGACTCTCCACATGTTGAGGACTCGCTTGGTTGGAGGGGGCGGACTCCGAGCCTGCGGGAATGGTTGAGCGACAAGGGATATTTCACGGAACGCAATGTCAAGCCTGCTCGGCCCAAGGAAGCGATGGAGGCTGCTCTGAAAGTGGTGAGACTCCCTCGTTCTTCCGCCATCTATGAGGAACTCGCCACGAAAGTGAGTTTTCAGAGATGTACCGATCTCGCATTTGCGAATTTTAAGACAACCCTGCAAGCCTGGTTTGCAGAGGGAGCATAGCTCTATCCCTGCCGTTAAGGATTGATGAGATGAGCACAACAACAGGCATTCAGATTCGGCCGATCATCGGGCTTGAGATCCACGTCCAGCTGGCAACGAAGACCAAGATGTTCTGCTCGTGCCCCATCGAGTTCGGGGGCGAGCCGAACAGCCGGGTCTGCCCGGTGTGCATGGGCATGCCGGGCACGCTGCCGGTGATCAACAAGCAGGCGGTGGAGTATTCGCTTCGCCTGGGCATGGCGATCGACTGCGAGATATCCAAGTTCACCAAGTGGGACCGCAAGAGCTACTACTACCCGGACCTGCCGAAGAACTACCAGATCAGCCAGTACGACCTGCCGCTGTGCGGCAGGGGCCATTTCGACGTGCACACGGAAAGCGGCCTCAAGCGGATCCGCATCTGCCGGGCGCATCTGGAAGAGGACGCCGGCAAGAACCTGCACGAAGGGCTCGATCACACACGGGTCGATCTGAACCGGGCGGGCACGGCGCTACTGGAAATTGTAACCGAGCCGGACATCGCCAACGTTGACGAGGCGTACACCTTCTGCGTCGAGCTGCAGCGGCTGGTCCGCTGGCTGGGCATCAGCGAGGCCGACATGCAGAAGGGGCACATGCGCTTCGAGCCGAATATCAACGTGGCGATCACCACGCCGGACGGCCGGGAGTACCGCACGCCGATCATCGAGGTCAAGAACCTCAATAGTTTCCGCAGCGTCCGCAACTCGATTGCCTACGAGATCGATCGCCAGGTGCGCGAGTGGGAGGCGGATCACTCGTACACGCTGGAGAAGTTCGGCAAGGAGAATCGCGGCTGGAACGACGACCGCGGGGTCAGCGAGTTCCAGCGGGGCAAGGAAGAGGCCCACGATTACCGCTACTTCCCTGACCCGGACCTGGTGCCGGTGGTGACGGATGAGGTGTGGCTGGCGAGGATCCGCGAGGCGATGCCCGAACTGCCGCTGGCCCGCCAGAAACGCTATAGGGAGACGCTGGGCATCAGCGAGGCCGAGGCGGTCCAGATCGTGACCGACCGGGCGACGGCGGACCTGTACGAGGCCGCCCTCGCGGCCGGCGGGGATGCCAAGACGCTGGCACGGGAGTTCGTTTCGTTCTGGACCATGCACGCCAACGCGCGGCAGTGCACGATCGCGGAGCTGAACGTCGGGGCCGAGCGGATGGGGCAACTGGCCGGCATGGTTGCCAAGAGCACGATCAATGCGACCGCGGCCGCGACGATCGCCGAGAAGATGCTGACGAGTCCGGACATGCCGCAGCAGATCGCGGAGCGGGAGAATCTCATCCAGACGTCGGATGCCGGGGCGCTGGAGAAGATCGTCGATGAGGCGATCGCTGGCAATCCCAAGGCGGTCGAGTCGGCTGCGCCGGGCAACAAGAAGGAGAAGGCCAGTTTCGGCTTCCTCATGGGCGCGGTGATGAAGGCGTCCGGCGGCAAGGCCAATCCCAAGGTCGTGCAGGAGATCCTGGCCCGGAAGATCGCGGCGATCTACGCGAAGTAGACCGCGCCACCTGGCCGTGCTACCAGCCGAAACACGAGTACGCCGGCGACCAGGTCCTGGCGGTGGCGACCAGCTTCGCCAGACCGATCAAGAGGTAACTGGTCATCCGCAGGTTGATGATCTTGTCCGCCGGGCAGCCCAGCCACTTGACCAGGCGCTCGATGTCCTCGCCCATGAAGCCGCCGTTGTAGAGGGCGCCGGGCTTGTCGCATTGCAGGGCGAGCATCTCGTCGAGGCGGCCGAGCACCCAGTCGAGGTACTGCCGCCGGCCGGTCAGGCGCGCGGCGTCGAGCATGAGCAGGATCGCGGCCGGGACGGCGGAGAACAGCGGGATCTTCCCGGTGACGTTCGACCACCAGTCGGCGTTGGCAAGGGCGGGGTCGAGCCACCGGTTGCTCGGCTGCAGGCGGTTCAGGCAGAGGACCGCGACCATCGCGCCATCGTCGTTGCCGATGGCCCGCTCCGTGCCGGCCAGGGTGACGCTGTGATGGCCCACGTGGCCCTCGGGCAGTTGCAGGGCGCCGCTCGATTCCTGGAAGAAGCTCTTCAGCAGCCACTCCGCCATCGGGACGGCGCCCTTGCGGAGCAGTCTCTTCTTGCCCGTGGTCGCGATGTACTGGCACAGCGAGATCGGCAGGGCGGCGAAGCAGAAGCTGATCGGGTGGTTGGGTCCTCGCATCCACAGGCCGTCCCGGCTGTAGCGTTGGGGGAACTCCTGCGGCTGGGGCGAATTGTCCCGGCCGAAGAAGACGTACTCCATCGGCCATTCCTTCTGCTGCATCAGGAAGTTGACGGTCCAGCTCAGCTGATCGCCCGCGCGTTTGAGCCACATCGGGTCGGCCCGCCTGCCGTCGTGTAGGGTCTTGGCGATCCACCCCTGCGAGCACTCCATACCGTCTCGCGGGTTGATATGGAAGGAGTTGACGGTTTCCTCGCGGATCGCACCGCGCAGGAGGGGGAACTCGGGATCGTAGATCTGCAGGCGGGTGTCGTGGAAGAGGCCCAGTTCGGCGGCCTGCTCGAACGGCGCGACGTCCTTGCCCAGCACCTTGCTGGCCGAGAGTAACGCCTGCGCGGTGCGGGCGACGTTCCAAGAGATCGACCAGGCGACCTTGCCCGTATTGGCCGCGACCCCGCCGGTGAACTTGCCGAAGTTGTTATCCCAGTTGGGCCATTCATGCCGGATCTGGTTGGCGGCGCACCAGGTGGCGGCGGCGCGGAGGGCCTTGAGGACCCGCTTGCGGACGGCCGGGGAGATGTCGAAACCGTTGCTGTTCGTCCAGACCTTGCCAGCCATTCGGATTCTTCCTGATTCTGTTTCATGAAGACGGTGTTGGCGTGGACCGTCGACCGCCAGATCGGCCTGCCGCTTGGCGGGATATCATACCGATTCCGGCCGGGGATTCTTGTGGCGATCGGACCCATTCGGTTGGTTGGAGGGCAGGCAAATCGATGATCCTTCCGCGAGGCCGCTATTATGGGACGAATGCGACAGTCGTAGTCTTCCTTGTGAGCCAATCATGGCCGGAGAGCCACTTTTTTTGGCCATGGCGGAACAACGCGCAAGTCTTGCTGTAATCATGTCTTGACGATACCGGCGTCTCCCGGGACGCCAAGCCGGCCCGGACAACCCGCTCAAGGGCTAAAGAAAACCGAGCCGCCCCGCCGAATATTAAGGGTGTCAACTTTACCTATCTTACCTAAGTTCGCTAAGTTGACACGAAAAGGCAGTCCGGGCGGTAATCTGGGTACATTGGCGCGGTCTTGCAGGAGAATGGGTATGGTCACTGAGAATCTAGACAGGGCGTATACAGAAAACCTTCTGGCTGGCAACCGTCGGGTATGCCGGGCGATCATCCATCAGGCTCTTGCCCAGGGCGCGCAGCCGGCCGACCTGTATGAGAATCTCCTGTGGACCGCCATGGAGCACGTCGAGCGGCTCTGGAAGGACGACCGCATCAACAAGGCGACCGAGCAGTTGGCGACCCGGATCAACCGGATGATCGCCGACCAGCTGCAGGCGTTGCTGGCGACCGTCCCGGCCAATGGGAAGAAGGCGCTCCTGCTGTGCGCCCCGCACGAGCAGGAGGAACTGGGCGCCCAGATGATCTGCGACATGCTGGAGGCCCGCGGCTGGGAGATCTACTTCCTGGGTGGCGGCGTGCCGGATGACGAGGTCCTCATGCTGGTGGGGCTGCACCGGCCCGACGTGCTGATCGTCTACGGCACGCGCCCGGAAGACACGGCGGCGATTCGCGGTCTGATCGACAACATCCGCCACGTCGATCCGTGCCCCGAGATGAATGTCATGCTGGCTGGCGGGATCTTCGCCCGTACCGACGGGCTGTGGAACGAGGTCAAGGCGGACCTGTTCGCCAACGACCTTCGCGAGACCCTCGAGATCATTACAACCGCCGAACCGCGCGACCCGAACGCCCAGAGCCAGACCGTACGCCGCCGTCGCCGCCGTCGCCCGGTGATGGAAGTGGTAGGCGCGGTGATCTAAGCACTCATCCGGCCGCAACAGCCGATGCACCCGACGGCTGTTGCGGCCCTTTCGATACCCGACAGATTCCGCTGCGGGCCGGCTGGAGCCATACGCTCCAAGCCGGCCATGGTTTTGTAGTAGTCCGTAGCTGACACGTCAGGCGCCCCACGGGGCGGAATGGCCCGCAGGCCCGTGCCGATCCCTTTGGAGCCCACCATTTTATTGGCTCGCCGGATGTAGATTCGATAATCGGTTGAAAGAGTGCGAGAGGTGCGGCGTTCGCCGGGAGCCCCTTGTATAGCACTGTTTCAGCGCAGCGGCTGACTCGCTGGCGTCCTGGCCTGCATCACCTCCCCCAGCAGGCCCCAGAACATCGTTGCCTGGATGACGCCGCTGGTCGGGCAGGCCTTGAGCGGGTAATCGGCGATCTCCACGAAGGCATCCGGGTACTTCCAGGGGGCGGGGACCCACGCCACGTTCGGGCGACTGGCGGTCTGTTCGTCGGGGCCTTCCACGCAGATGGCCGCGACGGTGTTCTGCTCGTATGCCTTCTGGAGATCCTTCTGCGGCCAGTGGAGGTAGCCCAGCCAGAGGATGCCGTCCCCCTTTTCGAGGGTCGGCGCCGCGAGCCTCCAGCGCCAGCTCCGCTGCACCAGTAACCAGTTGGCCAAGTCCGCCGGCAGGTTCGCTTCTCCCGCCAGCAGGTGAGAGTCGACCATGACGTAGACGGACTTGTCGGGCGGCACGGCGGTCAATCGGCTGGCCGCGGCCACGACGGCATCCTGCGAGGCCGGGCAGGCCTTGAGCTGCTCCCGCAGAATCGCCAGGTACTTGCCGCCCAGCACGCCGGCGGCGATGGGCTTGATGGTGAAGTCGTCGTGGAACCGGATCTTCTCGTACTTCTTCTCCCAGACCTCGTACTTGGGGATCATGGCGCTAGGCCAGATCCCGGGCATTTTTCCCTGGCGGGTGCATGCGGCGACCACCTCGGCCGTGAACGCCCACAAGTGCACCGCGGTGGCCGCGGCGGTGTAATCCCCGTAAATCGTCCCGTCGGCGGTCTTGAGGCGAGTGTCCACGGGCAACTGCGTGTCGATGAAAAAGACCTTGTCGGGCGGCAGGTGTTTCTGCAGGATCTTCTGGATCTTCCGCGAGACGGGCCAGGCCTTCGAGCCGAAGAAGACTACCGTGTGCTTCGGATCGGTCAGATAGCCCAGATCGTCGAACACGACCATGCTGGCGTCCACGTTGTGGAGCAGGCCGTACAAGACGATGGACTCCGGTGGCACGTCGTCCCAGGGCATCTGCCGGCCGCTGAATTTCTCCTTGTGCGCCGCGATCCGCCGCATCGCGATCAGGCCGCCTGCCCGGTAGAACGCCTCGTCGGAAAAGGCGTTATCGCCCCCGGCGAACAACTCCGCCCCCTCGATCCAACGCTTGGCGACCTCGTCGGCGGCGGCGGCCATCTGCGGCAGCAAGGTCTCGGCGTGGTCGGCCGATTGCAGCATCAGGTCGGTGCCGTGTCGCAGGGGACTTACGGCCGGCTGCGTGGCGGCGGCGCCGGTCGGGGTCGACCCGCAGACGGCGCCGGCAAAGGCCGAACCGGCTGGGGCCATCAGTAGCACGCAGACTGCAAGGAACACCCTGGTTGTGCGGCACGTAGTCATGATCCCGATGCCTCCATGGTTTGGCGGCTGGCGCCGTGATTCCGATCGTTTACTGGTCAGTGTCGTTCCCGGCAGGCCAGGCCAGCTTCAGGCCCGGCCCGAGCAACTGCATCTGGCGGGGTCCCTGTTGCAGCGACAGGTCCAGCAGCGGCGAGACGGAAAGGTCTTCCCCTCGCAGGATCTTCAGAACCACCACGAACTCCGCTGTCTTGTGCGGCGGGCTGTTGTACAGATCCAATCGGCGGGTCTCGCCCACGAACCGGCTGCGGGTGATCTGGTGCAGCCGGACCTCGTGGCAGAGCGCTTCCGCCCGCGGGGCCAGCACGAGGATGTCCATGCCCGCCCCGGCCGCCTGCAGGCGCCAGTAGCCCGACCGGATCTCGCCGAATCGGTCCGCGGGGTCCGTGTGCAGCAGCCAGCGGTACTCGTGCGGCAGGGCGCTTTCGATCCGATCGTGAATGACGATCAGGTCGGGCCTCTGGTACACGATCCGCCGTTGGTAGCGAGTGATCTGCAGGTCGGGGTCGTACGCGCCCGTCACATCCGCCAGCACCTGGCACATCGGGCCCGCATCCTCGAACGCGACGATGCCCAGCGGCTCTTTCTCCCGGTTCAGGCAGTTGTTCACGTTCAGCCAGGTGTTGCCCTCGCCGACCTGGCCCCGCCCGTCCACGAGGAGCGTGTTGTGGTTGGCGGTGCTCTTGAGATACTCGTAGCCCGGATCGACGGTCAGGTACGTGCTTCCTACACAAATCTGAAATGAGCCGTTATCGGGATGCCGGTGGGCGGCGCCCATGTCCTTGTCGGCGAGCGTCTCCATCCGGTGTCCCTGGAAGGGCCCGCACAAAAGGCCCAGGATGGTAGCGTCTTCGGTCCAGGCACTGCGCAGCGTGATAAGACCCTGGTCCTGGGCGTGGTAGCTGCTGGGCAGCGAGCCGTCCTTCGGCGGGAACTCCGCCGGGGCCAGGGACGGGTCGCGGTGCAGCGGGATCAGCCAGTTCTTGTTGCGGCTGATGCCGACACCCCTTCGCACGAGCCAGTCCGCCGCCCCTTGTGCCAGAGGATCTCGGAACCGCCGAGCCAGGCAGTACAGCAGCCCCGTCGGCGGGTGCGGCCAGTTGCTGCGGCTGTTGTCGCCCCAGTTGAGGATGTCGCCGGCCTCCGTCGGGGCCGGGATGATCTGCTGGATGATGTAATCGATCCGCCGGCGGGCGAAGTCGCCGTAGAGATCCTCGCCGCTGAAACTGCGCAGCGCCTCGAAGAACGTCAACTGGCACTCGGTCATGAAGTACGCATAGCGGCACAGTTCCGGCGTACTGCCGTCGGGCGGCTGAAAGAAGGCCGACTTGCGGAAGGCGGTCAGCGCATGGCGGTACAGGTCCAGTCCGATCCGGCGAAGCGATTCCTCCGGCGCATCGGCCAGCGCCATCCCGGTCAGGCCGATCCCGCACGTGTTGACGATCGTGTGATTCTGCAGCCAGGTGTCCGACCACCAGACGCACCCGGCCTGGGCCGCTCGGGCCACCTGGGCCGCCTGCGCTGCCATCCAGCGTCGTGCGCCGGCCGCGGTGTCCGCAGGCAGGTCCTTGCCGATCCAGTCCATCGCCAGGGCCATGGCGGAGAGGATCTCCGTGCAAACCAGGCTATCGCGATGGTCGCCGATCGGCTGGGCGCTCAAGCCCGCCAGCCAGCCGATCGCCTCCTGCCGCGATGACTCGTCATGCAGGACCGCCCATCGCAGGGCCTGCCAGACCAGCGCATACGAGTGTTCGCGACTGGCGGGCTGGGCATCGATCTGCGGCGGGCGGGACTCCCCATGCGACAGCCAGAGCGCTGGCCAGAGGTCCTTGAGGAGGCCGTGTTCGATGTCGCCGCGAATGGCCTCGATCCGCTCGGGCGTAAGGATCAGCCGCGGCCGGGGCGGCAACCCTGTCGGGTAGTCGGGCAGGGGAGCGAAGACCGGGTACCGGTCCAGGTCGAACTCCTCCCCCGGAGCGGGCAGGCGAAAGGCCGTGGGCACGTCGCAATGGAACGCCTCTGA
>JANYLN010000300.1 GCA_025357795.1 Planctomycetota bacterium
TTCTTGCATCGCTGGCAGGTCATTTCGCGTACTCCTTGTGGTTGCACAGCGAAGTTGACACTTCGTGCCGCCAAATGGTAGAGCCGCACGGACCCACCGTCAAGTAACGGGTAGGCCGATGCGTTTCCCCAAGTTGCCGCCGTTTCAATGCTTATGCCGACGGACCCGGCGCGTATTAACATATCGGCCCGGCGGGCCACCTCTTTGAGTTAACTACGTCGCCAATCGTTATTGGTTGCATCTTCCCGCGCCGCCGCTCTTGTTGTCCCCGTTGGCCAAACCCTCAAACCATGCCCTGCCATTCACATTGACGCAACTCCTGGATACATCTACGATGGCCCGCCATGTTAGCGATATACCCCAACATCGATCAGATCCGTGAGCAGGCTCAGACCGGCGCCACCCTCGTGCCCGTCTACTGCGAACTGCTATCCGACAACCTGACTCCCGTGATGGCCTTTGCCAGGCTGGACGCCTCCGCCGATCACGCCTTCATCCTCGAAAGCGTGGTGGGCGGCGAGAAGATCGCCCGCTACTCCTTCCTGGGTGCCAACCCCCGCGAAGTCTTCGTGGCCAAGGGCAAACACATCCGCATCCTCCGTGGCGACAAGGTCGTCCGCGAACGGGACTGCGACGATCCCCTGGCCGAACTCGAGCGGATCATGTCCGACTGCCATGCCCCGCATCATCTTCCGGGAATGCCCCGCTTCCTGGGTGGCGCGGTGGGCTACGCCTCGTACGATCTGGCCCGCTTCTACGAGCCCCTGCCCAACTCCCCGCCCGACGACCGCGGCCTGCCCGACCTGCTCTTCGGCCTGTACGACACGATGGTCATCTTCGACCACGTCTTCAAGACCGTAAAGATCGTCAGCCACGTCGATATCGCCAACGAGGGCGTCGATGCCGGCTACCAGGCCGCCCGGGACAAGATCCACAAGGTCGCCGACGACCTCTCCCGCCCGGCCCTGACGGTCGTCAACAGCATCGATGCCTCGCAGCCCTCCACCGTCCCGTTCACCAGCAACATGCCCCGCGAGCAGTTCGAGCGGGCGGTCGAAGGCTGCCTCGAATACATCCGCGCAGGCGATATCTTCCAGGTCGTCCTCTCGCAGCGTCTCCACGCCACCACCTCGGCCGACCCGTTCAACATCTACCGCGCCCTGCGCGCGGTAAACCCCTCGCCGTTCATGTTTTACCTCAAGAGCCCCCAGGTCCGCCTGGTCGGCTCCTCCCCCGAGATCATGTGCCGCGTCGAAGAAGGCGTAATCACCAACCGCCCCCTGGCCGGCACCCGCCGCCGCGGCAAGACCGAGGCCGAGGACAAGCACCTCGAGCAGGACCTGCTCGCTGACCCGAAAGAGCGCGCCGAACACGTCATGCTCGTCGATCTGGGCCGCAATGACATAGGCCGCGTCGCCGAAGTCGGCTCCATCAAACTCACCGAGATCATGTCCGTCGAGCGCTACAGCCACGTGATGCACATCTCCAGCGAGGTGATCGGCAAACTCGCCCCCGGCAAGACCGCCTTCGATGCTCTCCGCGCCACCTTGCCCGTCGGCACAGTCAGCGGCGCCCCCAAGGTCCGCGCCATGCAGATCATCGACCAGTACGAGCCGACCCTCCGCGGCCCCTACGCCGGCGCCGTAGGCTACTTCGACTTCGCCGGCAACATGGACACCTGTATCGCCCTGCGCACGATGGTCATCACCCCCGCTGGCCCCGGCAAATGGAACGCCTACGTCCAGGCCGGCGCCGGCATCGTCGCCGACTCCATCCCCGCAGGCGAGTACGAGGAAACAATGAACAAGGCCGCCGGCATGTTCAAAGCTATCGACGTCGCCGAAAAGAACCTCTAAGGGTTCAACAGCCAGCCACTGCCCACCAACGGCCATCGCCGCCGGCTGCGCTGCCGAATCGTCCTGGCAGTTGTTCCTTGGACCCCGGAACCCGCCTGTTCCTATCTCCGCCTGCTACCCCTTGTCGTCCTGCCCGCTCCCCCTCAGGAACCCCCCGGACCGCCCCTTCCACTCGTGC
>JANYLN010000303.1 GCA_025357795.1 Planctomycetota bacterium
CACGGGATGTCATAGCGGTTCAGCAGGGCGAGGATCTGCTTTTCCAGCTGTGTATCGCTCTTGGCGGAAAAGTCGTCGTAGCGGAAGGCCTGCGGGATCGAGCCCCTCTGGCCGAACGGCCGGCAGGACAGGCCTGCCAGCCCGATCAGCAGTATCGCCAGCAGCACGCCAGGCGTCTTGGTTCCCTTGTGGTGCACGGCAGCCCCCTCCGCACTGCTACTTCCCAATCACCAGGCCGCACAGCGGACAGCCGTTCCAGCCGGGCTCCACGGGCGCCTACTTCTTCGCTTTGGCCGGCGCCGGCCCGGCCGCCAGGCTCTTGCACTGGGGCAGCTCGGCGAGCTTCGCCTCGGGGATCAGGTCCACCTTGCCCAGCGTCTTGGCCAGCCAGGTGACCTTCGCCATCGCCTCGATCGTTTCCATCAGGATCCACGCGCCTTCCAGCGTGTCCGCCCATGCCAGCGCGCCGTGGTTCTTCATCATGATGACTTGCGTGGACTGGCAGGCCTTGGAGATCTGCTCCGCCAGCGCGACCGTGCCCGGCGTTTCGTACGGCAGCAGCGGCACGCTGCCCAGGAACATCATGCCCTCGGACAGCATGTCCGTCGGTATCGCGATCCCTGCCACGCCCAGCGCCGTCGCATACGGCGGATGGGCGTGGATGACCGCCTTGGCGGCTGGCTGGGCCTGGTAGATGGCCGTGTGCATCGGGTATTCGCTGGTGGCCGGCAGCGGGCCGTTGAGCAACTTGCCCTTCATGTCGATCAGGGAGACCTGCTCCGCCTGCAAGAATCCCTTGCTCACACGCGTCGGCGTGCACAGGCAGTTCTTGCCCAGGCATGCCGAGATGTTACCCTCGCTGCCGCTGATATAGCCCCGCTCGTATAGCCGGTGGCCGATTTCACAGATCTGCTGCCGCAGCCCCAGGTCCTGTCCGTCACTCATGGTACCCATCTTGCGAAGAAGGCCGATTGGACGTCGGCCGGGCCTTCCGGCGACGCCTCATACCCGCGTATGTTATTCGTATTGGCACACAATACAATTGGCACCCCAAAGGTGCTTTTGATATCTTGGCCGTACCCGGCCCGGTCCGTCACGCGGGGTGACAGGACCTGACATCCGGATTTCGCGTCGGTGGCTGGAGCAAGCGAGGTCGAGCATGGCAGTACCCGACACCAACGAGCAGCTGGAGCCCCTGCGCAAACGGATTGACGATCTGGACCGCCAGATTGTCGAACTGCTCAACCAGCGGGCCGAGGTCGTCGTGCAGGTTGGCCGGATCAAGAACGCCGGCGGCGCCCCCATTTACGCCCCCGACCGCGAAAAGGCCGTCCTGCAGAAGATCTGCCGGCTTAACCGTGGCCCGCTGCTGGAAAAGACCCTCAAGGCCATCTGGCGCGAACTGATGAGCGGCTCGTTCGCCCTGGAGAAGCCTCTGCGGATCGCCTACCTCGGCCCCGATGGCAGTTTTTCGCACCTCTCCGCCGTTAGCAAGTTCGGCTCCAGCGTCGAATACGAGTCGGTGAGCGACATCCGCGGGGTCTTCGAGGAGGTCGCCCGCGGCCACGTCGATTTCGGTGTCGTGCCGATCGAAAATAGCGTCGGTGGGGGCATCATCGACACCCTCGACGCCTTCGTCGAGACCGACGTGAAGGTCTGTGCCGAGATCAACCTGGCGATCCACCACAACCTCCTGGCCAACTGCCCCGTCGAGGACATCCGCAAGGTCTACTCCAAGCCCGAGGTCTTCACCCAGTGCCAGCGCTGGCTGACCCGCACCGGTCTGATGAGCAAGACCATCGCCGTCGCCAGCTCCTCCAAGGCCGCTGAAATGGCCACCCAGGAACCCTACACCGCCGCCATCGGTAGCCATCTGGCCGCGGACCTCTACAGCCTCAAGACCATCTACGCCAATATTGAAGATAATCCCAACAATGTCACTCGCTTTTTCGTGATCGGCCGGGAGTGGGCCCGCCCCACCGGCGAGGACAAGTCCGCGATCATGTTCACCGCCCAGCACAAGGCCGGTGCCTTGGCCGACGTGCTTGGTGTCTTCAAGGACAACGGCATCAACCTGACCTTCATCACCAGCCGGCCCAGCAAACGCCGCAACTGGGAGTACTACTTCTTCGCCGACGCCGAAGGCCACGTCGAGGACCCAGGCATGACCAAGGCTCTGCCGGCCGTGAAAGCGCACTGCCTGGAACTGCACGTCCTGGGCTCCTTCCCCAAGGCAATTGACGTGGAATAACCGATCCCCGGCTGTTCGCCACCTCCTCCTGCCGGCCGAATCTGCTCGGCTGGCCGATCCGCCGCCACCCGGTATAATGCCGCTTCGGATTGTCCGGTAGGGGGCGTCCGTCGCGCGAGCGGTTGTAAAGGTGTCCACACAATGCCGAGTCATGTTCGGGCCAGGCCTGCCCGCAGCCAGGAAGTGGAAACGGTTCGCCCGCAAGGCCGCTGGATCGTGCCGCTGGTCCTGCTCTGTTTCGTGACCTCGGGTGCTGCCAGCCTCATCCTGGAGACCACGCTTACCCGGTTGCTGCGGCTCGTGCTCGGTAACACGACCCTGGCGGTCACGACCGTCCTGTGCGCGTTCATGGGAGGCTTGGCCCTGGGCGGCTACCTGGGTGGCCGGCTTAGCGAGCGGACGAACCGCCCGCTGCGCGCCTATGCCATCCTCGAAGGCGCGATCGGCCTGGCCTGCCTGCTGCTGCCGCTGGCCGTCCACGCCCTGCAGCCGCTCTACCGTG
>JANYLN010000322.1 GCA_025357795.1 Planctomycetota bacterium
CCGCCCGCCGCAAGGTCCCGCGGGCGATCGCGACCTTCAGCCGGCCGAACTCCTGCGGGAACTTGAACTGGATCAGGTCATGCACCGTCACGACGTAGGGCCTTGGGGCGAATATCGGCACATTGTAGTGCGGAAAGTGCAGCAGGTCCGCCCGGGCCATCACACGGCGCAGGGCCCATCCGCCCAGCAATTGCTCGCCGGGCGAGTAGATCCCGTAGCTGTACGGGTGCCTCGCGGTCCGCGGCAATACCGCCTGGTCGGCGGGCAGGCCCGCCAGGAGCAACTCCACATCGCTGTCGGCCGCCAGCATCGCGCGGGACAGTTCCGCCTGGTACCGGCCGATGCCGGTACGGCCCCAGAGGCGGGCATCAAGTGCGATTCGCAGCGGCATAGGCGGCGTCCTCCACGACCGTAGCCGGGGCCAGCTCCCTTGCCGGAGTCTTCCTCGCCTGTGCCGCCGCCAGCCCGAGCAGGATGAAGAAGATCTCCGACAGGCCGCGTGTAAAGAGCCAGCCGAAACAGGTCGCGACCAGGATCGCGCCGCAGGCCCCGATCAACCCCGCCAGCAGCGCCGCGTCCCGCGGGCGGCCGCGGCGGCAGCCTTGGACGAACATCCAGATCATGCCGCCGATGACCACCAGTACCGTCATGCTGGCCAGCCCCAGCTCGGTCAGCAGCTGCAGAGGCATGGAGTGGATGGTCATCTCCTGCCCCTTGGCCTGGTAGTCCATCTGGAACCCTTCGCTGACCTGCGCGCGTTCGAAGTAGTACGGCATGACGTCGCCCGAGTTGCCCAGGCCCACGCCCAGGATCGGGTTCGTGCGGAACATCGTCAGCCCGAGGCGGACCAGGTCCTTGCGGAACGAGTCAGTGTTGCGGCGAAGGATCGGCGTGGCTTCGACGGCCTCGTCGGCGGTCGCCGCCGCTTCGGCGTCCTGGCCCCATGCTGTCTCGCCTGTCTCCGCCGACTTCGGCATTTTCTTGATCGCCAGCCCGCGGTCAGTGCCCTGGTGGCGAACGTCGTAGGCGAAGAGGACCGAACCGACTACCGCGATCGCCAGCAGCATCGCCATAGGGACGAGCATCTCGCGCCGACGGATCAGCAGCAGGACCAGGCTACCCACGATCGCGCTTAACCAGGCGGATCGCGAGCAGGTGCAGATCAGGCAAAAGACCACCAGGGTCACGGCGGCCATGTAGCCCCAGCGCCGGGGCCGCTGGGCGACGACCGCCAGGGACAGCGGCAACAGCCCGGCCAGGTAGGCGGCGAAGTTGTTCGGGTCGCCGAAGGTCAGGTAGGGCCGGGTCCGCCCGAGCACGATCGTGAAGGTCGTCGGGGGGGACATGAAGTATTGGACAACGCCGAGCAACGCGGCGGCCCCGGCGACCCAGACGATCCAGCGGCAATAGCGATCGATCCCGAAGGTCCGCAAGGCGTTGCTGCGAACGTAGGCATAGATCGCGATGCAGAAGACGATCTGGACCAGTTCCTTGATCGCGAGCGTGCGGTTCTGGGCCGCCCAGACACTGGCGGCGCCGGCGAGGACAAAGGCGAGCATCCCCCACTCCAGCCACCGCAGGCTGCCTTGCGGCCGGATCTCCCGCACGAGCCCCGGCAGACCGCGCAGCGCCACCCAGCCCAGCAGGACCAGCGAGAAGAAGATCTGGGTGGTGGTCACGTGCACGGGACCGACCTTCCACTGGGCCGCCAGCGGGATCAGGACGATCCCCAGCATCAGCAGGACTTCCAGGAACCGGGGCAGGTCGCCGCCGGCCGCGGGGCACTGTTGGTTGTTACTTTGCATAGGTCTACCTCTTCACACGAGCGCAGGCATACAAACCCATCCCGGGCACGCCGTCGGCCCGCAGTTTGGCCGCGATGACCGCCGCCAGCGGGATCAGCGCCAGCCGGTGCAGCACGTACGCACCGCGGACGCCCGCGATCAGGCCAGTACGCAGCAGGCGGCGAAGCCCTGACGGGTTGGCCGGCTTGGCCTGGGCATAGGAACGACTCTGCGAGAGTTTCTTACCCATCCGGTGCCAGAGGATCCGGTAGGGCAGCATCCAGAACAGGCAGCTCAGCACGCTCTGGGTGTCCATCGACTGCTCGCGCAGGGTCACCACCTCAAAGCCGCACTGCTCGAGGGTAGCCTTGAGGCTGGCGGTGTCCCAGCGGGTCAGGTGATGCGGCGGCAGGTCGACACCGGCCAGGTTGAGCACGCGCGGCCAGCGTTTGCGGTTGGGCACGGTCACGCCGATGTGGCCGCCGGGCTTGAGCAGCTTCTTGACCTGCAGCAGAAAAGCGCGCGGGTCCTCGAGGTGTTCGAGCACCTCGAAGAAGCTGGCCACATCGAACCGCTGGGGCGATTCGGCAAGGAACTCCTCGACGGACGTGACGAAGACCCGGTTGCAGCCGGTGACCGCGCGGGTCTTCTCGACGGCCTCGGCGTCGAAGTCGATGCCGGTGATGCTGTAGCCCTTCTGCTGCGCGGCGGCCAGGAACGACCCCGTGCCGCAACCGATGTCGATCAGGTCGCCCTTGGCCAGCGGTTCGTCCAGGAGTTGCTGGTGGTTCCAGTAGACGCGGCGTTTGTTGGCACCGAAGGCCCGCCCGCCGTAGATGTCGGACTTCTCGTACCACTCCTTGCCGGGCTGCTTCATCGGGAACCAGAACTGGATATGGCACGCCAGGCACTCCAGCAGCCGAGACTGCTCGTGCCGCTGCAGGACCTTGTTCTCCTCCACCGTCGCGCTGCAAATCGGACACTGCATATGCGCCTCAGTCCCTTTCTACGGTTGTCAGCGGGGCCGGAGCCGGTTCGGCCGCCCGGGCCCGCCGCGTCAACAGATCACTCGCCAATTCCATCGCCAGCAGCCGGGCCGGCCGATCCAAGAGGAAGTACCCGCCGATGGCCACCACCCACGCACCCAGCGCCACCGCGCCCGTTGTCCGCGCCAGCAGCCAGACGCCCACCGCCGCGGCCGAGAGCAGCACGATCTGCCGCCAGACCGGCGCCGAGGACGCGCCCTGCGGATAGGCCCGGCGGAACCGCGCCAGCAGCAGTATATTCGCCGCGCACGCCACGATCCCGGCGGCCGGAAGCGTCACCGGGCCGCCGATCGCCCAACCGAACCCGATCACCCCGGCCAGCAGCAGGCCGGCGTGCAGGCCGTAGAAGGCCGCGAAGTCCCTGCTGCGTCCGGCGGCCACGAGGGCCTGGCCAGGGATGTAGGCCAGCAGGTACAGGGCGTAGTGGATACCGGCCAACAGGAACACCACGTCGAGCCCCTGCCACTGCTTGTTGCCGAACACCAGGGGCACGTAGAGCGGCGCCAGGGCCGCGATCGTCAGCACCACCGGCACCAGCAGCAGGCTCGAACCGGCGAACGTCCGCCAGGTCAGCTGACTGAGTCGGCCATCGACCTTCGACACGCTCAGCATACTGAACAACACCCGCCCGAGGATGTACGACAGCACCCGCGGGTAATTCACGATCGTATAGACGATGCGATACAAGCCAACCGCACTGGTCCCGGCGAACAGGCCCGCCGCGGCCGGCATGATCGACTCGGCGAACCAGCCGCCGAGGTTCGCGGCGGCCACGGGGCTCGCCTGCGAGGCGATCTGGCGGACATTCTCACGGCGCAGGCCCCAGAACTTCGCCGGCCGGACACACAGCAGCGATGTCACCGCCATGACCAGCCCGCGAATCGCCAGGCCCGCACTCGCCGCGGCTGCGCCGCCCAACGCCGCCAAGGCAATGCACGCGATGTACATGGCAACCGTGCCCGACAGTTCCACCGCCGCCAGTCGGCCGAACTGCATGCGCTTGGCCAGCAGCGCCACCGGCACCGCGCTCCAACTGATCAGGAAGCAGGCCGCGCCCGCCATCGGCAGCAGCCATGCCAGCGACGTCGATTCACCCGTCAGCCGGCGTTCACACAAGCCCGCCAGCACCAGCGCCGCCAGGATCACCGCGCCCAGCAGCACCTGCAGGGTGTTGGCGGCGGCCTCGGACTCGGCGTCCAGGTTCGGGCAGCGGATCAGGTATGCGCTGATGCCGTTATTGGCCAGCACGCCCTCGATCGCCGCCAGGACAAACAGCGCCGTCGCCAGCCGGCCCCATTCGGCGGCCCCCAGCAGCAGCGGCAGCACCAGCGTGCCCACCAGGCTCACCGCCAGCGCACCGACGTGCCGCCAGAGCAGTGCCCGGCTGTTACGCGTCAGCGTCTCCGATCCGCCGTGCGGGGAGGCCCGATCGACAGCGTCCGGCTCGGCCGGAAGGCGTTCCTGTTGAAGCGAGGAGTCCGTCATCCGTCTACCGCTCCAACCCCGCGGCCGCCGATACTTCCGCCACCCATGGCCCGGCCGCGGGGCCCGCCAATTGCCCCACCTGTCGGGCGTACTGCTCGCAGAACCGCGCCCCGCTGAACTGCCGGGCGTGCCGGACGATCCGCTCGGGGACGAAGCTGGCCGGTCTGGCCTCGAACGTCCGCAGCGCCTCGACGATGGCTTCGACGGTCTGCGTCCGGTAATGTACTCCTGTCGCGCAGCGCTCGTCGGCGGTTGCGTCCAGGACGGTCTCCAGCGCGCCGCCAGCCCCGTAGGCGATCACCGGGCAGCCGCACGCCATGGCCTCGACGGGCACGATCCCGAAGTCCTCTTCGCCGGGAAAGAGCAGCGCCTTGGCCCGGCGGTAGTGGTCTCGGATCACCTCGTCGCTCTGCCAGCCGAGGAACGTCACGTTGACAGGGGCCGACTCCCGCAGGGCCGCCATCTGCCCCGAGCCGATGATCAGCAGGCGGCGCTGGGGCATCCGCCGAAAGGCCTCGACCGCCTGATCCACCCGCTTGTAGGGCGCCAGCGCCCCGACGACCAGGTAGAAGTCCTCGCGCGGCTGGGAAGACGGCGTGTAGTACTCCGTGTCCACCGGCGGGTAGACGACGGTCGCTTCGCGGCCGTAGATGTCTCGAATCCGCCCGGCGACGTTGTGACTGTTGGCCAGGAAGTGGTCCACCCCGTCGGCGGTACGACGATCCCACGACCGCAAGTA
The DNA here is from genome assembly GCA_025357795.1 of Planctomycetota bacterium. Taxonomy (GTDB): domain Bacteria; phylum Planctomycetota; class Phycisphaerae; order UBA1845; family JANYLN01; genus JANYLN01. The sequence goes on from JANYLN010000322.1 coordinate 5,055, forward strand.
CCGGCGGAACAGGCGAAGCCCCAGCCCGCCCAGCCCCATCGTCTGGCGATACGCCGCCTCCAGCGACCAGGCGTACCGCATCGGTGAGTGACAGTAACAAATATGGATAGCGCCCGGGGCCTTGCGGACCCCCTTGGCGACGCAGTGACTGCTTGAGAGCACCAAGTCATACGCCCGCAGGTCCAGCGACTCGGCCGCCCGGGGCATCAGCGGCAGCAAGTACCGATAATACCGCCCGATACGAGGCAGGCGGTTCATCCAACTGGCGGTAATCCGGTGGCGCTCGATCTGCGGACTGACGCTTCCGGGCAGGTGGATCAGCGTGAACAGGTCGGCCTGGGGGTACAGGCTGGCCATGGCCGCCAGCACCTTCTCGCCGCCGCGCATGCCCGTCAGCCAATCATGTATGATCGCTATCGCCATTGTGTCCTGTCCAGGAGAAACGCGGCAGACCGGCTTTCCCCCTTTGCGGAGATCCGCCTTGCGGGCAGCGGCTGCCATCGCAACCACTCCGATCGCGAAGCGGCATTCTACTGTCGCCCGCAGGTCGTCGCCAGTTGCGCCGCCTGGCCCGACGTGGCGCCAAGCGCCCGGCCCAGGGCAATCGCATGTACGTGTGGCATGGCCATCCTGGCCATGAACATCCCAGGCGTCCCGCCCGTAGCGGCCTGAAGGGCCGACAGAATCGTGCTCCTGATACCCGTGTTACTCACGGGCAAGATGCCCGTGCCACGACATGCGATTACCCTGGTGCCGACTGCAGAGGCAGAGTACACAGCCCCCGGCCGAGATTTCGCGTACAACCTTGCCC
>JANYLN010000337.1 GCA_025357795.1 Planctomycetota bacterium
CCCGGCGCGACGCCGGAGCCGACAGCGGTCCCCGAGGTCCCTGCGACCGAGCAGCCTGGCCAGTAAGGTCCGGTAACACAGAAGTGCGGATCGCGTGAGGCGGTCCGAAGAAGACACAGCCGAGGCCCGGTTCCGAAAGGAACCGGGCCTTGGTTTTTTGGGGGGGCGAGAGGGGACAAGGAGACACGGGGACAGGGGCAACGGCAGGACAGAGGAACGGCAACAGCCACAACAGCACAGCCGAGGGCGGCTGTTCCACACACACAACAACAACCACGGCAACAACAGCCACGGATTCACACGAATGGACACGGATAACAGCAACGGCCGGAGCTACCGTGCCAGTTGTTGGCGGATGAGAGCGGCCCTACTTGCCCTGGGTCATCTGCTGGGCCTCGCGGTAGGCGCGGGTACGGGTGAAGTTGGGGCCGGCGTGCTGGACGATGTCGGCGGCGATCGTGCGGGCGGCCGGGCGGTCCCCGGCGGCGCGTAGGGCGCGGGCCTGGGCAAAACGGGCGACCAGCCAGGCGGGACTCGTCCTCAAAGAGATCGCGGAGGCCTGTTCGAAGCGGCCGGCGGCCTCGCGGGGACGGCCCAGGATCTCGTCGAGCAGGCGGCCGGCGAACATGCAGGCGGGCCAGCGGTACTGCGGGTCGGGATGACCGGCACAGAGGGGCTCGAGCTGCTTGAGGATCTTCTCAGCGTCGGCGGGTTCGGCGAGGCGTGGGCCGGCGACCGCCAGCAGGCGGGTCACGGCGCGGGCCCAGTCGCTGTTCTGGTTGGCGGGCACGTCGAGCATGACGGCGAGATTGGCGGCCCAGTCCTGCACGGCGGGGTCGGTGTAGACCAGGAAGAGCCGATCACCCGAACCCCCCTGCCCTGACGGCTCGGTCAGGGAGGTGACCAGGTAGACAGCGCGGGCGGGGGCGACATTCTTGAGCGGGACGATCTGCGTGTAGGGGCTCTGGGGGATCGAGCCGGTCTTGCCGATGGCCGAGAGGTACAGCAGGAAGACATCGCCCTGCTGCTCGGGCTGAGCGGAGGCGGGCTTGGGTTTGGTCAGCCAGGAACGTTTGGCCGGCTGGGAGGCCGGGGCGGGCCGCGCGGCCCCGCTGGACTCGACGTTCTGGAGCATCGGGTCGGCACAGCCTGCGAGTAAGAGCAGGACCATCCACGGCAGGAAACACATCTTCACGGTTCGAATATCCATATGCCAAACCTGTCTGACTGATGAAGGCCATACCGATGCTCCGGCATGGCGGACCAGGAACACCACTGCTCCGGCGGGCCGAGGTCGATGCGGTTGGCCGTTGCGACCCAGGCGTCGCCGGGGGTTGGAACCGCTACGCCCAGCCCGGCGAAGGGGATCTCGGCTTCGACCGCCCACCAGCGATCCTGGTTGGCGGTGCCGCTAAAGCGTCCTTGGCCTGCAGCGTGCCAGCGGATGCCGGCGCAATTCCAGGAGGTATCGTACACGAAATCGGGCCCGCGTTTGAGGGCTGGGTTGCGAATCATGGCATCAAATAAGGCCCCGCGGGCGTTGAAGTTGATCTCGAAGTAGCGGGTCCGGTCGCCGGTCGGGCAGAGGAACACCTCGACGACGTCGTCCTTCCAGATTTTCTCGTCCCGGCCCGAAAAGTGGGCGATGACGTCGGAATCCTCGCAGTACCAGAGGATACGGATCGCCCGGTCGGACCAGCAGGCCTTGACGCGGGTGCGGACGGTCGGCGGCAGACCGGGGGTGCCCACGAGCGTCATGGGGGAGAGGTCGGGCACGCACGTCCAGGGGGCGCGGTCGATCCGGGCGGAGAGGTCGGACGGGGGACTGGCGACCCTCTTGAGACGGTAGGCCGGGCCGGGCCGGGCCGGACTGCTCGCGCAGCCGGCGGCCGCCAGGAGGACCACAGAGCCGACGATCCAGGTTGTTATTCGACGAATACCCATGAGCCGAAGCGATCCGCCTGGTGGAAACCCGGCTTGAAGACGGGCAGCACCGACCAGGAGCAGTACTGCACGGGCTCGGTCCGTTCGATGCGGAAGACGTTGGCGTGCCAGTACTCGCCAATTTTCGGGGTCTTGGCGGCCCCCAGCGAGGCGAAGGGGATGTTGGCCTCGACGGCCCACCACTTGTCCTGGCTGGCGGTATTATTGAACTTGCCCTCGCCTATGACCTTCCAGGTGAGGCCTTCGCAGTTCCAGGGGATGTCGGGCTTGAAGGTCTCGTTGCGGATGATCGAGGGGTTGCTGATGCGGGCATCGAATACCGCGCCGAGCGGGTTGAAGTTGAACTCGAAGTAGTCGGTGAGGTTGCGGCCCGGGCAGACGAAGAGTTCGACCACCTCTTCCGACCAGAGCGGGTCGTCGCGATTGGTGTAGACGGCGCGGATGGCGTCGTCGTCGCAATGCCAGAGGATGCGGATGGAGATATCGTCCCAGCAGGCCTTGGTGATGGTCTTGCAGGCGGGCAGGTCGCCCGGGGTGCCCAGCAGGTGGAGCGGGCCGAATTCCGGCAGGTCCCACCAGGGGGCGGCGGTGATATTCGCCGACAGCGGGGGCAGGTTGGCGAGTTTCTTAAGACGGTATACCGGGATTTGGTCGGCCATGTTCGATCCTCGTATTTAAGTGTGTAGGCAACATGCTAAAGCGGGTGGGGGCGGATGTCGAGTCGGTGGGGAGCGCTGGGAATGGCGACATGCGACTCGGGGCGGGCGTTGACAGGTCAGTCGATGCGGCTGACACTGCCTGCGGCGGCGGTGCAGCAAATCTGCTTCCTTAAGAGGACAAACGATGCGGAGCATAGGAAACAGGCGGTGCGTGGCAGCAGGCGTGGCCTGGTTGACGATCCTGGCGGGCTTTGTGTTCGCACAAGAGATGGCCAGACCTGCGGCGACACAGTCTCAGGCAACTGGTGCCGCCACGCGGCCCGCGGCGAGTCAGCCTGGGACGTTTGAGGCGCATGCGACGCTGGGGCCGGCACTACCGGACCTGGCACAGCCGGACGAGAAAGGCAATGTGCAATATGCTGTTCTTGGTCCGTTATGGGATGGGGTGAACAATGGCCTCTGGGTAATCCTTCGGGATCTGCCTTCGGTGATTGAGAATCGGGGCGGGCCATGCATAGCGATCCTGATAGACCCGACCGGCGGATATGAGAAGACGAGACTGAGTCTGCCGAGTGCTGAGGTCATCGGCCACGACGGCGTGGGGCTTTGGTGCCAGGTCGATCAGAAGGACTCAGACGGCCGGGAGGCGGTCCCGATCCTCCAAAGAGTTCGGACCGCCCCGGAACTGACGCCCCACCAGAAAGAGATGGGCTGGCAACTGCCCGCAGATGTGAAGTTCCCGGTGAGTTCCACTCGCTGCTTCGATCTTTTCGAGGGAGAAGCCCCTGTGAGCGTTTGCAGCTTCTTCCGGTCCGGCAGCCAGCCATTTCGTATCTACCTGGACCTGCAGAAGGCCACGATGTACCAGCCCTTCCCGCAGGAGAACGCGGGGGAACCGGCCAATGACGGAGGGGGCTACCTCTGGCTGACTGTCGGCAAGGGGCCGCATCGGGATCGCGTCCAGGAAATACAGCGGGTGCCGATCGCCAGCCTGCGCAACGTCAGCGAGTCGGGCCGGATCAGGGCTATGCCGACCAAGGGCTTCCAGGTCGCTGACCTCGACGGCGTCCGCGGGTTCGGCAGGCAACTCGCTTGGGATGGTCAGCGGCTATGGGCGGTATCGCGAGCCGGACCCGGGATCGGCGAAGTCCTGAAACGTCCGGACGGCGAAATCCTTTTCGCTCCTGAGCCCCAAGTCCGCCTGGTCTGCATCGACGTCGGGCTGAATCGCAAGGCGGATACGGATGAGCGGTACAAGAAGGCGTTGGCGTTCGAGAAGAAGAACGGAACGGTCAAGGCGCTGCCGCTATTTGAGGAGTTGATCGCGTACGATCCGGCGGCGGTGGAGATCCGCAATCATGTGGCGTGGGCGCTGGGCACCAGGCCGCAGGAGCCGTATCACGAGATCCCGCGGGCTAAAACGCTCGTCGAGAGCGCCTTGGAGTGGCAGCCCTGGAATCCGGAGATGTGGGACACTTTGGCGGAGATTTACTGGCGGCTGGGCAACGCCCAACTGGCGGAGCACCTGGAGGCCAAGGCGATCAACCTGAACCCTGCCAAGACCTTCTATTGGAAGCAGTTGGACAAGTTCCGGGCGGGGCCGACGACACAGGAGGCCCCGGAGCCGGCCTACTAGACCTGTTTCCTGCGGGCCTGGCACTTGCGGTAACCGCCCTGGATGCGATAGGCTCACCGCCCACGACGGCCTCGGCGCGGGGGCCTCGCCAAGGAGACGTTTCGCCCTTAGAATATCGCGTTTGCAGCACACTGGATAACCTGGGACGAGTGGCCCTCTGTGAATTGTAAGTGCAAGAGAAGAGCAGCCCTGCTGGTGGGACTGGCGTTGTGGACGGGCGTTTGCAGCGCCTTCGCACAGCCAGCCAGCGAAGCCTTGCCGCCCGTCGCGGCCGCGGCCGCGGCGACGACCGGGACGGTGAGTGCGCCGACATCCGCCCCGGCCACGCGGAGTTCCGCGGTTCATCTGCGTGAGCAGGCAGAGCAGACGGAGGGCATTGGGGCGTATATCGCGCTGTTCGCGATCCTGATTCTCAGCGGCCTGGGTCTGCCCTTGCCGGAAGAGGTGCCGCTGCTGCTGGCGGGATACTTGGCTCGCCATGGGTCCGCCAATCTCTGGGTGCTGATCGTCGTCGGGCTGGCGGGGGCCCTGTCGGCGGACGTCATGCTGTATATGGCCACGTACCGCTGGCGCAGCCACATCTTCCGGTGGCGGTGGATGCGGGCGATGATCCGGCCTCGTCACCTGGTGCTGGCCCGGCGGCAGTTCCACAACCATGGCCTGAAGATCGTCATCGTCGCCCGGTGGCTGCCGGCGCTGCGGTCGGCGGTGTGCCTGACGGCGGGGCTGACGGGCGTGAAGTTCTGGCGGTTCCTGCTGGTGGATGCCACGGCGGCGTGCATCACGGTGCCGACGAGCATCCTGGTGGGCTACTACATGGCGCACCGCATCGACCGGGTGATCGCCGGGTTCGTCAAGGCCGAGCACATCGTGCTAGTGGGCGTGCTGGTGGCTGTGGCGGTCGCGGTGCTGGTCCGCTTCGTCTGGTGGCACCGGTCCAACCGCCAGGCGAAACTGGTCAAACCCCTGCCGCCGCAGGATGGCCAGGCCGCCAGCGATGAGAAGGTTGGGAGCAAGCACGGCAAGGACCATCCTGCCCGACGGAGTGAGATCGGGTAAGGGCAGGACGGAGTCCTGAGAGAACGGGCAGAAACCTGCTTATGCACCTATCGCGCCAACTCCTCGTAGACCTTCCACCATATTTCGTAGGCCGATTGATCGAAGAGCACAAACCGCACCTTTTCCGGCAAGGCATGCTCGCCGAGCCAGTGGGCAGTCGTGGTCAGGGCGATGCGGGCGG
>JANYLN010000014.1 GCA_025357795.1 Planctomycetota bacterium
CCATGCCGTACCTCTGTTTGACGAAGGACTGTCGCCCTCGGCTGTGGCCGTGGCCGTTGTGATCCGTGTTCATCGGTGGCTGTCGTGGCCGCTGTTACAAATAACCAGCAACAAGTCCCGCTTCCCTATTTCTGCTTCAACCCCGCGATATGCCGCAACCGCTCCCGGATCGGCAGATGCTGCGTGCACTTCGCCTCGCACTCCCCGCAGTCGATGCACGCCTCCGCGTCATCCGGCGCCATCCCCCAGTGCCATTTGAGCCGGTCCGTAATGCCCGCGTCCCCCTCGCCCAGGATCGAGTAGTTGTAGCTATCCATGTACTTCGTGATCGCCACGTCCACCGGGCAGCCCGCGCAATACCCGCACATCGTGCAAAAGCCGTCGAACGCGCTGGCGATCTGCCCCTTCACCGCCTCGATGTGGCTGGCCGGGTACCCCCGGAATCCCTCCGCCGCCGCCACCGCCTGGTCAACCTGCTCCTTCGACGAGAAGCCCACCAGCGCGCTGGTGATCGCCGGGTGTGAGATGTTAAACCGCAGCGCCGCCTCGATCACGCTCCGATCGCCCGGCGCCTGCAGGAACCCCAGCCGCCCCGCGTGCGTCGGGATCACCCCACCGCCCAGCGGGTTCATCGTCACCACCCCCATCTGCCGCGACAGCGCCCCCTCCAGCGCCTGGCCCCGGAATGGGAAATTCAGAGCGTTGTAGCCGAGCGTCAACCCTTCCAACCGCGGCTCCGCCTCCAGCAGCTCACACGTCTCCGCGCCGTTCAGGTGTACGCTCGTCACCACGTGCCCGACCAGCCCCTCCTCCTTCGCCCGAAACGCCGCCGCCACCGCCCCGCCGTCCACCCGTTCCTTCCACTGCCCCGGCCGCACAATGCACCAGACGTGCATGAAGTCGATCTGCTCGACCCCCAGCCGCGTCAGACTCCGCTCCAGGCTCGCCCGGAACTTGCCCCCGTCGGCGTCCATGCACTTGGTCGAACAGTAATACTTCTCGCGCGGCATATGCTTGAACGCCGCCCCCATGATCAGTTCGCTGTTGTCCTCGCAGTAGAACGGCGCCGTATCAAAATAGTTGATGCCCCGCTCAAACGCGTGCAGCACGATCTCCGCGCTGCCGTCATGATTCTTCGGCTCCGGGAACCGCATCCCGCCGAAACCGATCACCGTGACGTTCTTGCCCGTCTGGCCGTACGCCTTCGTCCACATACTGCAATCTCCGGGTTCAGGACTCTGGAACGCGGCCGCCCTGCAAAGCACAGCGCAGCCGGTTCTCCGCCCCGTACTATAAGGCAGGCAGGGTGGTACACGCCAGCGCAGGAAGCGCGCGGTCCCCCTGCCGGGTGCGTGGCAGGACCCGCGGGTTGCCGTTACAAGCCGCCTGCGGATGCCCCGAGTGCAACGAGGGGCGCAGCAGGGGGTCGGCCCCGAACGCACGATAGGCTGGGAAGGGGTGAAGCGTACAAGCCGCTGCGCAGCAAGCTATGGCGGCGTACCAGGCGGACGGGCCTTCGGCAGGGCGGCAGCCCGTTCAGGATGCCGGGGTCGATTCGCCCTTTCGGCCGATCCCCTGCGCAGGGGGCTTGTAACCAACGACAACCCGTGGATTCTGTCGCGCTCCCCCCCTCCGCCTCTACAGGATGAACTTCTGCAGATCCTCGCTCTTCAGGATCTCCGCCAGCCGCTGCCGCACGTACTCCCCGTCGATCGTGATCGCCCGCCCCGCCAGGTCCGGCGCCTCGAATGAGAGTTCCTCGACAACCTTCTCCATCACCGTGTACAGCCGCCGCGCCCCGATGTTCTCGCTCGTGCGGTTCACCTCGTACGCGATCTCCGCCATCGCCTCGATGCCATCCTGCGAAAATGTAATGCTCACCTCCTCCGACTGCATCAGCAGCGCCTGCTGCTTCGTCAGGGCGTTCTCCGGCTCTGTCAAAATCCGCACGAAGTCTTCCTTCGTCAGATCGTCCAGCTCCACCCGGATAGGCAGCCGCCCCTGCAACTCCGGCATCAGGTCGCTCGGCTTGCTCTGGTTGAACGCCCCCGCCGCGATAAACAGCATGTGGTCCGTCCGCACCGGCCCCTGCCGCGTCTGCACCGTGCTGCCCTCCACGATCGGCAACAGGTCCCGCTGCACGCCCTGCCGGCTCACGTCCGGGCCATAACTGTTCGGCGGCCCGCACAACTTGTCCAGCTCGTCCAGAAACACGATCCCCGTCTGCTCCGCCCGCTCCACCGCCAGCCGCTTGACCTGCTCCGGATCGATGAGCTTCTCCGCCTCCGCGTCCGTCAGCACCCGCCGCGCCTCCGCCACGCTCATCCGCCGGTTCTTCTGCTGGCTCGGCATCAGCTTGCTCAGCATCTCCTGGAACTGCGGGTCCATCTGCTCCCCGCCCATCACCGCTGCAATGCCCATCGGCATCGCCTTCTCTTCCAGCTCGATCTCGACCGTGCTCGCCTCCAGCTCCCCCTGGTCCAACTGCTGGCCCAGCTTCTCCAGCGTCCGCTGCCGCCGCTGCCGCGCCTCTTCCGTATCCGGATACCGCGGCCCCGGCAGCAGCGCATCCAGCAACCGCTCCCGCGCCTGCGCCGCCGCCCGCCCCCGCACCTTCTCCGCCAGCTCGCTCTGCACCATCCGCGCTGCCAGCTCCACCAGGTCCCGCACGATCGTGTCCACGTCCCGGCCGTGATAGCCGACCTCCGTGAACTTCGTCGCCTCCACCTTCAGAAACGGCGCCGCTAGCAGCCCCGCGATCCGCCGCGCAATCTCCGTCTTGCCCACGCCCGTCGGCCCGATCATCAGAATGTTCTTGGGCGCAACGTCGTTCCGCATCGCCTCCGGGATCCGCAGCCGCCGCCACCGGTTCCGCACCGCGATCGCCACCGCCCGCTTCGCCGCCTTCTGCCCGATGATGTAGCGGTCCAGCGCCTCGACGATCTGCTTGGGCGTCAGCGACTCGACCCCCACCGGCTCCGCCGCCCAGGCCCCAGCTACATTCTCTGTAATGGACATGATCTAAAGAGTCTCCACCACAATGTTGGTGTTCGTATAGATGCAGATCTCACCGGCGATCTTGAGCGCCTCCAGCGCGATCTCCGGCGCTGCCAGCGCGGAATGTGCCATTAGCGCCCGCGCCGCCGCCAGCGCGAACGGCCCCCCCGAGCCGATCCCGATGATCCCGTCGCTCGGCTCGATCACGTCCCCGCTCCCCCCTAAGATCAAACTCGTCTGCTCGTCCGCCACCGCCAGCATCGCCTCCAGCCGCCGTAGCGCCCGGTCCGTCCGCCACTCCTTCGCCAACTCGATCGCCGCCCGCCGCGTATTGCCCGGAAAGGCCTGCAGCTTGCTCTCGAACCGCTCCAGCAGCGCAAAGGCGTCCGCCGCCGCCCCCGCAAACCCCGCCAGCACCTTGTTCCCCGACAGCCGCCGGACCTTGATCGCGTCGTGCTTGAAGATCGTATTGCCCAACGTCACCTGTCCGTCCGAACCCATCGCCACGCGGCCGTCCCGCCGGACGCACAGGATCGTCGTTGCATGCACCTGTTCTGCTCGACTCATCGAAACTCGCTCCGTTCTCAGCGCTGTCGCGCGCTTATATCAAATGTAGCGGCCCCTCGATCATCGTCAACGCCGATGGCAAAATCCTCGCCCAGGAACTTTACGAAGGCGGCAAACCCGCCGAAATGAAACTCGCCGTAGCCAACCTCCCCCGCGGCCCCGGCGCCCCCGCCACCCAACCCGCATGTTGTCGCCGTGGCCCAAGTGTGTAGTCCAGGCCTGGCGCCCGCGCCGTGCCTTTGTTTGACGAAAGGCTGTTCGAGTTCCCGCTTCAGCGTGGCCGTTGTCGTGGCCATTGCTGGTGTTCAGTTTCGCTGTTTATCCGCATTCATCTGCACTGCTATTCCGCGAATTCTTCTCAGCCCAAACCCCGCATCCCGCCCATCTTCACGCTGCGCTCGAGTGGCCCAGACCTGTTTGGTGGCGCCGTTGGTGGCAGACCCGCCGGCTCCACAATCAGCCGTTCCCGCCGCAACCCCCCACAGCCCATCGACCCCGACAAATACCGTCCACCCACGTAACTGCTGCCAGCCAAGACCATTATCTTTCGCTTTTATCAGGCGTCCATTCCGGCTACAATGATCTCCATATCTTCCGGGCAGGATCGATAAGCAGTATCACGCAGAGGTGATCATGGCGGAGAAATCGAGCCGTTTTTTCCCGAAGGTCGTGCGAGACAGCAACGCAACGCGTGAAGACATCATCACTTACGATGACAAGCGCAGTGCGTTCAACGCCCCCTTCGAGCAGGTCAAGGTCCCCAACGGCGTCACGCCGCTCAAGGGCGCCGAGATCTTCGTCCACGCCCTCGCCGCCGTAGGAGTCGATGTCCTCTTCGGCTATCCCGGCGGGGCGATCCTCGAAGTCTTCGACGTCCTTGTCAAAGCTGGCATCAAGTGCATCCGCACCGAACACGAGCAAGGGGCCGCCCACGGGGCCGAAGGCTTCGCCCGGGCCAGCGGCAAAGTCGGCGTCTGCCTCTCGACCTCCGGCCCCGGTGCCACGAACCTGGTTACCGGCATAGCCGATGCTTACAGCGATAGCATCCCCATCGTCGCCATCACAGGCCAGGTGCCCCAGCATCTGCTGGGCAAGATGGCTTTCCAGGAAGTGACAATAGTTGATATATGCAAGCCGATCACCAAGGCCCAGTTCCAGATCAAGCGAGTCGTGGACATCCCCGACGTCGTCCGCGAGGCCTTCCATCTGGCCGTCAGCGGCCGGCCCGGCCCCGTCCTGATCGACTTCCCCAAGGACGTCCAGCAGCAGTACGCCATCGACGCCGACGGCAATTACATCCCGCCGGACCTCGATGACCCCATGCCCGCCGCCCCGTTGCAAACCCTGAACGGCGCAACACTTGACCACGTGGTCAACCTCGTCCGCCAGGCAAAGCGGCCTGTCATCTACTGCGGCGGCGGCGTGATCAGCGCCAATGCCTCCAAACTGCTTGTGCAGTTCATGGACAAGACACAAATCCCTGCCGTCACAACAATTATGGGCGTCGGTGTCGTCCCCCCGGACCACCCCCTCTGCTTCGACGTCCTGGGCATGCACGGCAGCAAGTATGCCAACGACGCCGTCAACGAGGCCGACCTCGTCCTCGCCATCGGCGTCCGCTTCGACGACCGCGTCACCGGCAAGGTCAGCGAGTTTGCCCGCCACGCCCGGATCGTCCACATCGACATCGACCCGCGTGAAATCAACAAGATCAAGACCGTCGATATCTCGATCGTCTGCGACCTCCAGGTCGTGCTGCGTTCCCTGATTACCCGCGTTGAACCGGGCGATTATCGGGCCTGGATCGAAATGCTGACCCAGTGGAAGGCCCGCTGGCCCTTCCCCGTCCCTTGTTGCGACCAGGTCATCAAGCCCCAGTCGGCGATCGCCATGCTTAACGAAATGGTCCGGGGCGAGGCGATCGTCATCACCGGCGTAGGGCAGCACCAGATGTGGGCGATGCAGCTCTACCGGCCCAAACACCCGCGCAGCTTCATCTCCTCCAGCGGCCTCGGCACGATGGGCTTCGGCCTGCCCGCCGCGATGGGCGCCCAGGTCGGCTGCCCCGATCGGCTCGTCATAAACATCGATGGCGACGGCTCTTTCAACATGACCGCGCACGAACTGAGCACGCTGCACCGCTACAACCTGCCGGTCAAGACCGTGATTATCGACAACCAGTATCTTGGTATGGTCCGGCAGTGGCAGGACCTGATCTACAAGGGCCACCGCGCCGAAAGCCACCTGGCTGACCCCAATACCCCCGACTGGGCCAATGCCGACGGCTCGGGCGTCTATCCGGACTTCGTCACCCTGGCCAAGGCCTACGGCGTCGCCGGCTCACGCGTTTGGGAACCCCACAGGCTGCACGCGGCCTTCCGGACGATGCTCGCTACCGATGGCCCGTACGTCCTGGACGTGATCGTCGACCCGGAAGAGGATGTCTACCCGATGATCCCAGCCGGGGCGACCTTCCGCGACATCATCCTGGAAAAGCCGGCCCACGCCCCCAGGCGGCACGGCAAGTCCGCGGCCACTCCTGCCGAGTAAGCATTGACGACTCGGCTGACCCTGACCCAGTCGCAAGTCGTTCCGGAAACTCGACAGCCCCGCGCGACAGTATGTCTCGCGGGGCTGGTTCGCTTGCGGCTCGGCAGGCTATGATCTTGTGCGGGAAGCAGTTGTGCGAGGAGACCCCTTTATGGCGCGTGCGAAAATCACCTGGCTGGGTCACTCGGTCTTTCACCTGGAAAGCACCGAGGGCAAGGTCGCCCTCATCGATCCGTTCCTGCTGGAGAACCCCAGCTGCCCTGATCGCTTCCGCCAGCCCGAGCGGCTCGACCTGATCCTACTGACCCACGGCCATTTCGACCACGTCGGCGATGCCGTCGCCCTCGCCCGCCAGTTCAACTGCCCCGTGGTCGCCGCGGTCGAGCTGTGCCAGCTCCTCGCAAACGAACTGCCCGAGGGCTCGACCCACCCGATGAACATCGGCGGCACCCAAGTCATCGCCGGCTTCGACGTCACGATGACCCTGGCCCTGCACTCGTCGAGCTACCAGGTCGCCGGCAAACCCGCCTACGCCGGCAACCCGGCCGGCTACATAGTCAACGCCCCGGGCAGCTGCACCTTCTATCACACCGGCGATACCGACGTTTTCTCGGACATGAGCCTCATCGCCGCGCTGCACCACCCGAAAATCGTCGCCCTGCCGATCGGCGGGCACTACACGATGGGCCCCCGGGCAGCCGCATTGGCGATCGAGATGCTCCGCCCGGGTTGCGCAATCCCAATGCACTATGGGACCTGGCCTCAACTGCCCGGCACAGCCATCGACTTCCAGTCCGAGCTATCCCTCCGTGGTCTGCAGGACGTCACCGTCTTGCCGTTGGCCCCCGGCGACTCACACGACTGGCCGCTGGGCGAGTGCACTTGACGGCGGCAGGGGGGCGGGGCCGATAATCGACCAGCCCGCAGATCTAATACACATAGATCACATCGGAACACTACTAAGTCTCATTTGCCCGCTGCACCGGCGTATCGTAACTGCTCTGTATAGGAAACCAGGGTTACGCCAAGGGTCGGGACAGCCAATGGGACGCGGAAAACTTAGCCTGAAAGCCACAATACGCCTGACGTTGTTGCTGGTGGCTTCCTCGGTCATTCTGACCGGCGCGGCCTTGTACGGAGCCATCCGCCAGCAGGATCGCCGGCCGGCGACAGAGCAGCACGCCGCCGCTATCGCCCAGCTGGCCGCCAAGGA
>JANYLN010000023.1 GCA_025357795.1 Planctomycetota bacterium
TTCCGGCGCCACTTGACGGACGCGAGGTGGTGCCGGACTGACTGTGGGCGGGTGGTGGCGGACCGGGGAGCGGCAATTCGGATACGGGGCGGGTGCCACTAACGGCGCAACGGAACAGCTGACAAGGTGACCAACCACGCCAGACAAGAATGCGGGGAGAAACGGAGACAAGGAGGCAGGAACGGCGATGGTCGAACGGTTCAGGAGACGGTCAGGGCGCAGCCGGGAGGTGCGGTCGGCGGGGCGGGAATGGCTATAAAAATATAACGCCAGGAACGGGTGCCTGTTCTGTTGGGGTCTTTGGGATTACGCCAAAGGAGTACGGTGTTCCCGATTATTTCACGAATAATAGGCGATCCACGGGAATATCATGAGCCTCATATGACCCGATGCGCCGGGGGAGCATTTCAGTCGTCCCTGGCGGGACTCAACGACAACAAAGAAAAGAACGTATGTTGTTGGGGGCCTTAGTACCCAGCACCTTCCCCAAAGAGTGCTGGGCTACGATCATTCTGTCCCTACGGGACGAACAGCAACAACGGCAACAACACGCGGCTCGCAAGCGAGCCGGCTAAATGGTAGGCGGGGCACATCCTACGTCCTGCCATTTACAGAGGCCCGTCGATCAGGTGCAGTTGCATGGCAGTGGTCAGCTCATTGATCTCGCCGATGACCTGTCGGAGGGTCTTCTGATCGGCTGGCGTCGGCGAACCGTGCACCTGGATCGCGGGGGAATGCGTCCACTTGTGGATGCCGTTGTCACTGGCGTCGTACTCGGCCCCGCAGGCGACGGCCATGAAGTAATCGATCTGCTGCTGGTTATACCGGTTCGCGAGCGCCGCGGCCGCCTGCTGGCTGTCCATGCCGATGGTGACCGCATCCTGGTAAAGCATTTCGATGAGGCTACGGTCCAGCGGCGAGTAGCTGGTTGCGGTTGAATCGCCCCGGTAAAAGACGCTGTCGGCGTAAAAGTCGGAGTCGTTCAGCAGGCCCAGGCACTGGGTGAGTTCCTCGCGGATGGCGTGGTCGCGCTGGAGTTGGTTGGTGGTGTCGCTGGCGATCAGGACGATGGCGTCGGCGGCTTCGCCGGACGGGCCCCAGTTGATCGAGACGGATCCGTTGTTGCCGGGCACGTAGCGCGAATGGTATTGGCTGAGCTGGTCGTGCGGCACGAAATAGATCTGGATGTCGACCTGCGGGGTTCCCGGCGTGCAGCCCCGCAGCGACAACAGTGTCAGGCCTGCCAGCAGCATGACCCACGTGCAGCGCATGAACCTGCTCCCGCGACAAGCCAGCACTTGTATCCGAGATGATTGCATCTTGCGATGTCGAGGCCAGCCACACCCAGTATTCCACATCATATACAAGAGAGGAGGCTGGCTCCAGCCATTTGCTCGGTTGGTGCCGGTTTGTCTCCGGGTACGGAGGCTTGCATCAGAAAAAAGAAGGGCACCGGCGGTGCGGATGCCCTTTATGAGTTTCAGACGAACCGGCCGCTCGCAGGGCTCTTACGACACCGTTACCGCCTCGCGCCCCTCGGCCTCTCGCTGCTTGGCCAGCGCCGATCCCGGGGCGACGTAGCTGCCGTCGCCGCCGTGCTTCTTCCACAGGGCGTAGATCATGTACAACAGGACCGTGCAGAGTACCTGGAATCCCGCGTTCCAGATGTACATCCAGCGGTAGGCGTCCTTGTCCTGGCCGTTGCGGGTCATGATGTCGATGAATGCCGCGCCCAACCCGGCGCCGAGCAGGATCGCCAAGCTCTTCATCATGCCGTTGCACGAGCAGTACTGTCCGTACTTGTCCTTCGGGAAGATCGTCATCAGCAGAGGCAGGCCGGCTGCGCCGTACAGGGCGAAAATCACCAGCTTCGTCCCCTCGAACAGGATGTAGCTCTCGAAGCCCTGCATGCAGAAGAACATCGCGATCTGCAGGGGCGCCAGGAACAGCGACATGAACAGCATCATTCGCAGGGCGTGGAACTTGTCCACTAGCCAACCCGAGGGGAACTGGAACAGCATGCTGATGATGCTGACTACCGCGCCCACCGCCCCCATCTGCGCCAGGCTGATGTGCAGGCCGTCGCGCATGAAGATCGTGCCGCCGATCCCGGCCGTCGTCGACAAGGCATAGCACATCGTGTACAAGAACAGCAGGATGTAGATCGGTTCGGCGAAGCATTCCTTGATGTAGACGCTCGCCTGCTTGAAGACGCTGGGCTTCTCGCCCAGGTCGTCCGGGGGCGGGTACTCGCCTTCCTTGACCCGCCAGCACATCAGCGAAAAGCCTATCAGGTACAGCAGGCCGCCGCCCAGGAAGATCCAGTGCATGTGGGTGTCGGCGTAGGGGAAGACGAACGCGCTGAAAAGCGCGGCCGCGGCCAGACCCACCAGTCTGAACAGCGCCAGGAAGCGGCCCAGGAACTGCTCGGGCACGACGTCGGCGAACAGGTACCAGTACACGCTGTTGACGAACTCGTTCATGAAGGCGAACAGGATCATGAAAAAGCCGATCAGCATCAGCGTCGCCGTCATTGGGTGGATGTGCGCCAGCTCCGGCAGCGTTGAGACCTGCAGGGTGCGGAAGAAGAAGTCTGAAAAGCCCAGCCCCACCAGCGCCAGCACCAGCACCGGTGCTGTCCAGATGATGAACGGGATTCGCCGGCCCCACTTGCTGCGGAAGCGGTCGCTCTTGAAACTCACCGCTGGCCCGACCAAGATCCCGAAGATGTTCGGGATGATGCTCATCAGCAGGGCCGTTGTCTTGTTGTTGGCCCCCAGCGCGCCCAGCATGTACAGCGGGAAGATCGCCGGCAGCACCCGCTCCATGAGCGTGAAGCAGAAGTCGCCCCACAGCAGCCAGAACATCAGGACGAACAGACCGCTCTTGGTGTAGCGGAGCGTGCCGCACGTGTAAATCTGTTTGCCCAATGCCGGGACTGTCGCCATCTGAACGTTCTCCGCCTGGCCGTAGTTCTGGTGTCTCCGGCGCGCCGCAGCCTACATCCCCTGCCTGCGCGCTTCGCGGGTGTCCCGATCATTACGGGATGTCGATCTTATGCGCGGTTTCATCGCCCCAGCCAGTGACGGCCCCATCGATCTTCAGGGCCAGGCTGTGCTTAGCCCCGGCGGCGATGGCGACGAAGTCCTTGCCCTCGGGCGTATTGAGCTGATCGGCGCTGTCATCGCCCCAAGCCGCCACCGCGCCGTCACCCTTGAGGGCTACGCCGTGCTTGGCGCCGGCCGCGATCGCCACAAAGCCCTTGTCCGCGGGTGCGTCGCACTGTTTGGCGGTGTTGTCGCCCCAGGCGACGATCATGCCGTCGGCCTTGAGCGCCAGGCTGAAATCGCTCCCGGCGGCGATGGCAACGAAGCCGCTGCCCTCAGGGGCCTTGGCTTGGCCGGCGGTGTTGTCGCCCCAGGCGACGATCGTGCCGTCGTCCCGCAGGGCCAGGCTGTGCTTCTTGCCCGCGGCAATGACGACGAAGCCACTGCCCTCGGGAGCCTTACCGGCGGTGTTGTCGCCCCAGGCGACGATCGTGCCCTCGGCTGTCAGGGCCAGGGCGTGTGCGCCGCCCGCGGCCACGGCCGTGTATGGCTTGGCCGGGATCGTCGATTCGCCCGTCAGCTCCTTGCCCCATGTGACCAGCGAACCATCCGCGCCGATGGCGACGACGAAGTTCTCTCCGGCGGCCGCCGCGAGGTAGGTCTTGTCCGACATGCCCTCACCCGCCGGCTTGGATGCGGGCACCAGCACCCGGCCCGCCAGACGGAAGGTCCGATCGAAGGCGTCCTTCTTCTCTGTCGCCTCAAGCGGGGCCGCACGCAGCAGCTCGGTCTTGCCGGAATTCAGTTGGGCTTCGATCTGCTTGGCTGTCAGGGTGTGGCCGAAGATACCTGCGATGCCGTCCATCGCGCGGGTCCAGGCGCCGGGGGCCTCCGGCTCGGGTAGGGTGCCCGGTGGCGGCTTGACGATGAATCTACCCCAGCTGACGATCGTGCCGTCGGCCTTGATGGCGACGTTCTGCTCGTCGGCGGCCGTGATGGCCGTATAGCCCTTGAGTTCCGGCGGGGCCTTGCCTTGGCCGAACCCGCTGTTGCCCCAGGCGATGATCGACCCGCCGGTGGTCACCGCCAGGCTGTGGCCGTCACCCGCGGCGATCGCGGCAAAGCCGCGGCCCTCGGGCACCTCGCACTGCTTGTCCCCATCATAGCCCCAGGCGACGACCTTGCCATCAGCCTTGAGCGCCAGGCTGTGCCAGCCGCCTGCCGCGATCGCCCTAAAACCCTTGTCGGCTGGGGCGTTCTTCATCTGGCCCATGTTGTTGCTGCCCCAGGCGACGACCGAGCCGTCGGTCTTGAGGGCGATGTTGTGCCAGCGACCCGCGGCGATGGCGACGAAATCATTGCCCGCCGGAACTTTGCACTGGCCAAAGCCGTTGTCACCCCAGGCAACCAGCGAGCCATCTTCCTTGAGGGCCAGGCTATGGGCCAGCCCAGCCGCCAAGGCCTTGTAGATATTGCCGGCCGGGACCTTGCATTGCCCCGACTCGTTGAAGCCCCATGCAACCAGGGAGCCGTCCGGCTTGATGGCTATGCTGTGGACGAGCCCCGCGGCGACGGCCTTGTAGCCCTTGCCAATCGGGACGCCGTCGAGCTGGCCGCGGTTGTTGTCGCCCCAGGCGATGATCGTGCCGTCGGCCTTGAGGGCCAGGCTGTGCCAGCCGCCGGCCGTCGTCGCCAGGAACCCCTTGCCTGTCGGGGCACACTTGCGGCCGCCCCACGGGATGATCATGCCGTCGGTGGTCATGGCCAGGTTGTGCCAGCCGCCGGCGGTGACGGTCGCATAGCGGCGGGTGGTCGTCGTGAAGGACCAGACCGGGCCTTCGGTGCTGGCCTGTTCGTTCCGGGCCACGATCTTCCAGTAGTAGGTCTTGCCGGGATCGAGGGTGGTCGTCAGTACGTAGGTCGGCTTGTCCTGCTTCTTGTCCCTGGTCACGCCTTGGGCGACCTTGGGCGGCTGGGCCTCCGTGCCGAAGTAGACGTCGTAGGACGTGGCGCCCTTGGTCTCCGCCCAGGTCAGGTTCACATCGCAGTTGACGTTGACCGCCTTGCCGGCAGGAGTCGGGCCCGATGGCACAGCCGTCTGCTTCGTGCAACCGCCAAACGAGACGATCAGCAGTGCCACGCTGGCCACTGTCAGCACCCGACGGGCAACACCTCGCGACATAATTCTTCTCCCTGTCCGTTCGATCACGCGTAGGCCTTTGCCAACGCATTGAGGCTGGAGCGGTTCGCACACATCGGCCCTGCAGGGCAAACGACAAGGGGAATAAAGGAAGTGTGACAAACCATGGGCCTGACGGATATCCAACGCATTTGTAGATTTCTGCAGGATACGCTCATTTACAGGTAACAGAATACGTGAACCCACCAGCCAATGCAAGGCTCCCGGCGTGAGTTCCACGACAGGTAATACAGGTGATACATACACATAAGCGGCGTCAAATTCAGGATTTGGGCGAGCTGTTCCATTCCGGGCATGGCCGACATGGGTTGTCGTTGTATGGCAGGGTGATCGGCAGACCATTCCCGCTTGGTTCGGTAATGGATAGCAGTTGTCGCGAGGACAACGGCGACGGCACCCGTGCGGGCGTTCCAGCCTGCTTGCCCTCCGGATCGATGTCGCAGGTCAGGCTGTTGAAGTTGTCCTGCCAGAGGCTGCTTGGCCGGAACGCCTTGGAGAAGGATCGTTACTCCTGTTCCAGGGTCACCTCGCCGCTGGCCACGCGGGTCTCCAGGTCGGCCAGCTTGTCAGGAGCGAGCCGCTTGAGCGGCATGCCGTAGTGGGTGACGGCCTCCTTGTTCAGCCGGCGGAGCACTGCGGGTTGATCGGTCGATTCCCAGTGCTCCGCGGCCTGCCGGGCGAGTTGCTGCCATGGCTGGGGCTGGCCGGAGCGCGACGGAGCCTGATCAGCCGGCTTCGGGGAGGGTTGTTCGGTAGCTGCATCCGGCCTCCCTCGCTCCGCCGGCTCCGGTCGAGCCTGCTCACCTTGCCGCCGCATCCAGGGCCTATCGTTGTTGTCATTGCCGTCGTTGTGGCCGCGGAACTCATTGCGGCTGCTGGTATAGACGGGCATCCGGAAGTATTCCTCGCGTCGGCTGTTGCCGTCGCGGATGGACTTGAAGATGGCCCGCAGGTCGGCAATCTCCTCGTTGGTAATCAGTTCCATTGGGTGCTTGAGGTAACCTGCGATCATCTCGCTGTTGACTCCGATATCGTGGAATGCCAGCGCCAACCTCCGGATCGCCTGGTCGCGATCCTGCTGGATCTCACCCCTGGCGACCTTCTGCACGGTATCGCGGCAGCGGGCCATCGCGTCCTGCACCACGTCCGATGGCAGCAGCTGCAGGATGGCGTTGCGGACGCAGATCGCCCCGCGCTTGTTGACCAGTTCGCGCAGGTCCCGCTCGTCCGCTTTGACCCACTCGCTCTGCCGCGTCACCCGGTTGCGGCGCTGGACGAGCTTGGCGAATTTGTCCTCGGACTCCACGTAGGTATTGCTCTCCAGGTCGTAGGCATAGCCCTTCAGGTGGACCCGCTCGTCATCCTCGCTGACGATCCGCATGCCGTAGCGGATGTTGCCCCAGATCCGCGCCAGTTCCCGCGCCAGGTCCACGCTGGGCCCCGTTACGGTCTGGCCGCCACGTGGGAAGGCGTAGTTGGCGCTCTCCGCGAAGCTCGGCCGATCGCACGCCCGCATGATCCGGGTGTAAGCCTCTGACTCGTCGCGGGGGAACCGCTTGGCCAGCATGATCGCCGCCTTCATCTCCGCCTCTTCTCGGGCGGCCTGGACCCGCGAAGTCGCGTGCTCTTTGTCGTCCTGCGGGATGCTTTCCCGCGCCGCCGCCGAAGCGATCGCCGCCAGATCCGCCGCCGGCGGGTCCTTGGGGGACTCAAACTCGTTAGGATTCTTTACCACGGTATAATCTCCAAGCTCTCGGACTCCAGAGGCGCATAGGGTCTTGTTGACAGGCAGTTGCCTTGCTTGCGGCCACGAGGCCGGACTTTGGCATCGTGACGTTAGGTATCCGTTTGGTAGTATACGATAGGGGGGCTGTGCCTGCGGATCAAGCCCTGTCGTAGTGATTTAAGTGTTTGTGGTTATATGCGTTATGTTTTGACTTGCAAAGACTTTCGCTTGGTGAGAAGCGGGGCGCGCGTAAGCCTGCCAGTTGCGTTCGCCAAGGCCGCCTAACTGGGGCGTTGGCCACTGCTGACGGCTAACTACGGCTCAAAACTGCTGCAGGAGTTCCAGCAGCTTGGTGTCCAGCGGGTGGCCGTACCAGTCCTCGTAGCTGGCATCGGTCCGCTGCGAATCGAGGATGCCGAACGAGCCGCGGAAGTTCCACAGCGCCCAACCAATGTTCAGCGTGGTCAGCACCTCCAGCACATCGCGGTACCAGCCCAGAAACACGTCGTGTGGCGTGCGACAGTAGCAGCCGCCCTCTCCGCAATGGACGCCCACGCCCCGGGCCGCCAGGTTGGCCCATTGGGCGTAGTGTCTCTCCAGCGTTGCGCGGGTCCAGAGGACGCCAGGGAAGTTCCAGCCATTCGGCCAGGCGGGCAGTGGGTAGTTATCGGCCCCATCGACCCAGCTGGCCTTGTAGTGGCTTACGCCCATCGGCAGGTAGGACCGGCAACTCTGGGCGACGTTCAGATCGGCCAGTTCCGGCAGTGGATCGTTCCCCCAAGTCAGCCCATCGACGATGATCAGTCGGTCGGGATCGACCGAACGGATGGCCGCGACCGCCGCCCGGACCACTCGCTCGTGGTCCTGCCGGCTCATCTCGGCCGACGGGTTCTTCGGCTCGTTGACCAGGTTGAAGCTCAGCCGGCTGGAAGGGATGCCGCGATAGCGCTGCGCGAACAGTTGCCAGTGGAAGCAGAAGGCGTCGAGGGCGGCCTGGTCCTTCCACAGGTTGAAGGGTTCCTTGCGCTCCGGGTTGACCGAGTAGCCCGGTGCGCGGTGGAAGTTGAGGTCGACGTGGATGCCGTACTTGCTACCCAGGTCGATGGCCTGGTCGATCTTCGCGAGCATCGGCTCGTGGGGCTTGAAGGGGTCGTCGTTCTCGATCCATAGCGTGTAGCACATCGGCAGACGGACGAAGTCGAAGCCCCAGTTCGCGATCCAGCGGAAGTCGTTTTCGCTGGTCTCGCCGGTGCTCTTGACTGTGAAGAAATCCAGCAGATTGAAGCCCCGCCAGCGGGGCAGGATAGTCTGTGTTGGCCCGGTCATTCGTCACTCCTTGCTTGTGGCCGATTCCGACCGTTTCTGTATAGTACGGTTTATCACCGATCGCAGCTTCTGTCACCTCGCTCACGCAACGAGGGGGTGGAACTGGCATCGGCAGAGGTTGACCGTGCGGATCAACGTGTCATGTAATCTGACAGGCACGCTCAAGTACGATCTGTGGAGACGCGCAAGCCATGGCCTCATTCGATGAACTCAAAAGCCTGGCCCGGCAACTCAAGGACGAACTAGCCCGTCGGGCGGCACAGGTGCCCGAGCAGGTCCTGCAGCAGCTGGCGCAGCGATTCCCAGGTCTGCAGCCTAACTTGCTCAAGCAGCAGTGGATGCCGCTTCCCGGCCGGTACCTGGAAGAGGAACTCCGCAAGCGTGCGGCAACTGTCAGGAACATCGAGAGTCTCTCGCTACAGTGTGTGCCGGGCCATTTTCTGCTGACAATCGACACGAAGACTGGTCCGCTCCGTCACAAGACGACCTTGCAGTTGGTTCCGCGGGAGTTTGCCCTGGACCGTGAGAAGAAGACCGCCGTGCTGGTCGCCAACCCGGACATTCAGATCGAGGGCCGTAATACGCTCGGCCGGATCTCGTCCTGGCTGGCCGAGGCGGCGGTCCTGCGGGCGGTTCAGAGCGAGTCGGTCGCACAAAAGGTCGGCGAGGCTTCCGAGGGGGCGGTCGACCTCGACTGGCCGCGGATTGCCATACATCTGGATCGCATCGATAGGCTCAAGCCGGTGCTGGAGTTCCGCGTGCTGGGTTATTCGCTGGTGGACATTCTGGCCTTTGGTCCGCTACGGGTCGAGCAGGATTACGCTTATCTCCGGGTTGACTTGGCAGGCCGCAAGGGCGCCGATCAGGCCTGACAGCTGGCGAATCGTCGCCAGGTGCTCATAGGTATATCGTAAGTGCAGGTCTGGATTGTATTAATCTGCGATCAAATGCGGAGCCTACGCCGGCCGCAGTTGGATGATCGCTACTCCCGCGATCGCCAGTATGCATGCGGCAACCACGTCCCAGCCGATCTTTGCCTTGTAACGCAGGTATACGATCGGCAGCAGTACCAGCGGCGAGGCCGAGGCCAGGGTGCTGACGATCCCGGCCTCCAGGAATTTCAGGGAAGATACATAGCAAATCATTCCGACCGTCGGGCCGAACAGCGTACCCAGCAGGATGCGGTTTCGGACAGACGTGTCGTTCATGTGTCGCCAGAGCTGTACGACCTCCCGCCGGGCGACGGCGATCAGCCACAGGAACACAGCCGCCCCGCCCACACGGATCGCTGTGGCCAGCAGCGGGTCGATTGGGGCGATCTTGAACGCGTGCCGCGCTGTGACCGCCCCCACGCCCATCAGAATCGCTCCGCCGACCGCACAGACCAGCCCCCAGGCCGTCACTTTCCCTGGTTCGCGGCCGCAATTGTCCTGATTGGAGCGGACCAGCACGGCATAAGACGTTGCTGCCAGTACTACCATCATGCCTAGCAGGGTCCGGGCTGCGAAGGTTTCGCCCAGCCATACCCACGCCAGCAGCACGGACGCTATGGGCGCGAGGGTATTTACCTGCGTTGTCCGCCGGGGACCCAGCGTGGCCAGGGCTTCATAGGCCAGCAGGTCGCCTACCCCCATGCCGGTCACGCCTGAGAGGAACAGCCAGAACCATTGCGAGTTCATCGGCAGGGAAAGGGTGGCGTGTGTGCACAGTTGGTACACAGGAAGGATCGCCAGCAGCAGGGCCGTTGCCATCGCTACTCGCAGCAGGGCCACGGGATACGAGCCGATGCGTCGGCCTGCGCTGGCGAAGCAGATCGGCGAGATCCCCCAGAACACGGCTGTCGCCAGTGCCAGGCCTGCGCCAATGGTTGAGGTTGTCATCATTGTGATTGCCGCCGGAAACGGGGGCGATTTTATGAGTCTGCCGGCTAGTATACAAGCAGGGTTTCTTGGCCCCTGGGTCGCAATTGCGTGTTGTGGTATACTGAACAGCTGCTGTCGGTTCGGCGTAGAATTGGTAGGCTGGCGCGGGTTTTTCCGCCGCACGGTTCGAGGCACCATACAGGGAGAGTGCCACCATGGAACAGACGATATTCCTGGGCCTGGATGCCGCCGAACTTGTGCTGATCCTGCTGAACCTGCTATTGGGGCTGGCGTTTGCGTTGCCGCTAGCTCGGCACCTGCGAGCCTTGGCGGGTCCGCCCCATCGCGTTCGCCGCTACGTACTGGAATTGCTGGGGTTATACCTGATCGAGTCGCTGGCCCTGGCCTTGGCCATGGGTATCCCGATTCTGGGTGTCGGGTTGGCGGTTGTCTGGGGTGTGATCCTGGGTGACTGGCTGCGGAACCGCGCCGACCACGGCCAAGCCCGCCGGACGGCCGAACGGGTTGCGGCCTATTCCTGCCTGCCGATCATCTCGCTGCTGGCGGTCCCTGTGGTCTTCATGCTGGCCGGCTTGTCGGTCGTCAGTCTGGAGCAGGCGAAGCAGATCGGTATCCCTGGTTTTTTGCCTGGGCCTTTGAAGACGATCCTGGGCTTTTACGCGCTCCCGGCCGTGCTTGCCTCGATCCTGAAGATCGCCATTACCACGGGCGAGGCCCACATGCTGGTCCGCCTCCACGAAAAGCGCGAGATTGCGATCCTATGACGCGCAATTGATACTCCTGTGCCACGAGAGCCTTACCGCTTCAGCACGGGTACGCCGCCAGGTTGCCTTGTGGGTTTGCCGGCTTGGCCGTATCATCTGTACGCATAGCGATAGTGCTGCCTCAAGTGGCGGCGCGGCGCTGACGTGCAGAGGACAAATCGGATGTCTACGTTCGGGTCCGAGCCCTCGCCTGAGGTCAGGAACAGTTATGGGGTCGGCACCCTTCGCTACACCAAGGCGGGCCTGTTTGTCCTATTTGGCTGGCTGCTGTGGGGCGATTTCTGCTTTACGGTGATGGAACGGGTGTTGCCGGCCATCTACCCCGTCTACCTGATGGACAAGCTCGGGGCCAGCAACAAGATCACCAACATCCTGATGGTTACGATCCCGCAGTTCATGATCGTATTCCTTTGCCCAGCCATCAGTTTCCGCAGCGACCGGACACGAACCCGCTGGGGGCGGCGGATCCCCTACATGACGTACACGGCTCCGTTCCTGTGCCTGTTCCTGGTGGGGTTGGGTTACTCCGAGCAGATCTCCGCGTTCCTTCAGTTGTCCCGGTTCCCGGAGTGGCTGTATATTCGGCCGTACGCGGCGACGATCGCGCTACTGGGTTTTTTGATCATCTCGTTCAATTTCTTCAATGACTTCGTTGCGTCGGTCTACTGGTACCTGTTTGCTGACGTGGTGCCTAAAGCCTTTCTGGGCCGGTTCTTGGGGCTGTTCCGCATGGTTGGCATCCTGGCGGAGTGGTTCTTCCAGGAGTACATCTTCCCGTACGCGGGCACGCATATGCACTGGATCTTCCTGGGGGCGGCTGTGCTGTACGGGGTGGGCTTCGGGATGATGTGCTGGCGGGTCAAGGAAGGGCAGTATCCGCCGGTGGAGAACCCCGAGGCGGATTCCTCGATCGTGGCGCAGGTGAAGATGTACTTCCGGGACTGTTTCACACATCCGGTGTACGTGCTGCTGTTTCTGCACAGTGCAGGGATGGCGCTGGTGGGGGCGGGGATGCTGGCCAACACGGTCTTTCTGTTGGCTGTGCCGGGACTTACGTATGACAACATCGGGCACGTGAAGGGTCAGGTCGCGCTGCTGACGATGTGTCTGACGTACCTGGGCGGGTGGATGTCGGATCGGTATCACGCGTTGCGGACCAGCCTGCTGACACTGGCGGTGCTGGTGCCGGTGCAGTTTGCGTGTTTCTACTGGCTGGTGGACTACCCGTCGTTCGTGTGGCTGACGTGGGTGGGCACGATCCCGTACGTATTGTTCCAGGCGGCGGTGATCCCGCTGTACATCTCGCTGTTCCCGCCGGAGAAGTATGGGCAGTTCTCCAGCGCCAATGCGATGTTTCGCTCGGCGATGGCGGTGCTGGGGGGGCTGGCGTCGGGGTGGTTCCTGGACTACATGAGCAACAACGGGCAGATGAAGGATGCGCTCCGCTGGATGTATATCTGGAGCGGCTTCTGGCATATTATCGGGCTTATCTGTCTGGTCGGGGTGTATTTCTACTGGAAGCGGGGTGGCGGCGACCTGGGCTACACGCCGCCCGGCTCGATTGCTGAGCGGGAGCGGCTGGCGGGGGCTGGGGCGGTGGAAGGGACGGAGGCGTCGGTGCCTGTTCGCTGAAGTGGTTCGGGGGTTTCGCAGATTTTCCCCGCAGGAATTGAGTTCGGCATGTACGGCATTATTTTCGATATGGACGAGCTGCTGGTGGATTCCCGTCATATCTGGCGGGCGGCGGAAGAGCGGATGCTCGCAAGTATGGGCCATGCCTGGAGTAGCGATCTGGCGGGGCAGTACAAGGGGATGAGCGTCCTGGACGTGGCGGCGACGGCGTGGGGGATCGTCAGGCCGGCTGGACCTGTGGAGCGGTACCAGCAGATCATGCGCAGCGCTCTGATTGACGTGTACTCGACGGCGGAGATCCCGCCTATGGACGGGGCAGTGGGCCTGGTCCGGCGGCTGGTGGGTTTGGCGCCGATGGCGGTGGCGTCGGGGTCGCCCCTGGAGGGTATCGAGCGGGCGATGGAGCGGCTGGAACTCCGCGGCTGCATTGATGTTATCATCAGCAGCGAATCGGTCGCGCGGGGGAAGCCCGCGCCGGATGTGTTTCTCAAGGCGGCGGAGTGCTTGAAGGCTGAGCCGGGGCGGTGCCTGGTATTTGAGGATAGTTTGCACGGGGTGCGGGCGGGCGTGGCGGCGGGGATGAAGGTCTTTTCCGTGCCGAGTGTTTCGCCGGAGGAGATCGGCCGACTGGCGACGGGGGTGTTCCGGTCGCTGGCGGAGGTTACACGGGAGGCGGTTGGCTGTGCGCTGGGGATTGGGTGAGGGGCGAGAGGGTCGGTAACGGCGGATTGTGGAGCCGGGAGGTATGCCACCAACGGCGCCACCAAACAGGTCTGGGCCACGCGGTGGCAGCGTGAATCTGGGCTGGATGCGGGGTTTGGGCGGGAGCGGCGAGGGGCATTCCGGACACGGCGTGGGTGCCACCAACGGCGCCACTTGTTGGCTTTCCTCCGGGACGAACGGCCACAACGACTGCGGTGTTGTTCTTGCACAGACCGTTTGACCCCGAATGCGTCTCTGCGGCGACGGATGGTTGTTCCGTGCAAGGGCTATGCCAGGTTTGTCCGCAGGATCTCCAGGGCTCGCCTGCACAGTTCGCGGCCGTAGTCCGTCCAGGCGCCTTCGCCCCAATAGCGGAAACAGCTCGTCTGCGCGAGGAGCAGGTGAAACAGGGCCTTTCGGTAGCGGGAGTCCGTCGTCGGTACGCCCGCCGCGGTGATCTTTTCGGCGAACAGGGCACTGACGGACTGCATTGGCCCGAGGATTCCGTCGTAGCCGCGGACCCAGGAGATGTTATTTGTCCAACTGCCGCCTTCCATATGGAACCGGCCGTCCTGTTTCTTCAGGTCCTCGATGACGGCGGCCAGGGCCGCCGGTCCGCCGCTGTCGCCGAAGCGGTCCCAGACCCGCTTCTGCATGACGGGTTGCACGGGCGGAAGGTCCTCTTCGGAGATGCCGATCCGCTGGAGGTACTGCAGGTACTCGGTGACGTTTGCCGGCGGCGTGTCAGTCCCGGACGCCTCCTGCGTTGCCTGGTGGTACTTGGGCGGAAACTCGTTCATCATCACGCCGCCGTTTTCCCCGTCGGCGATCTGTATCACGAGGGGCGGCAGCGACCGGCCGGCGAGAATCAGGCGTGAGAGGCCCTTTGCCTCGTAGTAGGGTTGCATCTGGCCGACCAGTTTTGTGTCGCTGCCCTGGGTCTTGATGATGGCCGTGATGGCGAGGGTCTGGCCTTGAGAGTTTCTGGCGACGAGGCGGTGCGGGATGTGCGGGTTCAGGACCGGGCCGCCGTCCTCGGGCCGCTCCACCGTGTGCTCCTGGACCAGTACCCAGGTGTAGCCGCAGTCCTTGAGCGTCCTGACGAACTGGTAGCAGACATCCGGGTGGTTGGGCAGGGCCATCTCGGCCGGGGAAAAGCCTCGGATCCGAGATAGGGCTTCCAGCCCGAAGAGGGTGGCGAAGTGGTGTTGCCAGGCGCGGACGTGCAGCCGGTAGTCCTGCACGGGTGTCGACGGAGCTACCGGGTGGCCCCAGGCCGAGCCGAGCCACTCCACGCAGCGGCGATAGGTCGGATCGCAGGTGATCGTTCGGAGGTCATCGAAGACGTCGCTGCGCCCCATCTGCTGCAGGCCGTAGAGCAGGCAGCCGGAGTAGTCGAGCATCACGCGGGGGTGTTTGCGTTGCCGGACGAGTTCGGGGATGAACCGGCCCATTCGCTGGTAGCACTGGACGAAGGCGGTGGCGTTGTGACTGTCCTTGACCTCGGGGTGTTCGAGCATGTACTGGAGATTGCTGATGATCGCGGCTGACCGCAGATCATCCCCGCCGGCGGGAATCAGGGGTTGGTGCATGTGCAGGGCAATCGCGAAGGTGCTTCGGGCGTGTTCGAAGTCGCTGTTGCCATCGGGTTGAAGAATAGGGGGCTTCCTGGTCATCGCCTGGGCGATCAGGTCTTCCCGGCCGCAGAGGTTCGGCAATCCGTCAATGAACTCAGGAAGCATAGGTATCTCCATCGGAAGCAACTCTAGCATCCGCGCCGGCCGGCACAAGGCATGTGGCGGAACAAAGACGATTGAATGCTCTGCGGGGTGTTTGCGGAGTCCGGTCGTCAGAGTGAGGCGAGAAACGTCCGGGGGCGGATAGATGGCGCTTTGCGGCGAGGCGCGTCGTTGCCATTGGGCGTCAATGGCTTGCGCTATGAACGCATGACGGACGCGTCGTCTAGAGCGTTTTCGTATCATCTCTAGCGGGAGCGAGAGCATGGTCCTGCAACAGCGCAGGACCATGGCACCCAAAACAAGATGCCGGACGCTACACATCAACAGAATCCGATCTATCATCACGACGGATTGACCCTGGCGAAGCGGCCGCGCTATCATCGCACGGTAGATTACCACTTACGTTGTGCAGAGCCCGAAGTGATGTGCGAACTGATCATCCCATGTGAGGTCCTCAGTCCCGGTGTGACCGAAGGTCAACTGAGTGTCCTGCATGGCTGGTCGGAGCACTCGCACTCCGATGTGCAGCACTCCTTTGCGGATCCGGAGACGGAGGTGCAGCGCTTTCACCAGCAGGTTGCCTCGCTGGCGGAGAATCTCCAGGGAATCGTGAGCCGCCTGGAAGGCGAGAGCCTGCAGGCCGAGGCGGACATTGTCCGCGCTCACCTGATGATGTTGGGCGATCGTAAGTTTCACGGCCGGATCGAGGAGATGGTTCGGCGGACGGGGCTGGCGGCCCACAGCGCGGTCGGGCGCGTAGCGGAGGAGATGCTGCAGATCTTTGCGTCGATGAAGGACCCGGTGCTGGCCGAACGGGCGGCCGACCTGAAGGACCTGGCGATGCAGTTGCAGGATCGGCTGCGCCACAGCGAGTCGAAGGACCTGGCCGAAGTACTGGCCCATGCGAACCAGCCGATCCTGGCGATCCGCGAGCTGTTGCCTTCGATCGTGCTGCAGGCGCGACAACTGGGTGTGCGGGCCCTGGTGGTCGAACGGGGTACGGGCTTTTCGCACGGGGCGATCCTGGCGCGGGCGTTCGGCCTGCCGGCGGTGCGGATCGCGGGGTTGGAGGTCCTGGAGACCACGGAGGGCGCTCGAGTGCTGGTCGACGGCCAGCGCGGCGAACTGCTCATCGAGCCTGATGAGCAGGAACGGCGCGACCGCATCGAGGCGGTCCGCGTGCCGGCCGAGGTCATCCGCTGCCACCACGCGGCGGTGCGGCTATGGGTCAGTATCGTCGACCCGCGGGAGCTGGAGGCTTTCGACTGGCGAGAGATCCAAGGCGTCGGGCTTTACCGCACCGAGACGATCTTCATGGAGCACCGCGAGGATTTCCCCAGCGAGGATGAGCAGATTCGCGTGTACCGGCGGCTCTTCGAGCTGTGCGGGGATCGGCCGGTGACCGTTCGCACGGCCGATCTCGGCGGCGACAAGCCCGTGTCATACCTGTCGGCCAGCCACGAGGACAACCCGTACCTGGGCCTGCGGGCCCACCGTGTCTGCCGGTATTTGCCGGAACTGCTGATCACGCAGGTCCGGGCGATCCTGCGGGCCGCGCGGGGCAATCACCGCCTGCGGATCCTGTATCCGATGGTCGAAAGCCTCGATCAGTGGCACTTCATCCAGACACTGGTCCGCGAGGCCATCGACTCCCTGCACGCCGAGCGGCTGGTCTTCCAGGAGCGGTTCGAGCAGGGGGTGCTGGTCGAGACGCCGTCGGCGGTCTGGGACTTTCGCCGCTTGCTCAAGCACGTCGATTTCGCCGGGATCGGCACCAACGACCTGGTGCAGTACCTCTTTGCCGTCGAGCGGAACAACGCCAACGTTGCGGATCTTTACCAGCCCGAGCACCCGATCGTGCTGCGGGTCATGCGTAGCCTGGTTCGCCAGGCCCGTCAGGCCGGCAAGGACCTCTCGCTGTGCGGCGAGGTTGCGCGCAATACCCGGCTGCTGCCACTGCTGGTGGGTCTGGGGCTGCGCGACTTGACCGTCGGGGTGCGGTCGGTGCCGGCTGTCTCGGAGCGGCTGTGCACGCTCCAGATCGCCGATTGCCGCCAGATTGCGCGCGTTTGCCTACGGGCCGACTCGGTCGAGGAGGTCCGTTCTTGCCTGGGCGGGATGCCGGATCGCGATGACAGCCAGAAGGTCTCCAAGGGCCAGGCGATCGACCCGGTCTGCAGCATGACCGTCCGCCGGATGGGCAACCCCTACTCGCTCGTACTGGAGGGTGTCACGTACTACTTCTGCTCGGCCCGCTGCCAGACACGCTTTGCCGAGAGCAACGGCCTGTCGTTGCCGTCTGGCTGAAGCCGGTCGGGTCAGGGGCATGACGGCAACAGAGAAGAGAGGCATTCTCACTCATCGCCATATCTTGTATATGTCTGGCGGTTGACCGGGGCGTGGGGGTCCAGCAGGACCTTCAGGTCGGCGGGCGGGTGCTGGAAGAACTGCACGAAGTCGTCGAAGTGCTCGATGGCCGGGGCGAGGTCCCCTTCGCGGTAGCTGTTCCAGGAGGCGATGTCGAAGAAGAACAGAACCTCCTGGCCCTCGGGGTCTTTGGCCAGCGTCAGCAGGATTCGCTGGGTCAGTTCGATCTGTGTCCGGTGCGTGGCGACGTTATTGCTGCTGGTAAACAGCACGTCGATGTTGTAGTGGGGTGAGACGGCCAGGACGCGCAGTTGTTTTTCCAGGCCGTAGAAGCGAAGCACCGCGCCCAGCGAGTCTTCGTCCACGCATGCGACGTCGGCCTTGTAGTTGAGCAGGTCGAGCAGGGCGTCCTTACTGAATCGCCGCAGCGTGACCGATCCGAAGAACGGTGTATCCAGGGGGTGGTTCAGGTCCCGCAATTGGCGCGTCAGGAACGCGCCGGGGGCGTCGACGTAGTTGGCCGGCAGCGCCAGCCGCGCGCCCTTCAGGTCGGCGAAGGTCTTGTACGGGGCGCCGGCTGGGACGACCAGCGCGATGCCCGTGCCGGGGGGACCCGGCGCCTCGGCGTCCATCGCTGTGACGTAGGGATTGGCCGGCTGCGCCCACGACAGCAGGATCACCCGGTTGTCGGGGGAGTTGGCGAACCAGCTGCGGATCAGCAGGGCATCGAAGATGTGGGCGATGCCCATCTGGACCTTGCCGTCCAGCAGGCCGAAGTAGAGATCCTGCGGTGTCTCATACAGGGTGGCCTGGCCGCGCATATTGACGTCGCGATGGACGATATCGATGAATGGCTGCGCCGCGCTGAGCGCCTCCTCGGGCGTGCGTGTGCGGTAGGTCGAGCGGGCGATGGCTACGTCGGTGGAGACTGCCTTGGGCGGCAGGGGCAGCGGTTCGGGGAACGGGTCGTCTTCGGCCAGCAGCGGCACACCCGGGGCGATCTGTGCGTCGGCCGGCATCGACGCCGGCGGCTGCCGATCGAAGGGCGGCAGGGGGGTGCGCTTGTCCATGAGCCTATCGACGAGTCGCAGATCGGGCCCGCGATTCATCGCCCAACGTTCGAAGAAATCCCGCGGGGCGACCGGTTTGGGTACGGTGGTGTCATAGATGACCGCCGGCTGGCTGGCGAGCGGCTGTGTGGTTGCCGCTTGTGCTGCACGACTGGCCGGGCGGCGTGCCGCCCTGTTTTCCGCGCAACCGGGCGCGAGCAGCATGAGCAGCACGATTGCCAGGCGGGCTGGCGGCGCGGTTAGTCGGGGCGTTCTACTGCTGCACATGCAGGATCTCCCGGTCGGCCGTGACCCGCTTGAGCCTCGCCTGGGCGCAGTGGTATGCGTACAGCGTCTGCAGGTACTCGAGTTTGGCGAACATGTCGAGCGTGATGGCGATTACCACGTCCGAGGCCGGGATCAGTTCGCGGCTGCAGGCCTGTCGCGCCGCCTGGTAGTGGTCGGCGGCGATCTGTTTGCTCTGCAGGGATTTGAGCGTCATTGCCAGCGACTGTTGGGTGCAGGTGCGCGTCAGATCGATCTCCAGGCCGATCAGGTCGTCGACCTGGCGCTGGAAGGCCTGGCTCGCCCGTTCGAGCCCCAGGGCCGTCCGCAGTCGGCCACGCTGGGCCGGGTCGTAGATGGGCACGTCCACTACCACGGTGCCGATCAGTCCCTTGACGGCGTTGAGGATTGTGTTGTGGTTGCCCGCGGTATCGGTGGCGATCCCCGCGAAGGCCACGTCGGGCATCCAGCCGGCCTTCACGAAACGCACCTGCTCCTGGAAGATATGTGTCAGCAGGTCGACCTGGCGGATTTCGGGCCGGCGCAGAAAGCCCAGGGCGATGGTCGCCGCCCGGCCGAGCACCTGCTGGCCCTGGAGCACCGGCGGCAGCGAGGCCTCCCGGAGCATCAGGATCTGTTCGTGGGGCGCGCCGACGAAGGTCCGCAGCGCCTGGTAGGACTGGTAGCGTCCGGCCTGCGCCACGATCCGCAACTGCTCGAGCTGGCGGGCGAGGAAGTCCGCCTGCAGTGTATCCAGCGAGCTGGCCCGGAGGCTGCCTCGCTCGTTGAGTCCCCGGGCGACTTGCCGGAAGACGCGGATTCGCCGCAGGCTGTCTTCCAGCACGGCGTCCACGTCGTTGGTCAGGCAGACCAGGTAGTAGAAGTTCGCCACGTTGAATGCCAGACAGTCCTGCAGCATCAGCACCTGCAGCCGCTGGATCTCGCTGTACATCTTGACCTGCTTGAGCCCGCTGGTCCGCTTGCCGCTGGTCGTCAGGATCTGGGTGAGCGAGGCGGTATTGTTGATATTGTACGCGCCGGTCACGGGGACGTTGATCGTCGCCAGCCCGAAGGCTCGCACCTTGTAGTTCAGGTCGTTGTCGTACGCGGCGGCCGCGAAGTTGTAACGGATCTGCGGCAGCCAGAGCGCCTTGACCTGATCGACCAAACCTTCGGCAGCCTCGACGTTGTAGCGGGCGGCGTCGAGGGTAGGGTTGTGGTAGATCGACATTTCGACCAATTCGTTCAACG
The DNA here is from genome assembly GCA_025357795.1 of Planctomycetota bacterium. Lineage (GTDB taxonomy): Bacteria > Planctomycetota > Phycisphaerae > UBA1845 > JANYLN01 > JANYLN01. Next base: position 19,972 of record JANYLN010000023.1, read on the forward strand.
TATACTGGTGGTCCGATGCATACTGCGGGGCCGGCGGAAACTGCCGGAGGTCGCGACGAGCCGGCGAGTCACAGCCAGCTGCCAGCAGGGGCCATGCCGCCAGCAATCCGACGATCAGCCGGGTCGTGTTCGAGGTTCTATTCATGGTCCAGCAGGTTCCGGGGAATCACTGGCCGGTCGGCCGCTGGGGCGGCGGCAGGACCGGGACGTTCGATCGAGACGGTGCGGTTGTCGCAGGTCCGCCTGGGGACGGCTGCGTGGCCGGCGTGGGCGCCAGGCTTTCCAACGGGGCCGGCGGCGGCTCGCTGGAGGCAAACAGCGATGCGCGAATCCGCTGGAGGTCCGCGACCTTCAGGCCGATCGTCTCGCTGGTCTTTGGGCCGGTCACGTGGAAGTCCGACAGCTTGATCCCGAAGCTGGCCCGCAGGCTGATCAAGTCGCCGCTGGCCCGTTTCCGGGTCTGCGGCGATTCGTCCAGGTAGATCAGTGTCGCCGGCACGCGCATCTCTTGTGTCACGCCGTGCAGGCTGTACGTACCAACCAGTATCAATTCGGCGGAGTTCGCGTTTTTCTTCCGCACGTCTTCGGCGTGGGCCACCTCGACAGCGATCAGCGGGTACCTGGTTGCGTCCAGCCAGTCCGCCGTCTGCAGGTCGCGGTCTCGCAAGTCGATGCCCGTCTGGATATCCGCCACGTGAATGCTGAACCGTCCGCGGATTCCCTCCAGTTGCTTAGGGTCCAACTGGAATTGCCCGGCCACCTTGTTGGCCACGCTGGTGAAGTCCTCGATCGTCGACTCGCTGGAGATGATGACCTGGTTGGCCCCGGCGCGTTCGTCGACGTAGAAGGTCTTGGTTCCGCTAGCCTTGACGTCAAGCGTGGTGGCAGAGGCACTGGCGGCCCCACCCAGCGCCAGGCACACCGTCAGGGCGGCTGGCCAGGTATGCAGTTTCATGAAGGCCCTCCCGAAAGACGCGCCCGGCGGCGCATCACCCATCTTGTTATGGCCCAGGTGGCCAGGCACGCGATTGCTACGAGGATCACCAGGTCCAATCCCACGTAGTAACCCAGGATGGGACCGCGGACCATCTGGTGCTGGACAAAGGTCTCTCCGAACAGATCGTCGCGGACCTGTACGTCGATTACCCTGGCGTACCGGGTGTGGATCTCCCGTCCGCTGACAAGCCATAGCGTGACTGCTGTCACCGGCAGGCCGATCAGCACGAGTGTCGATATGCGTCTGGCCATGGTCCCCTGCGCGCGGTGCATCTCCTTGGGCGCTATGCACGATCATAGGCTGGGTTCCATAGCCGAGTCCATCCGCCCGGCTGGGCCGGTCCTGGGGGTTTACGGCGATGGACCGGCCGTATACTGTAGGTGTATGGATCCGAGGAGAGTTGGCACCCAGGGGACACAAGATGACATGTAAGAGTCGCCCCGGCTGGTTGTTGTCGTTGGCCGCAGGCCTCGTGTGCACTCTATATATCGCTGCGCTATCCCATGCTGCTCGGCCGTCCGACACGCGACCTTCGCAGGACGCGCCGCAGCGGACCGCGGATAGCCTGCCCTTGTTGGATGCGGTGTCGCCGCAGGTTTTGCCGCCACCGCCAGCCCGCAAGGACCCGTC
>JANYLN010000053.1 GCA_025357795.1 Planctomycetota bacterium
CAAGCAGTTCAAGGCTGTGCAGACGGGAGGGCCGCTGGGAGGGTGCCTGCCGGCCAGTTGCTTGAATACGCCGGTCGATTTCGACAGCCTGCAGGATGCCGGAGCGGTGATGGGCTCGGGGGGCATGATCGTCGTCGACGATGACACCTGCATGGTCGAGTTCGCGAAGTACTTCCTGACGTTTGCGGCGGCGGAGTCGTGCGGCAAGTGCACGCCCTGCCGGGTGGGCGGCCAGCGGTTGCTGGAGATCCTGCAGCGGATTACGGAGGGCAAGGGGGTCCGTAAGGACCTCGACCTGATCCGCGAGATCAGCGAGCAGATGATGACCTCGTCGCTGTGCGGCCTGGGTCAGCGGACGCCGGGGCCGGTGATGGCGGCGCTGCGGTTCTTCGAGGAGGAGTTCCTCTCGCACATCGACCAGAAACTTTGCCTGGCGGGCCAGTGCAAGCCGCTGGTGCGGGCCAAGTGCATCAACACCTGCCCGGCTGGGGTGGATACGCCGGCGTACCTGGCGATGATTGCCCAGGGGCGATACGAGGAAGGGCTCAAGATCCACCGCGAACGCAACCCGTTCGCGCTGATTTGCGGGCGGGCGTGCCCGGCGTACTGCGAGGCCAAGTGCCGTCGCGGCGAGATCGACGACTCCGTGGCTGTCCGGCACGTCAAGCGATTCATGGCGGATCACGAGGTGAACAAGCCGTGGACGCCGGAACCGGTCGGCGCACCGCAGGAGCGGGAGGCGGCGGCGAAACACAAGGTGGCGGTCATCGGTGGGGGGCCGGCGGGGCTGACGGCGGCGCTGCGGCTGGCGCAGCGGGGCTACAAGGTCACCGTCTATGAGAAACTGCCCACGCCCGGCGGGATGCTCAGTTGGGCGATCCCGGAGTACCGCCTGCCGCGGGACATGCTCTTTGCCGAGATCGAAAATGTGAAGCGGGCCGGGGTGGAGATCCTGTGCAACCAGGCGCTGGGGCGGGACTTCACGATGGAGGAACTCTTCGACCGCATGGGCTACAAGGCGGTCGTGCTGGCGATCGGCGCGCACAAGGGGCGCTCGATGGGCGTCCCCGGCGAGGGCAAGATCGGGGTGATCCAGGGGATCGACTTCCTGCGCGAGGTGTGTGTGGAATCGTGCATGCGGCACCTGGGCCAGCAGGCCAAGGGTAAGATTCCAGACCTGAAGGACAAGCGGGTCGGCGTGGTGGGCGGCGGGGACGTGGCGATCGATGTGTCACGCGTTGCCCTGCGACTGGGGGCGCGCGAGGTCCATGTCATGTACCGCCGGGCGGGCGATGACATGCCGGCGACGCACCTGCCGGAAGAGATCGAAGGGGCCCTGCACGAGGGGGTGCGGATCCACACGCTGGTCAACCCGGTGGCGATCCTGGGCGAGGAGCACGTGACGGGTGTGGAGTTGCAGCGCCAGCGGCTGGTGGAGTTCGACAATACCGCCCGGCGCAAGCCCGCGGCGTTCGGCGAGACCTACACGCTGAACCTGGATTACCTCATCCGGGCGATCGGGCAGACGCCGGACCTGTCGTGGATGAACTTCGGCGAGATCGAGACGACGCGCGCGCGGACGCTCCTGGTCAACGAAGGGTATGCGACGAATCGGCCCGGCGTGTTTGCGGCGGGCGATGCGGTCAGCGGCCCGGCGACGATCGTTCAGGCGATTGCCCAGGGGAACCTGGTGGCGGTCGCGGTTGATGAGTGGGTCCGCACGGGCAAGGTCAACAAGCCGCAGTTTGTGACGCAGCGGTACGACGTGCCGCAGATGCACGATCTGCAGGCTTATGCGGATGCCCGCAGGCCTTCGATCCCGCGGCTGCCCGTCGAGCAGCGGGAGCGGAACTTCCGCGAGGTGGAGATGGGGCTGTCGGAAGAGGCCGCCCGCGCAGAGGCCAGCCGGTGCCTGCGGTGTGACCTGGAGTGGCTGGAGGTGATGGGGCTGGAGAAGCCGGCGGTTGCGGCCGAGGCGGGGAAGTAGGATTCGCGTAGGGACGACGGAAGTGCATCGAATGGACAGATTGGCTTTCACGTGGAGCAGACCATGAGCGAGTCGGCTCTGATCAAGGTTACGATCAACGGACAGGCGGTTCAGGCCCGGCCTGGGCAGACGGTCATGCAGGCCGCGGAGGGCGCCGGGGTCCGCATCCCGGGGCTGTGCAATCACCCGCACCTGAAACCCGAGGGGTCCTGCCGGATCTGCCTGGTGGAGATCGAGAAGCAGCGGACACTGCAGCCCGCATGCACGTTTCCTATTTCCGAGGGGCTGGTCATCCAAACGGAGACGCCCAAGGTGCAGGCGTCGCGGCGTTTTACGCTGCAGATGATGTTCTCGGAGCGCAGCCATTACTGCATGTACTGCTCGATGAGCGGCACGGCGGAAGACACGGATTGCGAGCTGCAGAGGCTGGGCTATGAATACGGGCTGGACTCCTGGAAGTTCGGGCCCAACTGGAGCAAGCCCTGGCCGCTGGACGCCACGCGCAAGTACTTCGTGATGGAGCACAGCCGGTGCATCCTGTGCCGGCGGTGCATCCGCGCCTGCAGCCAGATCGCCGCGAACCATACGCTGGGCGCGATGCAGCGCGGGGCGAGGACGATGGTCTTCGCCGACGACGGCTCGTCGTTCGGCAAGAGTTCCTGCGTTGAGTGCGGCACGTGTCTGCAGGTCTGTCCGACGGGGGCTCTGGCGGATCGGCACAGCGCGTTTATGGGGCATGAATCGCAGGTCAAGCGTACGAACGCCGCGTGCCTGGGTTGCGCGGTCGGTTGCGGGATCGAGGCCGTGACTCGCGATAACCAACTGCTGCGCATCGAAGGCAACTGGTCGAGCGGCAATGGCGGGCTGCTGTGCAAGACGGGGCGGTTTGACGTCGTCGAGCCCCAGCCGCAGCGGATCGTCCAGCCTCTGGTTCGCAAGGATGAGCAGTACGTCGAAACGAGTTGGGACAGTGCCCTGACGCTGATCGCGGGCAAGTTCAAAGAGGCTCAGGTTGTGGCGGGGCTGGCGTCTGCGCGGCTGACGAACGAATCGCTGGCGGCGTTCACGTGCTTCTTCAATGACACGCTGGGCAGCGGGGAACTCGCGCTGCTGTATGGCGACGTGCCTCCGATGGACCTGGGCAGCCCGGCGACGCTGCAGGACGTTGCGAAGGCGGACTGCATCGCGGTCCTGGGCGGCGATCCGCTGGCGGACCAAAAGGTCATTGGCTACATGATCAAGCGGGCGTTCGACCAGGGGGCGAAGCTGATCGTCGTCAACGATGCGCCGACCGATCTGGAGGCGTACGCCCACGTGCATCTGCACCTGCAGGATATCTCGCATGACGGCGTCTCGCCGTTCGAGCGGATGCGGTCGATCTACCACCTGCGGGCCAGCGGGCTGACGCAGCTGCGCAACAGCGTGGATGCCGCCGAGCGTCCGGTGGTGCTGTACGCCTCGGGCCTTTCGACGACGGTCTATGCGGCCCTGCGGGCCTTGCCGCGAAACAAGGTGAAGTTCCTCCCGCTGGTGAAGGGTACCAACGCCGTCGGTGCGATGCGGCTGGGCCTGGCGCATCGTCGCGTCCAGGGCGATGCCTTGTATGTGCTGGCCAGCGACGACATGCCCAATGGGCAGCCCGACGGCTGGTGCGAGCGGGGCTTTACGGTGGTTCAGGCCGCGTACCGATCCCGCTGGACCGACCAGGCCGACGTCGTCCTGCCGGCCCGCATCTGGTCGGAGCAGACCGGCCACGTGATCAACCTGGAGGGCCACAGCCTGCCGGTCACGCCGCTGATCCAGGCGCCCAAGAGCGTTCACGCGGATTGGGAGACCCTGCTGCAGCTCTCGACGCGCATGGGCTATGCGCTCTCGTACGACGCGATCTCCGAGATTTCCCGCGCGGTGTAGCAAGTGCAAGGAGTAGGGCCATGACGAGCAAGAAGGTGACGGTTGCGAGCGACTGGCTGGCTGGCTGTGCGGGCTGCCACATGTCGTTTCTCGATATTGACGAGCGGCTGGTCAACCTCATCCAACTGGCGACGCTGACGGCCACGCCGATCACCGACCTGAAGCACCCGTCGGAGCAGGGGGTGGACGTGGGCATCCTGGAAGGGGCGGTCAACAATTCCGCCGGGGAGGCCGTTGCCAAGCGGATGCGGGAACGGAGCAAGATCCTGATCGCCCTGGGGGACTGCGCGGTGTTCGGCGGCATCCCGACGATGCGCAACCGCGGTTGCCGGGGCGATGCCTTGAAGCGGGCTTACATCGAAAGCGAGAGCACGGTGGATGGGCGGGTGCCGGACGATCCGGAGCTTGCCCAGATGCAGGAGGCACGGCCGCTGGACCAGGTGGTGGCGGTGGACGTGTACCTGCCCGGCTGCCCGCCGCCGGCGGATGCGATATTCCATGTATTGACGTCCCTGGTAGAGGGGAAGAAGCCGCAGTTGACGGGCAAGTTGCTGGACTGGCATTGATCAGGAGGTTCTCATGGGCCGGACGATCACGATCGAACCCGTGACACGCATTGAAGGGCACGCCAAGGTCGTCGTGCATCTGGACGATGCCGGTAAGGTGGAGAAGGCTCGCTTCCACGTCAACGAGTTCCGGGGGTTTGAGAAGTTCTGCGAGGGACGACTTTTCTACGAGATGCCCCTGATCACCGAGCGCATCTGCGGGATCTGCCCGGTCAGCCACCACTTGGCCTCGGCGAAGGCCTGCGACCAGGTGTTGGGGGTCGAGCCGCCGCGGCCTGCGAAGCTGCTCCGCGAGCTGATGCACATGGGCCAGATGATCCAGTCGCACTCGATGCACTTTTTCGAGTTAGCTGGGCCGGACCTGTTGCTGGGCTTTGACGCCGACCCGGCCATCCGCAACGTCGTGGGGATCGTGCAGGCCAATCCTGAACTGGCTCTCAAGGCCATTCGTCTGCGCAAGTTCGGCCAGGAGATCATTGCCCGGGTGGGCGATCGGCGCATCCATCCGAACTTCGCCGTGCCGGGGGGCGTGAACAAGGCCCTCTCGCCTGCCGACCGCGACGCCATGCTGGCTGACATTCGCGACATGATCGGCTTTGTTCAGGATGGGATGGGCGTGATGAAGGGCTGGATGGCGAAGCATCAGAAGGAGATGGAGACGTTCGCCTCCTTCCCGACGGGCTACCTGAGCATGGTCGATGGGAACAACGCCGTCGCGTTGTACGATGGCCAACTCCGCCTGGTGGATTCCGAGCGCAAGCAGCTCGAGTGCTTCGACGGGCGCAAGTATCTCGACTACATCGGCGAGCATGTTGAGTCGTGGTCTTATCTGAAATTTCCGTTCTATCGCAAGATGGGTTGGCCGGATGGGGTGTACCGGGTAGGACCCCTTGGCCGACTCAATGCCGCCGATCGCCTGGCCACGCCGCTGGCCCAGAAGGAATTCGAGGAGTGGCGCAAGATCAACAACGGGCGGTGCGTCGAGGGGTCGCTCTACTTCCACTATGCCAGGCTGATCGAGGATCTGTATGCCGTCGAGCGGGCTCAGCAACTGCTGGAAGACCCGGAGATCCTCTCCAAGGACATTCGCGCGGCGGGGCGGATCACCAACCACGAGGGGGTGGGCGTGATCGAGGCCCCGCGCGGCACGCTGTGGCACCACTACTGGGTAGATGAGAATGGGCAATTGGAGAAGGTCAACCTGATCGTCGCCACGGGCAACAACAATTACGCGATGAGCCGGGCCGTCGAAGAGGTCGCCAAGACCTACGTCCACGGCGACAACGTCACCGAAGGGGCGCTCAATCGCATCGAGGCCGCCATCCGCGCCTACGATCCCTGTCTGTCCTGTTCGACGCACGCGGTCGGCCGGATGCCGATGGAAGTGACGATCTTCGACGCCGCCGGCCAGGAAGTCCGCCGGGTCTCGCGTGGCAGTTGCCGCTAGAGCGTTTTCCGATTATCTCTAGCGAGAGCGACAGCATGGTCCTGCAACAGCGCAGGACGATGGCACCCAGCTAGCCCCCTGTGTGAGCGGGAGGCGCTATCCTGGTCCTTTCAACGCGGACGGCGGCGCCCGGGCGGCGTCCGTGGGAAATCTCACGAATATGTATCGACCAGGCTGCGGACCACGAGCTGCTGGCGGAACTCCTTGAGTGTGAGGGCCTTGTTCGGCCGGACGAGGATCTTCGCCTTGCTGCCGGGCAGCAGGTGGACGAAGTTGTCGGAGTATGTGGCGTCGGCCTTGGCCAGTTCCAGCCAGGCCCAGGGGGCAGGGGACTTCGCTTCGAGCGTCACGACGAAGCTCTGGTCGCCCTCGGAGGTGACCTTGGCAGTGATGCCGGGCTTTTTCGCCAGGTCCATCTGCTTGGGGCGGGCGAAGATCACCAGGTTCGTCGAGGTCGGCTGGCCCTTGGCGGCCAGCTCGAGGTGGATCAGAAGGTCGTGGGCGCCGTATTTGGCCAGCAGGTCCGCCATGTCGATCGTGTGGACCTTTCGGCTGGCGAGTTTCGCGGCCCGGATGGTCTTGTCGCCCCGGCCTACCATGCGGCCCGCCGTCGTGCAGATGCGCCAGCGCAGGCTCGTTGTGAGCGGTTGCAGGAGGTCGCTGGTGACGTGGATGTCGACGGTCTTCTTGATCTTGTCCTCCACACCGCTGACCAGGAGCGGGGCGAAGAACTTGCGGGCCATGTACTGCAGGGCCTTCCAGCGGCCGTGGTAGTCGATGCTCGCCCAACTGGCGACGGGCCAGGTGTCATTGAGCTGCCAGTAGAGTGTGCCCATGCCGCGGGGCATCGAGCGGCGCCAGTGCTCGACGGCGTACTTCATCGCCATGCCCTGGAGGATCTGGCTGGCCCAGATGGTCATCTCGAAGCTGCCGGGCAGGCGGAACCAGTCGAGCATGTAGCGCATGATCGTCGTGTTGCCGATGCCGCTGCGTTGGTGGTGCTCCATGACCGGGGAGGTGATGTTGCGGTCCTGGGGGGCGGTGTATCCGTAGACGGTCTTGGGCTCGGGGAAGGACTGGAAGCCGAACTCGCTGTTGAAGCGGTGCTCGCAGGTACGGTACCACTCGAAGGGGTGGCCGCCGTGCCAGACGCCCCAGAGGTGGGCATCGCCGCAGGTCGGGTTGTTGAAGTCCTTGCGGTCGCCGCGTGGGCTATGGGGGCTGCTGGGCCAGTAGTCGCGTTGGGGATCGACCTGCTGGATGACCTTGGGCAGCACGCCGTCGAAGATTTTGGCATAGTCCTTCCAGCTCATCGACTGCTCGAACTTTTTGTCGCCGCATCCGAGCGCATTTTCGATCTCGTTGTTGCCGCACCAGAAGGCGATGCAGGGGTGGTGGCGCATCCGCTGGACGTTGTCGCGGGCCTCGGCCTGGACGCTGGCCCGGAAGTCGGCGTCCCAGCAGGGGTAGCTCGAGCAGGCGAACATGAAGTCCTGCCAGATGGTGATGCCCATCTCGTCGCAGGCGTCGTAGAAGGCCTCGTCCTCGTAGATGCCGCCGCCCCAGACGCGCAGCATGTTCATGTTGACGGCCGCGGCCTCGGCGACGCGATGGCGGTACCGGGCCGGGGTCATGCGAGAGAGGATGCCGTCGTCGGGGATCCAGTTGGCCCCCTTGGCGAAGAAGGGCACGCCATTGACAACAAACTGGAACGACTCGCCCCATTCGTCCTTGTGACGATCGAGCCGCAGCGTGCGCAGGCCGATCCGCCTGGTCTGGGTATCGATGACCTTGCCGTCGGCGTGGATCAGTTCGACGTGCACTTCGTAGAGCGGCTGGCTGCCCATATTGATAGGCCACCACAGTTGCGGGTCTTCGATCCGCAGGTCCCATTCGGCGGCGCCGCTCTTGCGGACCTTCGTTTCGGCCTGGGCGATCTGCTTGCCCTTGTGCGTCACCGTCACGCGGGCCTTGAGGTTCGCCTGGGCGGCGAATTCCGCCGTCGCGCGGACTGTCAGGTCAACCGTCCCGTCCTTGTGCTCCTGGAGGATGTGCACGTCCGTGAGCCTGGCCGTATCGAACGCCAGCAACTGGATGTCGCGCCAGATGCCGCAGGTGACGGCCTTGATGCCCCAGTCCCAGCCGAAGTTGCAGGCCTCCTTGCGGACCCAGCCGAACGGGCCGGCCCCGCAGGCGGAGATCCAGTCGTGCAGGTAGTGGTCCTTCTGTTTCTTGCAGAGGAAGGGCATGACCGAGTCGAAGGCGACTTCGATCTGGTTGTTGCCGGGCTGGAGCAGTTTGCGGACGTCCCACTCCCAGGTGCGGAACATGTTGTCGGTGGAGGCGACCTTCCGGCCGTTGATGCGGACGGTGGCCAGGGTGTCGAGGCCCTCGCAGCGGAGCAGGACGCGGTCGCTGTCGAGGAACGGGGCCGAGACCTTGAACGTGCGGCGGAACACCCAGTCGCTCTCGCCGATCCACTGGAGCCGGTTCTCGTTGTCGCGGTAGTAGGGGTCGGGGATCTTCTTGGCTGTCAGCAGGGCGTTGTGCACATCGCCTGGCACGCGGGCCGGAATGTTGGACCGCTCGCCGACCTTCTGCAGCTGCCATGTCCCGTTCAGTTCGACAGTCCTGATCACGAAAGGGCTCCTTGGGCATGCATTCCTGTTGTACGCGAGGCCGTGGTGGCCGTGCGTATCGTGCCATTATCGGAGGGGATCTGGCTTCCGCAAGGCGCGGGAAGGGTTGGTCGGCGGGTCGGACAGGCAACAGCGGATAGACAACAACGGACGGTATCACGCCAGCCGATCAGGCAGAGGCGTCAGGATCTCAGCCACCGGAGAGAGTGGGATTCGAACCCACGGTACCCCTTGCGGGGTACACACGCTTTCCAAGCGTGCCCCTTCAGCCACTCGGGCATCTCTCCAAGCGCGCGGCAGGCACGATCGATGATCGTCCCTGCATCGCGTCGGCAATCTTACCCGAAGGTCTCCGTGACGCAAACGGCTGGACCGCAGAAAGAACCTGCCGGCGGGGACGGAATGCTACTGTACCGGCCCGATCAAGAGCATGGGGATGCCGTTGGGCACGGTCGAACATGCGGCTGGATCCAAGGCTGGCCTGCCCGGCAGCCGGAATAACAGGGTCCCTTGTCCGATGGCTTCGCCTGGCCGATATACCTGTGTTGGGCCGCGAGCGAACTCGCCGGCGCGGCATTCTGACGCAACATTATAGGGCTTACGGGCCTAGGCAGAATAAGGAGTCGAGTTATCCGCTGTTGCCAGGCAGGGCCCGGGCGGATAGGCTGGTGACGGTGGATTGGGGAGCTGGCCGGTTCCTGAATCGCCCCTTTTTTCGAGAGGTGCATTCGCACGCACCGGTGTTGGTATATATAGTTAAATGCTCGCTGCACCCTTAGGGGTCGAAGCAGCGATGCGCATAGGGTGAGGAAATCTCGCATGAAAACCAAGTCCATAGTCACGGTATGTGTTGCCTTGGCGGTTGCGCTGCTGACGACGGTGGGTGCCTCGGCCCAGACGACGACCGGCCAGAGCACCCCCTCAACCGCGCAACTGCTGCAGCTGCTGCAGATGATGCAGTTGCTGCAGAGCGGCGGGAGCAGTAGCACGCTCAACGGCCTCCTGGCGGGCCTCCCCGGTACGACTGGGACGACTGGGACCACGGGTACTACGGGTACCACCGGGACGACGGGTACGACCGGAACCACCGGAACCACCGGAACTGGTGCGACGGCTACGCAGCCGGCGGGTACCCCCAGCGGTATGATCGGTGCGGGCGTCCTGCGGCACCAGCAGTTCAACAACGAGGCATTCAACATGACCCCGGCCCAGCGCCGCGCTGCGCTGCCGGCCAAGAAAACTACGCAGTTCCGGCTGCCGTTGGCGCTGGTCCTGCCGATCCTGTCCGATTGGCTGGGCAATAGGATTCCGGCGCTGGCGGGATTGAAGGGCCTCTTCGACAACATCAACCCGAACCCCCAGACTCCCAGCGGCGGCCCGACCCCGCCGACTGCCAAGAGCGGCGAAGGCGTCATCGCCTACCTGACAGCCGACGACACCACGCTGACGGTCAACCAGACGACGACGGTGCATTTCTGGGTGCAGCAGACCAGTCCTAACGCCGATCGCAACAACGGCATCTTCTCGGTCGCCGTCAACATCGGGGCGGTCCCGGCCGGCCTCGTCCAGAGCCAGGCGCCCGTGACGATCCTGTCGGGCTGGAACCAGACGACCCCGGCTGTCAGCACGGGGACGGCGACCGCCAGCGGCGGCATCGACAAGGTCACGGCCGGCCCGAGCATCGGCTCGAACGACAGGACGCTCGGCCTGGACCGCCCGGTCGAGGTCTTCAACTTCCAGGTCAAGGGCCTGACTGCCGGGACCGTCGCACTCACCCCGAAGAATTTCATAGGCAGCGGCTTCCAGGGCGTGTTGGACTACCTGAGCCAGACCGGGGACGAGACCAAGTACGTGCCGGTCGAGATCACCGTGCGGTAAGCAGTGTCCGTCCGATCAAGCGAAAATAAAGCAGGAGCCGGCATCTGGCCGGCTCCTGCTGTTTTGTCCGTGTCCCTTCATTCGTGTTCAACGGCGGCTGTTGTTGTTCTTGTGCCTGTTGGCGGGCATTCCCGCCGTTGCCGCAGTCGTTCAACGTGCCGCCTGGTACAAGCTCCCGCGTACCCGTGTTTGGCGAGGAAGTGGAACCACTGTACGAGGTCCACGCCCGCCGGTGATGTCTCCGCGGCCACGCAATCCTGGATCTGGGCGATTGTGCGCTGGCCGTCCGCCCACCAGAGCGCCAGCGTTCGCGGGCCACCCCAGCGGGGGCAACTGCTGATGCCGGCCTCCTTCCACGAAGGTCTTTTCCACGTTTTTGGCAGTCTGAGCATAGGACGAGAAGTTGCTCCAGCGGTCCTGTTCCCACAGCATTCGTACGTAGGCCAGGGCCTGCTGGCCGCTGGTTTCGGTATAGAGGGCCTCCAGAAGGTCGTCGAGCCTGATCTGAGCCGTTTGCCACCTGCATTTAGGTTGGTTGCGCGCCGTGAAACATGTATGATATGTATTGTATCGCGGTGGCCTGCCAAGGTGAATTGATGGCTGCAGCGTTACCGAACCCCAAGCGGCAGCGTGGGGTGTCACGGCCTTTCAGGGAGAGAAGCGATGAGCGAGACGATGCGTCCGTGGCGGGGGCTTTGCGCACTGTTGGTAACGTTGTGCGTCCTGTGTCCGCTGGCGGCCCGGGGGGCGGTCGTCGGCAGCACCGCCGTCACACTCAACGCCAACCTGATTGAGAAGAACCAGGCCATCTCCGGCCAGGCGACCGTCAGCACCGCCAGCACCGGCCGGGTGGAAGTGACCATCGACTGGGTGGACAACTACAGTCGGATCGCCGATCGGCGGGTCAGCACGCTCACGCTGCCGGGCCAGACGTCGGTGAGTTTCTCGTTCCCGGCGACCGTTGGCCTGACGATGCTGAACCGCATCGCCGTGTCGGCTCGCATGACCGCCACCGGTGACACGCTGAGCGGTTCCAGCAAGGACTGGGAGCTTGTGCCCGACCCGATCGATCACGAGGACTACCATGCCAACGTCTGGGGCGACGGCGCCGCCAGCAGCACCGCCTATTTCAACGCTATCAAGCAGGCCGGCGTCGACCAGGGCCACATCTACCGGAACGTGACGGTCAACAACGGCTACAACTTCTCCAGCGCTACGTTCTTTGGCCCGCTGTACAACGTCCGCCCGAACCACGACTTCATCGAGGACAAGAAGTGGTTCGAGATGACTGACGCCATGCACGATCCCAATTACAACGTCTACGAGCCGGCGCTGTCGGGTTCCACCAAGACCTACTACGATCCGACCTCGCGCGGGGCCCTGGTCCGCCCGCAGAGCCTCAGTTCGACCTCCAGCCTGAATCAACTGGTCAATACGATCACGCCGCGCATGCAGTCGACCCGCAAGTGGCGCCCCATGCAGTGGAACATTGCTGACGAGTACGGCCTGGGGCGGCGTGATTACGCATTCGATTATGACCTGAGTTCCACCTGCATCAGCCAGTTCATCATCTGGCTGCAGGGGCAGTACGGCACGATCGAGGCCCTCAATACCCAGTGGGGGACGCACTTCGCGTCGTTCACGGACCTCTCGGATCCGATCAACGCCCCGCGTTACGGCGAGGCGGCCCTGATCGTCACGCAGGAGATGCGGGACCGCGAGTACCCGCTGTACAGCCAGGACACGGCCGCCAAGAACTTCTCGCCCTGGTCCGACTTCCGCCGGCACATGGAACTGACGATGGCCAATGCCATGCAGCGGTGCGTGGACGCCGCCCGGGCGATCGACACGACGGTGCCGATCGGCTGGGAGGGGGGCGAGACCGTCAGCCCGCTCAACGGCTACGACTACTGGCTGCAGATGCGCAAGATGGGCAGTTTCGAGGCCTACGACCTGTCCAACTCGCCCGAGTACGCCCGGGCGTTTCGGGACAACCAGTACGGCGAGAAGCTCTTCCGCTGGATCACGATGTTCGACACCGGCAATGCCGCCCGCAACCGCTACAGACTCTGGTTCGGCCTGATCCACTACGGCTTCCGCGCCAGCATCATCTGGTCCAATGCGGAGTTCTTTGCGGGTGGCTATGGCCTGACCAGTTACGCCCAGAGCCTCGAACCGGCCTACACGGAGTTCCGCTCAGGTCTGGCGAAGCTGCTCAGCCAGGGCGAGCCGGACGACGGCCAGATCGCCCTGTACTACTCGCAGCGCTCCGCCCACGTTTCCTGGATGTACGACAGCGAGTCGTCCAGCTACACCTGGCTCCGCGCCAAGTCAGGCGATCGCGCAATCCAGACGATCCTTTACGGCCAGACGGGTTGGCTCAAGGCCCTCGAGGACATCGGCCTGAAAGGGCGCTTCGTCTCGTATGAGCAGGTCGCCAACGGCGAGCTGATCAGCAAGCATTACAAGGTGCTCATCCTGTCGCGCATCATGGCCATGAGCCCCGAGGAGATCGCCGCGGTCAAGGCCTTCGCCGAGGCGGGCGGTGTGGTCATCGCCGACAGCCAGACGGCCATCTACGACGGGCACGGCAAGCGCCGCTCGATCGTCGAGGGCGCCGGCCTGATGGACGCCTGGTTCGGCATCCAGCGGACCAACTACCGCACGACCGAGCGCACCCGCGGTTCCAGCGACGCCTACACGGGTGGTTACAACCTGCAAACCCCGCCGACCGGCTTCGAGGCCCTGACCAGCGGCTTTGACCAGACGGTCTCGGTCGGCTGGCATGCGGTCGAAAACGGCGTGCAGACGGCGGACGGCAATGCCGTCGGCATTTCCGGCGGCGATCCGAACAAGTGCGTGCTGATCGTCAAGAACCAGGGCGCCGGCAAGAGCGTCTACATGAACTTGACGCTCATGCGCTATGGCCGCAGCGGCAGCAACTACACCGCCGAGCGGCTGGATCCGTCCAGCCCGGACGCCAAGGCGGTGCGGCAACTGGTCAAGAACCTGGTCGCCTTGGGCGGTGTGACTCCCAAGGTGCGGGTCCTGCAGGGCTTCGACGCCGACCCGCAATCCAGCCCCGACGTGTACAACCTCGAGAAGGCCCGGTTCGTGGACGGCAGCAACGTCTACCTGGCCTGTATCGTCAACAGCCAGATGGAGAATTTCGACTGGTCGGGCTACTACGACCCGTCCGGCGCGCTGTTCGGCCAATCCGGCGAGACCAGCGCGCAGGTGACCCTGGTCCTGGACCAGCCTGCCCACGTGTACAACGTCCGCAACCAGTTCTACCTTGGCTACGGCACGCAGTTCATCACGATGCAGCCGGTACTGGAGGGCGGCGTCTTCGCGTTGCTGCCGTACAAGGCTGTCGGGCTGCGGATCGATTCCCTGGCCTTCGATGCCAGGCAGCGCGCCACGATTCGTGCCTCCGTCCGATCCGACCTGGCCGCCCCTGGCCGGCACGTCCTGCGGTTGGTCGTCCGTGACGCGGCTGGCAACGAGATGTCGCACCTGACGCGCAACGTGGTCGCCCCCGGCGGCATCTGGGAGGACGTCATCCCGTTCGCTGTGACGGAGAACCTGCAGGACTGCACGATCACCCTTACCGACGTGGCGACCGGTGCCAGCGCCAGTGTGCCGGCTGCGACGATCTATCCCGGCGATATCGACCACGACGGCAACGTCGATGTGGTCGATCTGCTGACCTTGGCGGACAGCTGGGGCAAGGTCCGCGGCCAGCCCGGCTACGACCTGACCTGCGACCTCGACGCCGACGGCAGCGTGGACGTGGTGGACCTGCTGATGCTGGCGGAGAACTGGGGCGTATAGCCCGGTTCTTTTGCCTGGCGAAATGGAGTGCTGCTCGTGCTACGCGGGAACCGTCGCGGCCAGCCCGCGTATGGCCCGCGGCCGTCAAATGGCGCCAGGAAAGGCGCTTCTCTGCTGGCTTTGGGAAGTGGTTCCCCGCCTCGATTATGCTGCGCCCTCTTGCTTGCCGATGACCCAGGTGACTGTTAGAGTATTTGCGCGGGTCCGCCTCTCCAATACAGGGTGACCAGGAGAAGGAAGGGTACACACGAACTTACCTCCAGAATGCGCGGGATTTCGGTTGTGTCGGAAGCACCTCCGTTAATGTTTGTCAGCGGAAAGGGTTAGAGCATGGGCCTCGTACGCGTGCGGCGTGTCGCGGCGGTCTTTGTGATCGTGCTGGGGTTTGGGACGAGTTGGGCCATGCAGCCGGGCAAGCAGGCGGCGGCGTCCAGGCCGGCGGGGAACGTCGATCTGGAGAAGATGGCGGCGGCCATTCGGCAGGCCCCGGCCAATTACGCGGCGGCCAAGGTGCAGGGCGTTGCCGCGACGCCCAAGCGGAAGCGCGAGCGGGGGCCATTGGGGGCGGCAAAGGTCGGCCAGGCCATCGTTAAGGCGATGGCGGCGGGACCGTCGGGGCCGGTGGAGGCCCTACGGGCGACCCGGCCTGATCTGCAGGTGCAGTTCGACCGCCGCAGCGGGGCGGCGATATCGATCAAGGGATCGAATCTGCGGGCACCCGATCGGCTGCAAGGCCTGTCGCGGGTAGGCGTTGCGGACCCGGCGTTTGTCGCAACGGCGGCGGCCCAGGACGGCCTGGACACACTGCAGGAGTATCGAGGGCTGCTGAAGATCCACGACGCCCGGCAGGAGTTCGTGCAGAAGACGTCTGAGACGGACTCGCTCGGTTTGACGCATGTGAAGTACCAACAGGTGTTTAACGGCCTGCCGGTCTGGAACAAGCAGGTCTGGGTCCACCTGGATCGGCAGGGTGCGAGCTACCTAGTCGAGGGGCGGATCAAGCCCACGCCGAGCGTTACGACCCAGCCGCAACTTACGGCGCAACAAGCAATTGACAAGGCCACTGCGGACCTGGGCGAGGCCCGCAACCCGACGGCGGAACTGGTCGTGCACGTCGATGGCATGGACATTGCCCGGCTCGCCTGGCACGTGACGGCGTATCGTACATTCGAGCGTTTTCACCTCTTTATAAGCGCCGCGACCGGCGCCGTTTTACAGCGTGTGAGCGACACCCGCTATGAAGCGGCAGGGGGTTCGGGCGTGGACCTGCTGAACCACACGGACCTCTTCTCGACCTGGTACCAGGGCGGCTCGTATTACCTGATCGACACGTCGCTGCATGGCAGCGGCGGGACCGATCCGCTTCCGCCGAACGAACTGGGCACCAGCAACCTGATCGTCTTCGACGGCCAGAAGCAGAATCCCGACAGCAACATGACGGCGTACTTCTTCACGTCGAGTTCGCCTGCGACGGGCTGGGACACCACGGGCGTCAGCACGCTGAACAATTTCCGCCTGATCACGCAGTACTACAAGAACACGCACAACCGCAACGGCATTGATGGCAAGACGCTCAACTCGATCGCGTTCGTGCATGTTGGAGACAAGTGGGACAATGCCGCCTGGACGGGGCAGGTGATCGTGCTGGGCGACGGCCGGGACTTCCTGTCGCTGGCCCGGGGGCTGGACGTGCTGGCGCACGAGTACACGCACGGGGTGATCGAGTACAGCGCCAACTTCGAGTACGAGTTCCAGTCAGGCGCGCTGCATGAGGCGTTCGCTGACATCATGGCCGCGATGATTGACCGCGATGACTGGAAGATGGGCGAGGACGTGGTACGCAGCGGCCCGCCGTTTCGCGACCTGGCGGACCCGCATGCGAGCATGGACTGGTCGCCGGCGACCATGGACGAGTACCAGAACCTGTCGTGGAATGACGACCTGGGTGGTGTACACGTCAACGCGACCATCCCGGGCCATGCGGCGTACCTGATGGCGGAGGGGCTGGGCAATGCGATCGGCCGGGAGAAGGTCGAGAGGATCTTCTACCGCGCCTTGACGGTGCATATGACCTCGCAGAGCGACTTTAGCGACTGCCGCCGGGCGACGGTGCAGAGTGCCCAGGAACTCTACGGGGTGGAGTCGGCCGAGGCCAAGGCGGCTTCGGATGCGTGGGACGCGGTCAAGGTCGTGGCCTCCTCGGGCGGTCCCGGCGATGGTGGCAACCAGATTCCGCCGGCCGAGGGCCCGGATAACCAAGTGTACATCGAACATGATCCCAATGGTAATGCCCAGCTGATGATGCTGGACAGCAATGGCGATTCCTACTACGTCTCAGGGGCTCCGGTCAGCAATACGCGGGCGGTCGTGACCACGGGCGGTACGGAAGTGCTGTTC